>DATEVL010000051.1:0-38607 GCA_035281845.1 Anaerolineales bacterium | reverse complement strand
CTGGCGGCGTCGACGGCGGCTGCCGCCTCCTGGTTCCGCCGCCGCACCGCCGCCCCGAACAACTGGCTGCTCGTGGTCGGGTTGACCTTCGTACTGGAGTGGCATCTGTTGTGGTCTGCTGCATCCGGCATGGAAGTCATCCTGCTGCTCGCGCTGGCGGCGGCGGTGATGCTTCTCAGCGAACTGCCGATCTGGCGGCCAGGTGCGGTCGGGCTATTGATTGGCCTGGGGACGTGGATTCGCCCGGACGCGATCACATTGGGGATCGTCCCACTGATCGCCCTCCTGACGGCGCCGGAGAGATCCGCGCAGGACCGGCTGTCCGGCGCCGCGCGGTTGCTGGCCGGGGTGGCGGTGACGCTGATACCCTACCTTCTCTTCAACTTGCAGACGGCGGGCACGTTCTGGCCGAGTACCTTCTACGCCAAGCAGACAGAATACGCCGTGCTCCGCGATCAGCCGATCGCGTGGCGCTTCCTGCGGGTGACCGGCGCGCCGTTCATCGGTCCCGGCATCCTCCTCCTTCCTGGAATCGCGGTGGCGGGGGCGGTCGCTGTCCGCCGGCGCCGCTGGGCTTCGCTCTCGCCGATCCTGTGGGCGCTGCTCTACCTGGGGATCTACGCCGCGCGTCTGCCGGTGACGTATCAGCACGGCCGCTACCAGATCCCGGTCCTGCTCGTGGTTGTGGTCTTGGGCTGGGAGGGGATCTACCTGGCGACGATGCAGGCGAGGCGCTCGCCGGCCCGCCTCCTGGTGCGAGCTTGGGCGGCGGCGGTGGTCGCCGCCACGCTCGCCTTCGTCGTCCTCGGCGCGCGGGCCTACGCCCAGGATGTCGCCGTCATCGAAAGCGAGATGGTCGATGCTGCCCGTTGGATTTCCACGCATACCGAGGCGGACGACCTGATCGCGGCGCACGACATCGGAGCCCTCGGCTACTTTGGCGGCCGGCGTGTGCTCGACCTGGCGGGGT
Organism: Anaerolineales bacterium; assembly: GCA_035281845.1. Taxonomy (GTDB): domain Bacteria; phylum Chloroflexota; class Anaerolineae; order Anaerolineales; family E44-bin32; genus DATEVL01. The sequence continues at coordinate 37,637 of DATEVL010000051.1, read as the reverse complement.
TGGCCGACGCCGACGTCATTCCCATGCTACGAAACGAGGCAGCCCTGGCCGACTTGTTGGACCAACGCGGTGCGGATTACCTGATGACGTTCCCCTCCTGGTATCCGGCCCTGACGGCTTGCGCCAATCTCGTGCAAGCTTCCGACGGCCGCTTCAGCCCGCAGCAGGGGGGTGAGAACATGCGGATCTATCGTTGGCCGTCCCCGCCGGTTGCCCGGCCTGAAAGCTGTATGCTATACTCGCCGTGATCTCCCGGAAACGCGGTTGCCGATGAGCGCGATCTCGGTCCTGATCGTCGATGATCATCCCCTCTTTCGGGAGGGGCTGCGCAACGTTATCGACGCCGAGGAAGAGATGCAGGTCGTTGGCGAAGGAACGAGCGGAGATCAGGCACTCGATCTGGTCCGGCAGCACCGCCCGACCGTCGCCCTGATCGACGTCAACCTTCCGATGATGAATGGGATCCAGGTCACCCGGCAGGTGAGCGGCGAGCGCTTGGGCGCCTCGATCGTCCTGCTGACGGCCTACGACGACGAGCAGCAAGTCTTCCACGCCTTCAGCGCCGGGGCCGCCGCCTACTGCTCGAAGGATATCGATGCCGGGAAACTGCTGGACGTGATCCGCCAGGTGGCGCGAGGCTTCTACGTCGTTGGCGATCAGGTCTACGACGAATCCGGCCTGCAACAATGGCTGTCGCGCGGGGTGGAGAGTCACCGGCGGCCGCACCTGGAAGGAGACGTCGAGGCCTATGCCCCGCTGTCGCCGCGCGAAATGGAGATCCTGCAGTACGTCACGCGGGGCCTGAGCAACAAGGAAATCGCCTCTCGCCTGGGTATCAGCCACCAGACGGTGAAGAATCACATGACGGCCATCCTGCACAAGCTGGATGTCGAGGACCGTACGCAAGCCGCGGTCTATGCCCTGCGCCATGGCTGGGTCCGCCTGCAGGACACGCGCAAATGAGCCCTGCTGCCCGCGCCGAGGTCAAGACCGCCGCAGAAACCGGCCCCATAGAAGAGTTCCTCGAGACGTCGCGGGACGAACTGACGCAGGTGCGCAACCAGGCCAAGGAGATTTCGCTGCTGGTCGAGCAGAGCCAGGGGGAGGTCGACAAGCTCGTACAACGCAACGCCATCATCACCGCCCAATTGCACCAGATCCACTCCAATTTCGACACCGTTCCGCGCGAGGATATCCGAACCGCCTATGAGGCGGCCCAGGACGGGCAGCAGCGCCTCTTCACCATGCGCGGGCAGCTGGAGAAGCTTCAAAGCGATCAGGTGAACTTGAAGCGCTATGCCGACTACTTGGCCAAGACCCTTCAACTCCTGGAGGGCGGCGCCGAGGTGGTCGGCCGAGCGGCGCCGCCCTCCCGCACTGAATCGTTGGAGCAGCTGATCCAGGCCCAGGAAGAGGAGCGCCGCAAGATCTCCCGGCAGATCCACGACGGCCCGGCGCAGTCCCTTTCGAACTTCATCTTGCAGACGGAGATCGCCCTGCGCCTGTTCGACAGCGATCAGGAGAAGGCGCGGGAGGAATTGTCGAGCCTGAAGGCCGCCGCCGCCACGACCTTCTCGGCAGTGCGGGACTACATTTTTGATCTGCGGCCGATGATGCTGGATGACCTCGGCCTGGTTCCGACGATTCGACGCTACACCGAAGCCTTCAAAGACAAGACCGGCCTCAACCTCACCCTGATGGTCACCAGCCCGGAGCGGCGCCTCGAGTCCCACCTGGAGGTGCTGATGTTCCGGGCGGTCCAGGAGCTGCTGGGGAACGTGCGCGAGTATGCCCAGGCCACCCAGGTCAAGGTGACCATCGACATGGACGAGTCACAGGTTCGAGCCACGGTGGAAGACAACGGGCGCGGCTTCAACCCCGAGAGCCTGCAGGCCAAGGACGGCGAAGGGCGGGGTTTGCTGGCCTTGCGGGACCGCGTCATGCAGGCCGGCGGCTCGATCGAGTTCGACTCCGACGGCACCCGCGGTTCTCGGATTGTCGTCATCGTCCCGACCCGCTCGTAAGGCGACTGCAAGGTCCTACGGGGGTTCAGCGGACCGAGGTCCTATTGTTCGGGTCTTGCGCCGGTTCCTATAATGGGAGGGCCTTGTAGAAGAGGAACGTCACCCGATGTTGGAAAGGAGGTGAACGGTATGCTGTACGCCCCGAAAGAGCGTGGTCAGGGCTTGGTCGAGTATGCGTTGATCCTCGTCTTGGTCGCAGTTGTCGTCATCGTGATTCTGGCCTTGCTCGGCCCAGCCATCGGCAACGTGTTCAGCAACATTGTGAGCGCCATCTAGGTGGTGCCCGCCGATGGGTGGCGGACCACCCTGGCCACCCAGGCCGAACCGGAGCCCTATCCAAGATAGGGCTCCGTTTGTCCTAGAACCGGCTTCCGGCGCACGAGCGGGGTGTCCGCTTGACAATTATTGTGTACACGGTATCATTCCGGCCCTAAGCCGGAGCCGACCGAAATCTGCACGTCGCCGAAGGAGGCGTTATGCGCCGCGGCCGAATCCTGATCGTGGTGGCCCTGATCCTGATCTTATGTGTCGTCGTCGGCTACCTTGTCTCGGGGCCGATTAGGACGCCGCGTCCAACCGAAGGGACGCCGGTCGCTCCGGACATTGGCTTCATCGTCGTCGCGGCACAGGATATCCCTCGGGGGGGACTGATCACGCGGGAGCATCTTGCCGACCCCGTCCCGTTCCCCGCCGACTCGATTGTCGAGACGATGTTGACCGATCCCGGTCAGGCGGTCGGCTTCTGGGCGCGTCAGGAGATAGCCCGCGGCTTGCCGATTACGGAAAACATGATCACTAAGGAGCCGGGCACGGTTCTCGAAGGCGGCTCAGACGCGGCCATCGCCATCCCCCGCGGCATGACGGCCATCGCCGTCCCGATTACCCGCCTGTCGTCGGTGGCGTATGCCCTGCGGCCCGGAGACAAGGTCGACGTTCTGGCGACCTTGCTGCTCGTTGACCTCGACCGCGACTTCCAGTCCCGGGAACCGAACGACACCCTGATCATGCTCGGCACCGAAGGTGAGAATCTAACGGCTTTTATCTGCACCGAAACCAAGCAAGGCGACACGGGCACGGACTGCATCAACCCGGTGGCGCCCCCGTTCGGCAAGCTGGTGACCGAGGAAGTCTCCCAGCAGCCGCTCTACGCCAAGCCGCAAGAACCGCAACGGCCGCGACTGGTGAGCCAGCGGCTGATCGACTACGCCACGGTGCTGCATGTCGGCACCTTCACCCTCGAGGCGGAAGAAGAGGCTGCGGCCAACGCCTCCCTGTCGGCCGCCCAGACCGCCGGCGCTCCGCCGGCGCAGGGCGCCCAGGGGCAACAAGCGGCCACCGGCCCGGTGATCGTTCGGCCGGACATTGTGACTCTGATCGTCACTCCGCAGGATGCGCTGGCGCTCAACTGGGCCGTCAAGTCCGGCGTCGACCTGGTGCTGACCCTGCGCGCCCCCGGGGATACCTCCGCCGACGTCACCGCCAGTGTGACCCTGCAATACCTGATCGAGAACTACGACATCACGGTTCCGGCCAAGCAACCCTACGGCCTGGAGCCGAGAAACGACGAGTTCGTGGTGCCCGTCTTGCCCAACGACCCCGCGACCTCGACGGGGCCGTAGCCGGCGGGCGCGGCAGAGGATCGGGATGGCCGAGGCGCCAGGCGACACCGTCCGTTTGCTGATCGTCGACGACATCGCTGAGACGCGCGAGAACCTGCGCAAGCTGCTTCAATTTGAGTCCGACATCGAGGTCGTCGGCGCCGCCCGCACGGGCGAAGAAGCACTGCAGATGGCGCGCGACACGCAGCCGGATGTCGTCCTGATGGACATCAACTTGCCCGACATGGACGGCATCGAGGTCACCGAGGCGATGGTGCGCGAGGTCCGCCACGCGCAGATCATCATGCTCTCGGTGCAGAGCGACGCCGATTACCTGCGGCAGTCGATGCGCGCCGGGGCCCGCGATTTCATCGCCAAGCCGCCCTCGGGCGACGAGCTGATCTCCTCGGTCCGTCGCTGGGGGCGGCGCGCCCACGAAGAGCGCAAGGTGGAGGATAAGCAGCGGGCGCCGGCGCAGACCGGTCCGATGACCGGCTGGGCCCCGGTGCAGCGCGTGGGCAAAGTGATCGTCGTCTACAGCCCGAAGGGCGGGGTCGGCTGCACCACACTGGCCACCAACATGGCGATCGGGCTCAACACCGATGAGACGCCGACCGTGTTGGTCGACTCCAACCTGCAATTCGGCGACGTTTCGGTCTTCCTGAACCTGCAGGTCAAGAATTCCTTCCTCGATCTGGCGTCGCGCGCCGAGGACATCGACGCCGAGCTGGCCGAGGAGGTCTTGATGAAGTTGGATGGAGGATTGCGGATCCTGGCCGCCCCGCCTCGCCCGGAGCATGCCGACGAGGTGACACCGGACCAGGTGCGCAAGGTCATTCAGTACCTCAAGGCGCACTTCATCTACGTCGTGGTCGATACCCACAAGGCGATGGATGACGTGACCCTGGCGGTGCTCGACAATGCCGACTTGTTGATGGTCGTGGCCACACCCGACATCCCGGCCATCAAGGACGCTCGCCTGGTCTTCGACCTTCTGGCGGCCCTGGATTTCCCCCGCGATCGAGTCTTTTTTGTGATCAACAAGATGGACCGCAAGACCGGCATCACGTCCGAGGCCGTGGCCGAGAACCTCAAGCGGCCGGTCGAAGGTGAAATCCCGGCGGACGAGAAGACCTTTTCGGCGGCGATGAACCGCGGCGTGCCGCTGCTGCTCACCGACCGGACCCGACCGCTCGGGCGCAGCCTGCTCGACCTGCTGGCGACGTTGAAGCAGCGTCTGCTCGCGACGAACACGGCGGAAGAGGTAGAGGAACGCGAACCGGAGCGCCCGCGGCTGTTGCGCAGGTGACCGGCGGATCGGGTGAGGAGGAACGGGCGTGTCGCTGCTAAAGCGCATCGAACAGGGTAATACCCAGCCACCGGTGCCGGCCCCGCCGCGCGAAGTCAGCGGCGCTGGGGCCGCGGCCGCACCGGCGCCGCCGGCCGCCTCGCCGACGGCCGGCACGGCCCGCATGAGCGGGTTGTCGACCCGGCGCGTGTCGGCGCCGGGAGGCGACCAGCGCGACCCGTACCTCGGCCTCAAGTCGCGCGTGCAGAACAAGCTGCTGGCCGAGCTCGATCCGTCGATGGACGTCAGCCAGACCGCCGACGTGCGCCGGACGATCGAAGAGCTGTTCGAGACGATCCTGGCCGAGGAGAAGATCGTCCTGTCGCGGCCGGAGCGTCGGCGCTTGTTCGAGCAGATCGTCGCCGAAATCCTCGGACTGGGGCCGATCGAGGCGCTTCTCTCCGACGACACCATCACCGAGATCATGGTCAACGGCGGCCGCAACATCTACATCGAGCGGCGCGGCAAGATCAACCGCGAGCCGGCGGCGTTCGAGAGCGACGACCATCTGATGCGGATCATCGATCGCATCGTTTCGCCGCTGGGCCGCCGCATCGATGAGGCCAGTCCCTACGTCGACGCCCGCCTGCCGGACGGCTCGCGCGTCAACGCCGTCATCCCGCCGATCTCGCTGGTGGGCCCGGTGCTCACGATCCGGAAGTTTGCGCGCAACCCGATCACCGTCGAACAGTTGATCGAGTACGGCACGATCACCGCCGAGTCGGTCGAGTTCCTCAAGGCCTGTGTCATCTCGCGGATCAACGCCATCATTTCCGGCGGCACCGGCTCGGGCAAGACGACGATGCTCAACGTCCTGTCGCAGTACATCCCGCCCGACGAGCGAATCATTACGATCGAGAACGCCGCCGAACTCCAACTGCGGCAGGAGCACGTCGTCACGCTCGAATCGCGCCCGCCCAATATCGAGGGCCGGGGCGAAGTGACGATCCAGAACCTGGTGGTCAACTCCCTCCGAATGCGACCCGACCGCATCATCGTCGGCGAGATCCGCGACGAGGCCGCGCTGGATATGCTCCAGGCGATGAACACCGGCCACGACGGCTCGATGACCACAGCCCACTCCAACAGCCCGCGCGATACTCTCTCGCGCATCGAGACCATGACGCTGATGGCCGGGATGGAGCTCCCGATCCGCGCCATCCGTGAACAGATCGCCTCCGCCCTCGAGCTGGTGGTCCATCTGGAACGCCTGCGCGACGGGACCCGCAAGGTGACCCACATCGCCGAGATCCAGGGCATGGAAGGCGACGTGATCACCATGACCGACATCTTCATTTTCGAGCAGACGGGCTTCGAACAGGGGCGGGTGATCGGGCGGTTGCGCCCGACCGGCCTGCGCCCGCGCTTTATGGACAAGATCGAGGCCTCCGGGCTTCACTTGCCGGCGTCCATCTTCGGCGTCGGCGATCGGGTTCGCTACTAGTGGTGGGTCCGACCGCAGGCCGTAGGTTCCGCGGACCCGACCACCCGGCGGATCGGAGGGTAGGCAGACGATGTCCACGGTGATTCTGGGGCTGGGCGCCGGCCTGGGCCTGATCTTGCTTCTGGTCGGCGTGGTCGTGACCGTGCTGGGGAACCGGTCGGTTGTCGAGGAACGTCTCGGCCGCTACGCCGAGAGCGGTGGCTTGGTCGGTCCGGTGGCGGAGCAGACGACCGAGAAGGCCGAGCGCCGCAGCCCCGTGATGGATTACTTCAATCGGGTCGGCGAAGGTTCGAATCTGTTCGACGGTATTTCCAAGCGATTGGCACGGGCGGATCTGAAGCTTCGTCCGGCCGAATACCTGGGTGTGATCGGGGTGTCGATCGTGTTGTGTGGCGGGCTGGGTTACGTCCTCAGCCAGTCGATCCCCTTCGCCGTCATCGGGGGGATCATCGGCGCCTACCTGCCGGGTATCTATGTCAAGCGCGCCGAAAAGAGCCGGCTGAAGAAGTTCGACAACCAGCTGGGCGACATGCTCAACCTGATGGTGAACGGGCTGCGCGCCGGTTACTCGACGCTGCAGGCGATGGAGGCCGTCAGCCGCGAGCTGCCGCCACCGATCTGCGACGAATTTCGGCGGGTCGTCCAGGAAATGCAGCTTGGTCTGGCGATGGACCAAGCCCTCGACCACTTGTTGCGGCGCATCAGCAGCGGTGACCTGGACCTGTGCGTGACGGCGGTCAACGTCCAGCGCGAAGTCGGTGGCAATCTGGCCGAGATTCTGGATGTGATCTCCTTCACCATCCGTGAGCGGGTTCGCATCAAGGGCGAGATCGCCGCCCTCACCGCCCAGGGTCGAGCGACCGCCTGGGTCATCTCGGCCATGCCGATTGCCTTGGTGTTGTTGCTCTATCTGGTCAATCGGCCCTACATCATGCAGTTCTTCAACCCCGAGACGGCCCGATGCGGCATCCCGATGCTGATCCTGGCCGGTCTGATGATTTCTTCCGGCTTCTACATCACGCAGAAGCTCGTCGCGATCGACATCTAGGACGGCGAAAGGGGCAGACGATGCTTGGAACCGTTGCCATCCTGCTGATCTTGGCGCTGATCATCGCCGCCGTGCTGGTCATCGTGGGCATGCGTGCGCCGGAGGCGCGCGATCCGATCCAGTCCCGCCTGGCAGAGTTCGGAGTACGAGACGAGCCGATGACCCTCGAGGAGATCGAACTCTCCCAGGGGTTCTACGAGCGGGTCATCCTGCCCTTCTTCAACCGGGTCGGCAAGCTCTCGCAGCGCTTTACACCTCAGGCGACGCTGCAAAGCACCCGCCGCCGTATGGAGATGGCCGGCAACCCGATGCGGATGGATCCGGCCTTCTTCTTGACCCTGCGCTTCATCCTGGCGATCCTGTTCGGCGGAATGATCTTGCTGACGTTCGCCCTCTCCGGCCGCAGTTGGGGCCAGGGTTTGATGCTGACGGTCGTCTTCCTCCTGGTGGGATTCATGTTCCCCGACCTCTGGCTGACCAGCCGCGTCAACCGGCGCCAAAAGGGGGTCTTCCGGGCCATGCCGGATGCGCTTGACCTGCTGACGATTTGCGTCGAGGCCGGTTTAGGTTTCGACGCCGCTATGGCGAAAGTCCAGGAGAAGTGGGACAACGAGCTGGCGCTCGAGTTCGGCCGCGTGATCCAGGAGATCCGCCTCGGGAAACTCAGGCGGGACGCACTCCGCGACATGGCCGAGCGCGCCGGGGTTGCCGAGCTGACGAGTTTCGTCGCGGCGGTGATTCAATCCGAGCAGCTGGGCGTCAGTTTGGCCAAGGTCTTGCGCATCCAATCGGACCAGATGCGGGTCCGCCGGCGGCAGATGGCCGAGGAAGAGGCGCACAAGGCCCCGATCAAGATGATCTTCCCGATCGCCCTCTTGATCTTCCCGTCGATCCTGATCGTGCTCCTGGGACCGGCGGCGCTTCTCTTGCTGACATCCGCGCTGGGTGGCATCCTGCTCGGACGATAGCTCACGACGGCGCGGGCCGCAGGAGGGGGAAAGGCCCTTGGCGATGCCTTCACAAGCTGCCGCCGCGTCTTGGCCGGTATGGCGCCGGTTGCGGCAGGAAACCCTCGAGTTTCTCTTCCCGACGCGCTGCGTGGGCTGCGGCTCGCCCGGAGCAATCTGGTGCGAGGCGTGTCAGGCGCGGCTCGTCCTTGTGCCCACGCCGGTCTGCCTGGCCTGCCGGCAGGCCATCGCTCCCAATATCCGCCGCCATCCTTGTCCGGACTCGTCGGCCCGAGCATGGGCGGCGGCCCGCTATCAGGCGCCGCTCGATCGGGCTTTGACCCATCTGAAGTATCGGCCGGACCCTCGCTTGATCGAAGCCTTCGCCGCCATGTTGAGAGACGTCTATCAGCGGGCGGAGGTGGATGCCTCGTGCGTCGCCGCCGTACCGCTTGGCCCCCGGCGCCTCCGGCAGCGGGGATATAATCAGGCCGAACTGCTGGGTCGTGCCCTCTCCGAGTCGCTGCGATTGCCCTTTTACAGCTCTGCCGCTTCCAGGATCCGAGAAACAGCGTCCCAGGTAGGCCTCGATCCAAAGGCCCGTGCGGGCAACGTCGACGGCGCCTTCCAAGCCGATCCGTCTCTCGTCGCCGGTCATGTGGTTCTGCTCATCGATGACGTGCACACGACCGGCGCCACCCTGGCTGCTTGCGCCGATGCCCTGACCCAGGCTGGCGCCCTGAGTGTGGTCGGACTCACAATGGGGCGTGCGTAGGTTTCCCATCTCCACCCGGAATCGAACGGAGGCGCCATGACGGTTCGCGTCGAGATCAACGTCCACAACATCGATTTGACCGATCGCCTGCGGGACTATGTGACCAAGAAGGCCTCCCGGCTCGACCACTACCTGGATACGATCGGCGAGGTCCAGGTGGACCTGAATCACCGCAAGTCCGCCCGCTCGGCCGGGGATCGCCAGGTGGCTCAGGTCACCGTGCGCGGGAAGGGGTTGCTCCTGCGAGCCGAGAATCGGGCCGACGACATCTATGCCGCCTTCGACACTACCCTCGACAAGATCCAACGGCAGGCTGAACGCTACAAGGGGAAGCACTGGCGCAACCGCGGGGATGGGCGATCGGCCGCCTCGGTGGCGTTGGACTCCCCGTCCAACGAACCCGAGACCGGCGAATTGGGGCCGGCCATTGTCCGGCGCAAGCGGTTCCCGCTCACCCCGATGGACGAGCAAGAGGCCATCGAGCAGATGGACCTCCTCGGCCACGAGGATTTCTTCCTCTTCCTCAATTCCACGACCAGCCAGGTCAATGTCTTGTACCGGCGTCGTGACGGCAATCTGGGCTTGATCGAACCGGAGATGGCCTGATCTCGGGATCCACACCCGTCGGCTCGGTGCCGTCGGACGCCGGCGCTATCCCCATCGCCATCTTCCTGCCCGCGGCAGGCCCGACTCGGGCGGAACGCTGGCTCGCCGGCGCCCGCGCCGCGGCGGGCGAAGACCTGCTCCAGAATCTGAGGACGGCGGGATACGGCCCCTGTTCCATCGTGGCCGCCGAACAAGCCGATCGGGACCGATTCCAGGCGTTAGGGGCCCTTCCCCTTTCAGAGGGACCGCAACCGTTTCACTTTGGCCGCACCCTCGCCCGCCTTGTTGAGGAGCGCGGCTTCACTCATCTTGCCTACTTCGGGGGGGCGAGCGCGCCGTTGGCGAGCGCCGAGTTGCTGATGTCCTGGCGAGCTCAGGTGAGCGGCTTACCTCCGGGTGGTGCCCTCGTCAACAACCTGCATTCGACGGACTGGGCGATCCTCCGCGACGCCCGGCGTCTCGTACCCCTGGCCGACCGTCTGCCCACGGACAATTCCATGGGGTGGGTGCTCAAGGCAGAGAGCGGCGCCGTCGTCGAGGAGCCTCCACCGACGACCGCCTCGCGGACCGATTTTGACACGCCAAGCGATCTAGCCTTGATCCTCGGCCACCCGGCCCTCGGTTCTCAACTCCGCCAGGCCCTCCATCCCTTCCCCGAGGAACTTCGCCGAAAGGTCGAACGGCTGGCGGCCGTCTTGCGGACTCCGGCGGCCTCCGTGGCACTCCTTGGCCGAGTCTCGGAAAACGCCTGGCTCGAACTGAACCGCCGGACTCAGGTCTGGGCACGGGTCTATGCTGAAGAGCGGGGGATGCGCGCCAGTGGTCGGCAAGAGCGCGGAGAAGTGCGTTCGCTCATCGCCGACATGTTGGAGGCCTCGGGCCCGGCCGGTTTCATCCAGCGGTTGGAGTCGATGGTCAAGGCCGTTGTATGGGACACGCGGGTCTGGATGGCGCAGCGCACGGACAAGTGGCCGAAGGCCGGCGACCGAATGGCGGCGGACCTCGGATGGGTGGACGACGTGGAAGATGAGGCGCTGCGCCAATTGACGAAGGCGATCGAGGCCGCCCAGATCCCGATCGTCACCGGAGGGCATGGAGTTGTCTCCGGCAGCCTGTTGGCGTTCTTGGAATCGCTATTCCAAGAGGCTTCTCGCTGATAGTGCGCTTGCCTAGGCGAGCGATCGATTTCGATCAGGATTTGGCCCCGCTCCGGCGATCCCCTCGCTCGCCGCTCGCTCTCTACGCCCCTTCGCTCTCTACAGAGCGCCAAGGGCGGGCGCCCCCAGGGGGCAGAGCGCCGAGGGCGGGGAACGCCTCCCCTTCGGGATGCTAAGCGCGATGCGCGGGGGACCTACACCGCAGGGCGGCTTCCATCCCCTTGATTAACCTTCCCAGTTGTTACCGCGTCGCCCTTCGCCCCCTCGCTCTCTTCGGGGAGTCTTCGGCCGGCCGGGCTGTCGCCCCGATGGGAGCTTGAGGCGGGCCCGGTCTGGGGGAAGAGGCCTTCTCACTCAGCGGAGCCCCGGCCGGAAGCCGGGGCGCAGTCGAAGCGTGCTCGGGGAATCTCCTCGCGGCCCTACCAGCCTTCGAGGTACGGCCGCCACTCCTGGTTCGCTTCCATGAGCGGGCCGAAAAGGTAGGCCGTGGTTGCCTGTGGCTCCCACGGCCGGCGTTGTAGGATCATGTGGGCCTCCCCCAATGTCCGTCCTCCTTTTCGCAAGTTGCAGGCCGGGCAGGCGGCGACCAGATTGGACCAAAGGTGTTCTCCGCCGCGGTAGCGCGGAACGACATGGTCGATGGTCAGGCGCGCCGATCTCTGCCCGCAGTACTGGCAGGTGAAGTTGTCGCGCCGGAAGAGCTCGCGTTTGGTCAGGCGGACCTTGGGACGGGGGCGCTTGATCATCCGGTCGAGACGGATGACCGACGGACGTGGGATCGAGAGCCGCACGGTGTGGACGTAGCCGCGGCCGTTGGCGAGCATCTCCGCCTTGCCGTTCAGGAGGAGCCCGAGCGCCCGCCGCGTGCTACACACGTTGAGCGGTTCAAAGTTCGCGTTGACGACCAGGACAGGCTCGTTCATTGGCGGCCGGCAAGATTGGCGGATTATAACATCCCCTCGAGGGACATCACCGCCCCGCAGAACCACCCCCGCAAGCTCCACGTTCGCGGGGTGCGACCTTATCAGACCGCCTTCCCTCGGAGATAGGTGCTGAGATAGTCCATCGCTGTGACGACCAGGGCGATGGCGAGGATTTGTGCGCTGGCTGCCCGATAGTTGCCCAAGTTAGCGTTCTGCGAGAGAAGGAAGCCGATCCCGCCGCCTCCGGCGAAACCGATGATCGTCGATAGTCGGACGTTGATGTCCCATCGGTACATCGTCAGGGAGACATAGGTCGGAACGATTTGCGGTACGACGGCATACACGATCATCTGCAGGCGTGTCGCTCCCGTTGCCGTCACCGCCTCGAGCGGGCCGGATTGGATCGTCTCCACGTCCTCCGAGAACAACTTGCCGAGGGCGGCTACCGTGTGCAGAGACAGCGCCAACACCCCGGCGAAGGGGCCAATCCCTACCCAGACGGCGACAACAATAACCATGATGAGGGGTTCAACGGCACGCAAGACGTTGAGAACGGTGCGGGTGAGGTTATAGACTACCAGACCGATCGGGAAGGTGTCCCCGGTGCCCGCTCGCCATCCGAGGAGCAATCCGACGACGGCGCCTACGGCGGCGGGCGCAACCACGGTCACGCGCACGTCCACAAGGCGATAGAGCCATGCGAGGAAAGCGCCCAGCAGAAGCCCCAGGACCGCGCCGGCCAGGGCACTCAAAGTGAGATCGTAGGGCCTCCGAGCGGATGGAGGCAGCCTCGGCCGCAACCTGGCCCCGAGGGTTCCGGAAAGACTGGCCACGACAACGGCAACGCCGCCGACGGCCGCCGCCCCCAGAATCAACTCGAGGACGTCTCCGAGGTCGGCAAGGAACGTGCCGATAAAAGCCGCTAATCCAAGCAGCTCGGCCAACTGGTCGCCAACATAGGACATCAGCCTTGCAGCGAGAACCGACCCCAACAGGCCGAGAAGGGACGCGACGAGCAAAGCGACGATCCGCGCTGCCCTTATCCGAAGAGAAGGAGTCGAAGTCTCTTCGCTGGGCATGGCCCAACGCAAGGTACGCGCCACCACAGCCAGCGACGCGGAGGCCACGACCGCCGTCGCAAACGGACTTGAGGTCACGGCGGCGCTGCCGGCCAGGGCGACGCGCCACACGATGGCTCCTAACAAGGCGCCCACCGGAAGCGCCATCACAATCAGGGCCAATCCACCGACGGTTCCCGTGATGTCCTTCATCAGGTTGCGCGCGGCCAGGAAGCTTAAGGGAACCGCCACCATCGTGCCAAACGTCGTGCCGAGCAGCGCCATGAAGACGGTTTCGACGATCTTGTCCCAGGTGTCGTAGGCATTTCGAGTAAGCCGGGGAGCGCCGACATTCCGCTGGAACGCGGCGAGGACCGTTTGCACCTCGGGAGAGGCACGCTCCGGAAGTTGAATCGGGACCGAAAAGGCTCCGTCGGTGTCGGCTCGGAATTCAGCCTGGCTCAAACGGATCCCGTTGGGCGGGACGAAGTAGACGCGCCCGTCGGCCCCGGGCGGAAAGCCATTCCCGACGGCTGTAATTCGCTCTCCCGGGGCGCCACATCGAGGTTCGAGGCTTAGGCTTGGAGTGCCGGACGGTGGCTCAAACGCCGGGAGCGTCTTCGGGCAGGGGACCCAGACCGATGTTTCGGCCGTCGTCTCTTGCTCGTCATATTCGACCAAATCGGGCTCGGCCAGCGCGCGCAGGATCCTGACCAGCCGTTCCTGCCGGCTCGGCGAACGAGCTTCCTCAAGGCTGACCTGGGTGACCTGGAAGCCGTAAGCGTAGATCAAGATCCCGCCCGCGACGGCAACGGCGTAGATCAGGCCCCGGCCTAGCGACGCCAGACGTCGCGAGGGTGCTCGATCACCCGACTCGTTCGGCGTCTTGGCCATAGATCGCTTTGAAGCGGGCGTGGTCGATTTCCTGGGGGGCTCCGTCGAACACCAACCGGCCTTCGTTAAGAGCGATCGCCCGGTCGGCGTAACGGTGCACCAGATCGAGGAAGTGCAAGCTGCACAGGACCATCACGTTGTCTTCGCGATTGATCAGCTCCAAGTACTGCATGATCGAGTGGGCCAACACCGGATCCAGGCTGGCGACCGGCTCGTCGGCCAGGATCATCCGTGGGTCCTGCATCAGGGCTCGGGCGACTCCGACCCGTTGCTGCTGGCCTCCGCTCAATTCGTCCGCTCGGCTGTGGGCTTTGTCCGGTATGCCGACGCGATTCAACTCGTGCATAGCCTTGGCCACGTCGGCCTTCGGAAAGTGATTGACCAGACTCCATGCCGGCGTGACGTACCCCAGCCGACCGGCCAGCACGTTGGTCAGAACGCTCGAGCGGTGCACCAGATTGAAGTGCTGGAAGACCATGCCGATCTGGCGTCGGATGCGGCGGGTTTCATCGCGGCTGGCGGCGGTGATGTCGACCCCGTCCCACACGATCTGGCCCGAGGTCGGCTCGACCAGACGATTGATGCAGCGCAGCAAGGTTGACTTGCCGGAGCCGCTCAGGCCGATGATCGCCAGGAACTGGCCGTCGGGGACGTCGAAGGAGACGTCGGTCAGGGCGGGAACGCCGCCTTCATACGTCTTGGAGAGGTGGCGGATGCTCAGCATCGCCGGTTGGGAAGTGCCCGTCCGCATCTCCGCCGGCGGTCGCCGGAGGTCGAGGGGGGGAGTCTGGCCCCGGGTGGGATTCTCCACCCGGGGCCAGACTCATAGCAACTGCCGGAACAGGTTATCGGATGTCCTCGAGGTCGAAGCCGGCCGCAGCCACCATCTCGCGGATGAAGTCGTACTCCGCATCGGTGGCCGGGCTGAGACCGGTCCAGTTGTAGAAGTCTTGCGACCCGATCGACTCGCCCCATCCTTCCGTGGCGGCGTAGGCGACCAGGGCGGATTCGATCTGGGCGCGCAGGTCGGCCGGGAAGTCCGGGCCGAAGGACAAGGTGTCGTTGGGGATGTCGGGTGAGATCGCCAGGATCCGCTCGGCCTGGACCACGTCCGGAGCCGCCTCGCGGATGTTGGCGCGGGCATCGCGGACGCGCAGGTTGCCGCACACCAGGTTGCCATCGGCGTTCAAGCCGCAGCTCGAAACAAGGTCGTCAGGGATGTCAGGAGCCGCCGGATCGAAGACGGCCGCGCCTGAGTCGATGTCCGTCGGCGGGCTGTAGAACGTCGTTGCGAAGTCGACCTCGCCGTCGAACAACGCCTGGGCCGACTGGTTGTGGCCACCGGTCTGGACCTGCTCGCCCGGCGTCACACCAGCTTCCTGGAACATGACCAGCGGGACCATGTAGCCGGAGGTCGAGCCGACGTCGCCGTAGCCCCACTTCAAGCCTTCGAGGTCCTCGATCGAGTCGATATCGCTGTCGCGCGGGACGAGGAGTTGCGCCCAGTAGACGTCGTAGCCGAAGCGATTGGCCTTGAAGGCGACGTCCACACCGCACAGCTCACTGGCCAGTGCATAGCCGAGACCGGGGATAAAGCCCATGGTGTCCGTCGGTGAGGCGCACATTTCTTCAATCGTCGCTGCATACGAAGTCGGTACGCTGACTTCGAAAGTCAGGCCGGTGGCCTCGTTCAGCGCCTTGGCCATGACCTCGCCGCCGGTGGTGATGACGTTGGCGTCAACCGAGGGGACGAAGAGCACCTTGATCGGGTGCTCGGGGCTACCGATGGCCGGCATCGGGACTTCTGTCGGTGCAGCCGTCGGCTCGGCGGGGGCGGCGGTGGGAGCCTCGGTGGCGGCCGGGGTGCAGGCCCCGAGGGCGATGGCCACGGCGACGAACAGGCTCGCCGCCAGGAACAGAGATCTCTTACTCATGGTTCTTCTTTCCTCCTAAAGGATGTTGGAGAGCGGGGAATTGGACGTGACGCGTCGAACGGAAAGCCTGGGCCGAACTCACCTCCTCTCCGGAAGGGGGATGCCCGAATCATAACGCGATTCCAAGGGTGTCGCAAGCAGACCAGAACACAGTGGTCCGTGGTCGGTGGTCAGTGGCCAGACATCAGGCCCGGGTGTGTGGAACGAGGCTTAGCAGTAAGCGATTCGGGATTGGAGACCGGGGCTGGATTCTCCGCCGGCAATGGGTGATTCGTGCTGGAGCCAGGGAATGGCGTTCCCCTGACCGTCGAACGCGCACCGGTTACAGCTTCCTTCTGACCACCGACCACGGACCACTGACCGCTGTCCCGCCCGGCGTCATGCCGATGTTAGAATGAGGGGACTATGCCCGCTCCAGCCTACCAGGAATCCCTCGACTACCTCTACAGCTTCGTCGACTACAGCCTGGAGCGCAGCTACCGCTACTCGGCCGAGGTCTTCGACCTGGCGCGTATGCGGGAGCTACTGCGGCGCCTCGGCGACCCGCAGTTCGACTACCCGACGGTTCATATCGCGGGGACCAAGGGCAAGGGTTCGGTCTCCTCGCTGATCGCCTCGAGTCTTTTCGCCGCAGGGCATCGCACGGGGCTGTACACCTCGCCCCATTTGGTCCGCTTTACTGAGCGCATCCGAATCGATGGCGAAGAGATTCCGGAACCGGACCTGGCCGCCCTGGTCGAGGAAATGAAACCCCACGTGGCTGAGGTGCCCGGCCTGACGACTTTTGAATTGGTCACCGCCGTCGGCTTCCTTCATTTCGCCCGCCGCGCCGTCGATGTGGCTGTCATCGAGGTGGGCTTAGGCGGTCGGCTCGACGCCACCAACGTCCTCACACCCCGGGTGTGTGTGGTCACATCCCTCTCGTACGACCACACGCACCTGTTGGGCGAGCGTCTGTCGGAGATCGCCGCGGAGAAAGCCGGGATCATCAAGCCGGGAGTGCCGGTGGTGCTGGCGCCGCAGCAGCGCGAAGCGGAGCTGGTCGTGAGCCGCGTCGCCGCTGAGCTCGGCGCCCCGCTGCTGCAGGTCGGACGGGACTGGCTGTACGCGCCCGGGGCGCGAGACCTCACGCGCCAGAGCCTGTACATCTGGCCGTCCGATGAGCAGCCCTTGATGGATGCTTTTGTGGAATCGGGAGGCGGGGAGGAGTGGGCCCCGCCGCGCTACGACATCCCGCTGCTCGGTCATCACCAGGTCGTGAATGCCGCCGTGGCCTACGCCGCGCTGCGCGTGCTTCGCTCCGGTGGCCTGGCCGTGCCGGAGGCGGCCATCCGCCGCGGCTTCGAGCGGGTCCGCTGGCCCGGCCGGTTCCAGGTGGTTTCCTTCGAACCGGTGGTCGTCGTGGATTCGGCCCATAACCGGGACTCGGCGCTCAAACTTCGTCTGGCGCTCGACGACTACTTCCCGGGGCAACCGGTCACTCTGATCTTCGGCGCCTCGTCCGACAAAGACATCCCAGGGATGCTTCAGGAACTGTTGCCGCGCGTCTCGCGTCTGGTTCTCACCCAAGCCGTCCACCCGCGGGCCGCCGACCCCGAGGAGGTCGCCGAGATCGCTCATGGGTTGGGAGCACGTTGCGAGGTGGTGGTTCCCGTCGAGGCTGCTTTGCGCCGCGGGCTCGACCGCGCCCGGCCGGGCGAGGTCATCGCCTTCGCTGGAAGCTTGTTTGTCGCAGGCGAAGCCCTGGAGGCTTGGGAGCGCGTCCGGTCGGCGGCCGGGCGGGAACCGAGCCGATGAGCCCGTGCCCTTCGTTCGACCTCCTCAGAGAAGGGTGCGGGGAGACCCGGCGAAGTCCCTTGGACGTTTCCAGGAAGGTGGCGGGATGAGCGGCTTGATCGGGCGCTGGCCGCACCTCCCGGTCGAGTACGGCGATTCGATCAATCGTCGGGCCGATGAGCTCTACGACGTCGACGACGCGCAGGCCGACGCCCAAGGCGTGATCGAATGCGCCGTCCTGCCGCTCAGGGATGTCGTGCTGTACCCAAACATGGTGACGCCGCTCTTCGTCGGGCATGAGCCGACCCGGGCGGCGATCGAGGACGCGGCCCGTGCCCGAGAGACCATGATCGCCGTCGGCCAGATGGATCCAGAGCTCGAGACTCCCAGCCCGGAAGATCTGTACGCTGTGGGGACCGAGATCGCTGTCGGCCGCCTGATGCAGCTACCCGATGGCACGACTTCGGTGCTGACCCAGGGGCGGCGGCGGATCCAGGTCCTGGAATTCCTGCCGGGTGGGGCCTATATGCGGGCGCGCGGCCGTCCGGTCGACGATTCGATTGTGCGCACCAAAGAGACGATGGCCCTCATGCGGGCGGTTCTGACCCTGTTCGAGAAATGTGTGCAGCTCAACCGCTCCCTGCCAGATGAAGCCTATGTCTATGCCGTCAACATTGAAGAGCCGGGCTGGCTGGCCGATTTGATTGCCTCGGCCCTCAGCCTGAGCGTGGCCGAGCGGCAGGCGGTATTGGAGACGTTCGATCCCATCACGCGGCTGCAACGGATGAGCATCCTTCTCGGCCGCGAGCTCGACGTCCTCGAGCTGGAAGACCAGATCCACAACAAGGTCCAGACCGAGGTCGATCGGTCGCAGCGCGAGATGTACCTGCGGGAACAGATGAAAGCGATCCAGACCGAGTTGGGCGAGGCCGACATCTGGGCTCAGGAGTTGAGCGAGCTGCGCGAGCGCATCGCGCATCTCGGCCTGCCGGAAGAAATTCAGGTGCGGGCGCTGAAAGAAGTGTCCCGCCTCAACCAGATGCCGCCGATGTCGCCTGAAGTCGGCATCATTCGAACCTACCTCGACTGGCTGATCGAGCTGCCGTGGACCGCTTCCACCCCCGACAATCTCGAGGTCGCCCATGCCAGCCGCGTCCTCAACCGTGGCCACTACGGGCTGAAGAAGGCCAAGGAGCGCACCCTCGAGTACATCGCCGTCCGCAGCCTGGCCGCCGGCAAGCAGCGTCAACCCATTCTGTGTTTCGTGGGCCCGCCCGGAACGGGCAAGACCTCGCTGGGGAAATCCATTTCCGAAGCGCTGGGCAGGAAGTTCGTGCGGATGTCGCTGGGAGGGATTCGCGACGAAGCCGAAATCCGCGGCCATCGCCGCACCTACATCGGCGCCCTCCCCGGGCGGATTCTCCAGGCGATGCGGCGCGCCGCCACGATCAACCCGCTGATCATGCTCGATGAGATCGACAAACTCGGGAACGATTTTCGCGGAGACCCGGCGGCGGCCCTCCTGGAAGTGCTCGACCCGGAACAGAACAATGCCTTCTCCGATCATTATCTGGAAGTTCCCTACGACCTGTCGCGCGCTCTGTTCATCACCACCGCCAACACGCTGAATTCCATCCCGCCGGCGCTGCTCGACCGCCTCGAAGTGATCGAGTTCCCCGGCTATATCGAGGAAGAGAAAGTCGTCATCGCCGAGCGATTCCTCGTCCCTCGCCAGCTGGAGCAGAACGGGCTGACCCCGGACGACCTGGTGTTCAGCGAAGAGATCATCCAGACCCTCATCCGGGATTACACCTGGGAGGCCGGGGTCCGCAACCTCGAGCGATCCATCGGGAACATCTGCCGTAAGGCGGCGCGCCGCAAGGCGGAAGCCCGCCCGCTCTCCCCCGAGGTGACTCGCGCCATGCTGGGACGCCTGCTCGGGCCGGCGGAGATCAATCCCCGCGAGGCCGAGAAGAGCGATCAGATCGGGGCCGCCACCGGACTGGCTTGGACGGAGAACGGCGGAGAAACGATGGCCATCGAAGTGCTTCTGGTGGAAGGCAAGGGAGGGGTGCAGGTAACGGGTCAGGTCGGAGAAGTGATGCAGGAATCGGCACAGGCGGCGGTCTCCTATATCAAGTCGCGTGCCCGGCAATTAGGGGTCGATCCGGAGGTGTTCGAGAAGTCCGACATCCACATTCACGTCCCGGAAGGCGCCATCCCCAAGGACGGCCCGAGCGCAGGCATCACCATGGCGACAGCGTTGGCCTCCGCACTGACCCGCCGTCCGGTTCGGCGCGAAGTCGGGATGAGCGGCGAGATCACGCTGCGCGGCCGGGTACTGCCCATCGGCGGGGTACGGGAGAAAGTGCTGGCGGCCTATCGGCTGAAGTTGAAAACGGTCATCATCCCCGCTCAGAATCGCAAGGACCTGGTGGAAGTGCCCAGCAAGGCGAAGCGCGAGATGAACGTCCGCCTGGTGCGCCATATGGATGCCGTCCTCGACCTGGCGCTGGCGCCATCCAAACCTCGGCGAGGCGGAACCTCGGCGCACACGGGCGGCGCAGCCTGATTCCAGCACTCGCATGAAGCGCACGGTATTCCACGCCGTACGGGCTCGCAGCGATCCACCCCTCTTCCGCATCCTGGCCCTTTTCTTCCTGGTGGGTGGGGGCGCCGCAAGTTGCACTCGCGGAACGATTCCGATCGTGCCGGGCGGTGCTCTGCTCCCCTCGACGCTGACCGCCGCCGCCGGAGTGACCCGCACGCCGATCTATTTCTTCACTCCGGGTCCTGGCTACCAATTCCCCTATGCCGTTTTCGGCATCCCCGAAGGTTCGACCCTGACGATGCGCCAGGTCGCGGGCGTCTCCGGAGGAGAACTGGGGGAACTGGAGTTCGACCGTCGGGGCGTAACGCTGACAGGGAACGCCACCAACCTCGGCAGCTCGACCTGGGTCGAAGTCACGGGGCCCACTGGAACCTCGGGCTGGGTCAGCGCGGCCAACCTCACCCAGGACGTCCCGGCCGATGCCTTCTGCGCCGACCCACGCGTGCCGCCGCTGATCGAGTCCTTGCGTACGAGCCTGGCCGCGGGCGACGCCCTCGGCCTGCAGGCGCTGGTCGATCCGCGTCGGGGGCTGGCGATTCGTTTCGACTGGTGGGACCCGGAAGTCGTCTACGCACCAGGTCAGCTCTCCGAATTGTTGACGAGCGACGATTCCCGGGACTGGGGGACTCAGCCCAGTGGCGGCGTCATCCAGGGGCCGTTCAAAGAGATTGTCCTGCCGCACCTGAGCGAAGCGATCCAACCCGACGTCGTGGCCGCCTGCAACCAGACTGTGACGGGCCCGATCCTGCGCGAAGCGCGCTGGCCGTCGGAATATACGAATCTGAACTACTACGCCCTCTACAATCCTACGGATTCGGCCGAGAGCGAGTATGCCTGGTCGACCTGGCTGGTGGGGGTCGAGTATGTCGACAACCAGCCCTACATCTCGCATCTGGTGCTGCTTCGTGCGGGGATCTAGTAGCAGTCACCCCTGACCAGTGACCCAGTGACCAGTTATCCGTCATCACTTGTCACTGGCAACTGGCAACTGGTCACTTGTCACAGGCTGCGAGACTGCGAAGGAAGGCGACACCCATCGGCACCAGTCCTCATCGAACAGCTCTGATCAGCGGCGCATCCTCCGGTATCGGGGCCGCCGCTGCTCGGTCGCTTGCCGACCGTGGTTACGATCTGTTTCTTGGGGGGCGCGACGAGGGGCGCTTGCACGCGCTGGAAGCTGAGCTCCAGGCCCGCCGTCCTGGCCAGAGGTTCCTCCCGCGCCCCTTCGATGTCCGGCGCGAAAGCGAGGTGTTTGCGGCCGTGGCGGAGATGATGCGCGCCTTCGGAGGCATCGATCTGCTCGTCACCAGTGCCGGGGTCGGGATCATGGATTTCCTCGACCGGTTGGATCCGGCGGAGGGAATTGTCGGGCAGATCGAGACCAATCTGACGGGGACGATTCTGCTCACCCGGGCCGTGCTGCCGCGGATGATCGAGCGGCGGGCGGGGACGATCCTTCTGGTGGGCTCGCTCGCCGGCCTGGTCGCCATGCCGACCTACAGCATCTACGCCGCCACCAAGTTCGGCCTGGTGGGATTCGCCGAAGCTCTCCGCCGCGAGGTCGGGATCTGGGGGATCCACGTGGCGCTGTTCCTGCCCGGCACGGTGGACACGACGCTGGCGGCGGCCTCGATCGCTCGCAGGCGAACCGGTCTCCGGACGCCGCGTCCCCTGGTTCTGTCTGCGGCCCAAGTCGGCGAGGCCATCGCCGATCTAGCGGAACGACCGCGAGCGGTCCTCCTCCTGCCTCGCAGGATGCGCCCCGTCATCTGGCTGGTCCGGAGGTTGCGCCTGCCCTTCGACTGGATCGTCGAGCGATTCTTCGTTCGGCGGGAACGCGCCGACGAGATGGGCGCTACGCGTTCAGTCGCGGCCGGCGGAAGGCCGAGCGAGCGTCCTTAGCAGCTCTTCGAGTCTCGACTGCCACGGACCGGCGCGGGGAATCCACAGGCCCCTCTTGCTCCGACGTATCTCCGCGCCCAAAGTGCCGGGAAGGTAGCGTTGGTCGGCGCCCGGCAGGTGGATGTGAATCTGCCCGTTCTCCACGGTGACCCCATCGGCCCCGGCCTCGGCGACGAGGATTTTCATGCGCAGGAGATAGAGCAGGTTGTCGACCTCCGTCGGTGGCGGGCCAAAGCGGTCCTCCAACTCCCGACGCACCTCGAGGAGTTCCCCCTCGCGGCGGAGGGCTGCCAACCGCCGGTACAGGCGTAGGCGTAGGGTGCGGTCGGGGATGTAGTGCGTCGGCAGCGCCGTGGCTAAGGGGAGATCGATCTCCACGCCCAGAGGATCCTCGTCGACCGGGAGTCCTTCGGCTTGCGGAAGCGGCCCGGAGAATGACTGTCGCAGATGGCGAACCGCCGCTGACAACAAGCGTGTGTAGAGATGGAACCCGATGGCGGCAATGTGCCCATGCTGGCGCGTGCCGAGGATTTCGCCGGCGCCGCGCAGTTCCAGATCTTGCATGGCGATGGTGAAACCGGCCCCGAGCTCGGTGTGCTCGGCCAGGATCTCGAGACGACGCAGGCCATCGTCTCCGGCGCGCGATCGGGTCGGACGGAAAAGGTAGGCATGCCCGCGCGCCGCGCCGCGGCCGACGCGGCCTCGCAGCTGGTAGAGCTGGGCCAGGCCGAAGGTGTCCGCCCGATCGATGATCAGCGTGTTGGCATTGGGGATGTCGAGACCGGACTCGATGATCGACGTGCTGACCAGCACATCGATCTCCCCCGCCGAGAAACGCTCCATGACGTCGGCCAGTTCGTTCTCCGGCATCTGGCCGTGCGCGACGGCCAGACGCGCCTCCGGCAGCAGGCGCGCCAGGCGCTGCTCGAATCCATGGATGGTCTGCACCCGGTTGTGAACGAAAAAGACCTGCCCGCCGCGATCGAGCTCGCGCAGCACGGCCTGGCGTATCAGGCGCGGGTCGTACGCGCCGACGTGGGTGCGTACCGGCAGGCGCTCTTCGGGAGGGGTGTTGATGGTGGAGATGTCGCGGGCGCCGGTCAGAGCCATGTACAGCGTCCGCGGGATCGGCGTGGCGGTCAGGGTCAGCACGTCGACTTCGGTGCGCATTCGCTTGAGGTATTCCTTGTGGGTGACGCCGAAGCGCTGTTCCTCATCGATGATCAACAGCCCGAGGTCTTTGAAGGCCACGTCGCGTTGGAGCAGGCGGTGAGTTCCGATCAGGATGTCGACCGAGCCTTCGGCCAGCCGGTCGAGGATCGGTCCGACCTCGGCCCGTGTGCGGAAGCGCGAGAGCATTTCCACTTCCACCGGGAAGGCCGCCAGCCGCTGCCGAAAGGTCCGAGTGTGTTGCTGGGCGAGCACCGTCGTGGGGACCAGAACGGCGGCCTGCTTGCCTCCCAGGACCGCCTTGAACGCCGCCCGCAGCGCGACTTCGGTCTTACCGTAGCCGGCATCGCCGCAGATCAGGCGGTCCATCGGGCGGGGGAGCTCCATGTCGGCTTTGACCGCTTGCACCGCCAGTCGTTGGTCGTCGGTCTCTTCGTAGGGGAAGGAGGCCTCAAGCTCGCCTTGCCATGGCGTGTCCTTCGGGAAGGCCCACCCCTGCGCCGTCATCCGCCGGGCGTAGAGCTCCAGCAGATCCTGGGCAACACCTTCGACGGCCCGGCGAGCATCCCCTTTGGCCCGTTCCCATTCGGCGGACCCCAGGCGGGAGGGGGACACGGCCCCTCCATCGGCGCCCACGTAGCGCGTGACGCGGTCCGATTGGTGAATGGGCACGTAGACCTGACCGCCATCGGCGTACTCGAGCATCAGGTACTCGCGCCGGACGCCTTCCAGCGTGCGTTCCACCAGGTCGACGTACCGCCCGATCCCGAAATCGGCGTGCACCACCCAGTCGCCGGGGCTGAGGTCGGCGAACCAGGACTCAGGCGCGCGCGCGGCCGGGGTATGTCGCATGCGAGGCTGAGGCCGCCCCCAGCCGAAGACCTCCGCGTCCGTCAGCAGGTGCAAACGTTCGCGCGGTCCCTGCAACACCCATCCGTCCGTGAGCGAACCGCGCACGAAGAAGACCGATCCGGCCTCGATCTGCTCGGGAAGCGCATCGACAACGGAGGCCGGCTCCGCTTCCGCCGACCAGACTTCGGCCAATCGGTCGGCTTGCCGGCTGACAACGACGGCCGACTCGTGGGCCACTCGCAAGGTTTGCAGGTGATCGGCGAGTCGGCGAAGTTCGCCGGCAAAACGCGGCCCCGCCTGGAAAACATCTTCGAGAGCCGAGGGGACGTCCTCGGCTCCGCTCAGGAAGCCAAGGTCGATCGCCCTCCGTTCACGGAACGACTCCCGCAGCTCGTCCAGCGGCAAATAGGGCTCGGGACTCCGGGTGGGCCAGGAGCCGGAGTCGCGCAACAGGCGGGCCTGTTCCACCGCCTGCTCCTCCAACTCGCTCACCGCCTCCTCGACGGCCGCGCCGTCGTCGAGCAAGAGGATCGAATCGTCTGGAAGGTAATCGAGAATCGTCGCCGGCTCCGGCGACATCATCGGTAGGAGGAACTCCAGGCGCGCTTCGGCCTCGGCCGGATCGTCAGGCAGATAGCGCTTCCAGGCCTGCTGGATCAAGGCCGGGATGCCCTCGCGCGCCGGAGGCATGATGAGCTGCTCGAGCGTTTCGTGCGAGCGCTGCTCGGTCGGGTCGAATCGTCGAATGGATTCGATTTCGTCCCCGAAGAACTCCAAACGCGCCGGCGCCGCCTCGGAAGGCGGCCACACGTCGAGAATCCCGCCCCGCCGGCTGAACTGACCTGGCTCGAGCACCAGCGTTTCCGGGCGGTACCCGGCACCGAGGATGAAAGACACCAGCGCCTCGAAGCGGATCTCCTGGCCACGATGAATGGTCCGGGTGTGGGCCTGGAACTGACCGGGGGAAAGCGTTCGCGTCGTCAGCCCCCGGGCGGCGACAAGGATGACGCGCGCCCCCGGCGAACGGTCCTCGACGGCCAGGTCCGAGAGAACGCGGATCCTTTCATCGATCGTCCGCCGTCCCCAGGGCTCGGTTTCGTAGAACAGCGGTGTCGGGCTGGCGAAGGTGAGCACCGGCAGCGAAGGTTGCCAGGCCCCGATCTCGTCCTGGAGTGCGAGTGACCGGTCCGGCCGAGGCGTGACAAGCAGGACCGCTCTGCCCAGATCCTCCGCCAGGGCCGCCGCCAAGAGCCCGCGTGCCGAACGAGGTATTCGCAGGGGCTCGCCAATCGGGGTGTGCGAACGCAAAGCGCGAAGGAGTCGGCGATACGGAGTGATTCCTCGCAGCCGGCCCGCCAGGGGCGAGAGATCCACTGGCACTCTACTCGGGCGCCGGGTTGAATTTCGTCATGGCGCGATCAACCCCGTTGCGAACGAACTCCTGAAGGCATGCGACTGCCCGATCGACACCGGACCGGATATCCTCCAATTCGTCGGCGCTGAAGTCCTCCAGAACGTAGTCGGCCGGGTCCATCCGTCCCGGCGGGCGGCCGATTCCCAAGCGCAACCGCGGGATGGCGTCCTCCCCGATGGAGGCGATGACGGACTCCATTCCCCGATGACCGCCGGAACTGCCAGCGCCCCGCAAGCGCACCTTCCCAGGCGGAAGGTCGAGATCGTCGAAGACCACGACCAGGGATGACGGGGGCACCCGGTAATAGCGAGCCAAGGCGGCCACCGACGGACCGGCGAGGTTCATGAACGTTTGCGGCTTGGCTAGAACCACGCGGGAGCCGTCCAGCCGGCCTTTGGTAATCAGGGCCTGCGACTGATGGCGTGTGAAGCTCGCGCCGATTTCTTTGGCCAGGGCATCTAGGACCATGAAACCGATATTGTGCCGGTTGAGGCGGTACTTCCGTCCCGGGTTGCCCAGCCCGACGAAGAGGTAGGGGGCCGTGGCGTCGGGGATCATCCGCCGCCTCCCGTTCGTCGTCGACGTTGATCCTGGCGCAGGACGCGGCGCATCCGCACGGCGCCGGCCCAAGAGGCCAGGTTGCGCCGCAATGGGAGGTACAACGCCAGAATCAAGAGGAACGCTGCCGCCGTCAGGCCTCCAATGCCCACCGCCAGGCCGACCGGATCCGGAGCCGGCCCGGCCGCGCTTGGCGTCGGACTCGGGACCTCCGTTGCCGAGGGCGGCGTCGCGGACGGCGCGACCGCCCTGGCGGTCGACACTGGCGCCAGCGCCGGAAGCCCGATCCGGAGTCCGCTGACGGTGTCCTCCAAGACGGCCCCACTTTCGAGGTGGACTCGTAGGCGAAGCTGATACATCCCGGGGCTGATGTCCTTGGTGTCCCACAGACCCAGTGTGGTTTGTTGCGCACGCGTGGGAACGGGCTCTCCCAGGCCGTACCAGGTGTCCGTCGGGTTGGGGTCGTAGGCGAAGGCCAGGTCGTATCGGACAAACGCCGGATGATCCGCCGTGCCTTCGATCGAGATCAATCCAGATAGAGGATCTCCGCTGGAGGGCGCGAGGATCTCGGCGTATCCGGGCGCCTGAGCGGAGGCGAGCGCCGAAGGACGCAGCAGGGCAAGGAGTACCAGCACGATGGCGAATGGCAGCGTGCGCTTCAGCACCGCGGCTCCTGGGAAGAGGCCAATCGGTCATTCTAACATCTACAAACAGTGGCCAGTGGTCAGTGGTAGGTGGTCAGAAGGAAGCTGTGACCGGTGTCCTGTCAACGGTCAGCGGAACCCTATTCCCTGGCTCCAACACCAATCGCCAATCGCTGGTCTCGAATCCTGACCCGCAAATTCCGGTCTCCAAACTCCAAACTCCAACCTCAAATCTCCAATCTCAAATCTCCAATCCCCAATCTCCAATCGCCAATCGCAATCGTTCACTCCACACTCCTGACCCCATCACTGACCACTGACCACCGACCACTCACCTCTGCATTTGACGTGGTGCTGGCCTCCGGTTAGAATGCTGAGCCTCCCTTACGACCCACAACGGCGTCTTCGAGAGAGAGCCACGGCGAGGAACGAATGAGCGATCTGGAGAACACGGAGGGCCTGGAGCCGGTCGAGGCCGAAGTCATCCACTTAGAAGGCGGAACGGTGGAGACCGTCGAAGCGGTCACGGTGCACATCCAGCAGGGAGGCGTCAACCGGGTCCTGGCGACGGAGGTCGAACTCCGCCAGGGCGCCGCCGGTCGGATCGACGCCGAAAGCGTCGTCGCTCAGCAATCCGTCATCGTCGCGGCGCGCGGAGACGAGGTCGGGACGGAGCAGAGTTTCGTCGGGGCCGTCGTCGCCCAGGATGCGCGGTTGCACGCCTCGCGTGTGGTGCTGACGGTGGCGGAGAACGCCAGCTTCGAGGAAAGCAGCACTTTGGTCTTGTTGGCGCGCCAAGTCCACGGCGATGTCGACACGGTGCTCGATACACGCGGAGCGGCGGTGGCCGGCATCCTGGCGGGCGTCACGATTGGGCTGGTGTTTCTCGGCGGAAGCCTGTTGTTCCGCCGGAAGTAGGGCACGAAACCGGCCACTCGCCGGAATCCATCGGGCGAGGGTAACCCGGTCTCGGGTGAGAGGCGCCCCGGAGAGATCAAATGGAGAATCGAGTTCTATCGGCCCAACCCCGCAAGATGAAGGGAAAGCAGGTCGGCGCGCTTCGCCGCTCGGGAAGCCTGCCGGGGATCCTCTACGGGCGCGGCACTGAGCCAATCGCCATCGAGATGGAAGCCAGTTCTGCTGCCCGCGTCCTCGAGGTCGCCAGCGCTTCGACGTTGCTCGACCTTCAGCTGAACGGAGAAACGCACAAGGTCCTGGTGCGTGAGCTGCAGCGTCATCCGATACGACGGACGCTGGACCATGTCGACTTGATGAAGGTGGCCTTGGACGTCGCGATCCGGACGACGGTGCCGATCGAACTGATCGGGGAGGCTGTGGCCGTCAAGACTTTCGGCGGGGTCCTCGTCACCGGCATCTCCGCCATCGACGTCGAAGCCCTGCCGGCGGATTTGCCGTCGCGCGTAACGGTGGATCTCGAACCGTTGGCGACGATGGATGCCCGGATCACTGTCGGGGATCTCTTCCTCGGCAAGGGCGTGCGCGTACTCAGCGATCCCCAGGCGGTTGTGGCCCGGGTCATCTACCAAGTCGAGGAGAAGCTCGAGGAAGTGGTGGCTCCGGTGTCCGCCGTCCCAGCCGAGCCCGAGATCATCGGCCGCGGCAAGAAGGAAGAAGAAGTCGAAGAAGGGGCCGAGGCCAAGCCGGGTGCGAAACCGGCCGCCAAGCCAGCAGCGAAGGCGACCTCCAAGAACGATTGAGCGGGTTCGATCGGATGTCCATCAGACTTCCCGGGAGCTTCCAGGCTCCCGGGAGGCTTTAAGCCGGCCTCAGGCCAGCCAGCCGCAACAGGTCGAGCGTGATCCGGGCAGAGGCGCCCCACAGGATATGCCCCTGGTAGGGCCGGTAGGTGAAGACCGGGACGGCCGGTCCGCCGGCCATGGGCTCGCGGAGTCGGGTCTCCAGGTTCGCCGGATCTGCCAGCCACGCCAGGGGGATATGGAAAACGGCGGCCACCTCGTTGGGGTGCGGCTGCAGAGGATAGGGCCAAGGCAGGATCCCGACCACGGGTGTGATCAGATACTGGGTGACGGTCATCAGCGAGTCCATTCTGCCGATCACCTGGACGTCTCCGGGAGCAAGCCCGATCTCCTCATGCGCCTCGCGTAGCGCCGCCGCCACCGGATCGGCATCGTCCGGCTCCAAACCACCGCCGGGAAACGACACCTGACCCCGGTGCGTCTCGACGCTGTTCGTGCGTAGGGTGAACAACAGATGCCATTCACCGCCCTCTTCCAGGAGCGGCAGCAACACGGCCGCCGGCCGGGCCGCCCACTCCGTCACCACCGTCGGCGTCCGGTCTGCCAGCGCGTCTCGCAACCTCTGGGCGAGGTCGAGGCTCATCGCGTTCGAGGCGAGCCGCCAACAGGCTCAGGCCTCATGAGCGGCCTCGGCCGAGGTCGGGGGGGCCGACCCTGCCGCCAGAGGTCGGGCGAAGACCAGATAGCCGGTGTGCGCAACCATGCGGTCGAGCGGTCGCAGTCGTTGTGGGATCGTCTTGTAGAAGCGAAGGAGGATCTCGCAGACTTCGACGAAGGCGAACTCATTGGATTCCATCGCGCTCAGCAGCGAGGCGATCTGGTTCATCGTTGGCAGGATCGCCCCGAAGGGAGAGCCCGGCCGGAGCGCGGCCCGCACCTGGGGTAGGGCGAGGTGAGGATCCGGCAGATCGAAGAAGACGGCATCCACCTCCGCCTCTCGGAAGCCGTCTTCGACCGGCTGCTCGTGGAACGTGACGCGTCGCTCGAGGCCGACGCCCTCCAAATTCCGGCGGGCGAGTGACTGCATGTCCCCGCGGCGGTCGTAGCTGTACACGTGGCCCTCCGGCCCGACCGCCCAGGCCAGGGCCAGGGTCAGCGCGCCGGAGCCCGTGCCGGCTTCGATCACCCGCGCTCCCGATCCGACCGAGAGGCGCAGCAGGATGTAACCAAGCTCCTTGGGGAAAACGATTTGCGACTGCCGCCGCAAGTGGAGCAAGATGTCGTGAAGGGTCGGACTGAGGAGAAAGAAGCTCTCCCCCAAATGGCTGGAGATCCGTGCACCCCATGCGGCCCCGGCCAAATCGTCATGGCGGATGACCCCGCGATGAGTCTGGAGTTCGAGGCCTGGCTGAAGTCGAAAGATGAACGGCTTGTTCTTTGAGTCGATCAAGAGGACCAGGTCGCCAAGGCGGGTGACGCTTGTGCCGTTCATCGTGGCATTCTAGCACGAGGAGTCGAAGCGGAAACCGGGTTTCTAGCAGAAACCCGGTTTCTTCCGCAACTGCTAGGCCGTCGCCACAATGTGAAACACGGACGCACCGGGAATCTCGACGGTCTCAAAGCGGGCGGAAAAGCCGGCGGCCTCGAACGGCGCAAGCCAGCTTGGAT
This sequence comes from Anaerolineales bacterium, assembly GCA_035281845.1. Classification (GTDB taxonomy): domain Bacteria; phylum Chloroflexota; class Anaerolineae; order Anaerolineales; family E44-bin32; genus DATEVL01. Next base: position 7,568 of record DATEVL010000051.1, on the reverse strand, counting down.
CGGGGCGCGGCGCCTGTCCGGCTAAGTCGTAAACCCATCGTGAAAGCCAATCCCAAAGGAAAACGGGAAGGATGCGGGCGGAGAAGACCACGATCAGCGCGCCTCCGGGAGCCAGAATGCGATGGAGCTCGGCCAACGCATCTGGGTCGAAGATGTATTCGCTGGGGAAGGTCGAGAGCGCGGCGTGGAAGAAGCCGCCGGTGAAGGGAAGGTCACGCGCTTGCGCACGGGCGACGACCGCCGGCCGCCCTCGCCGACGCAACCGTCGCATCGTGATCCGCGCCATCTGGGGCGAGGCGTCCACGGCGATCGTCTGATCACCGCGCGCCAAGGACTCGACCAACACGTGGCCCGTTCCGCATCCGACTTCGAGCAGCCTTCGGCCGGGGACGATCCAGCGGAATCCCGTTCGCCTCCAGGACGGCCAGCGGCCGAACGAACTGAGCCACGCGACGGCGTCGTAGGCCCAGGCGAGTGTCGTGTAGAGATGGCTGAAAAACCATCGCCAGAGTCGCGCTCCCCGCGTCCGGGTCTTCGAAGGGCCTTCCGGGGTTTCGGGCCGCGGTGATGACTTAGACGTAGGCGCAGACCTCATGGACTGTGCTTTTCGGTTGGCCAGGGCTCTATGAAGGGCTTGGTTTTCCGGGCAGGTTGTGGATCGGGAATGCCGACCTTCGCCTTCCCAGTCCTAGATGTTGGTCAGAACGAAACTGGCGATCGAAAGGTAGATCAGGAGGCCGGTAGCGTCGACCAAAGTCGCAAGGAGCGGGGCCGAGACCACAGTCGGGTCGATGCCGAATCGCTCGGCCATGATGGGCACCAGAGATCCGACGACATTGGCCCACAGACACACCGCGAGAATGGAGACCCCGACGATCAGCGCGATTTCACGGCCTGTCCCCCAGAGTTGCACTCGCAGGAAAGCGACGGCCCCGAGCGCCAGACCAAGGAGCAGCCCCGTTCCCACTTCGCGGGCCAGGACGCGCATGGCCTCGCGGCGTTCGATTTGTTGCAGGGCCAAGGCGCGGATGACGGTCGTCACCGTTTGACTGCCGGCGTTGCCGCCCGTGCCGATGATCAACGGGATGAAGAAGGACAGGGTCAGCACGGCTTCCAGCTCCTGGGAGTACAAACGCAGGACGCTTCCGGTGAGGGTCTCGGCGGCGAAGAGAAGCAGCAGCCAGACAAAGCGAGCCCGAAACACGTCCCGGATTCGTTGTGACCAGTAAGGCTTGTCGCTGATCGGCCCGGCTTCGATAGCGCCGAAATGGAGAGCGTCCTCCGTCGTCTCTTCCTCCAAAACGTCAATCACGTCATCGTGCGTGACAACGCCTTGCAGCACGCCTTGCGGATCGACCACGGGCAAAGCCGCCAGGCTATAGCGCGACATCGTCCGGGCGACCTCCTCCTGGTCGGTGTCGGTGCTGACGTAAACCACATCGCGGGCCATCATCGACTCGGCGACGGTATCCGGCGCGGCGAGGACAAGCTCACGCAGGCCGACGACGCCCAACAGTTTCCGATCACGGTCGACGACGTACAGGTAATAGGGGGAGGCCCTGTCGGCGAGGGCCTGGCGCAGAAACTGGATGGCCTGGGAGGCCGTGGTGTGGCGGCGCAGGGCGATGTAGTCGGTGGTCATCCGGCCGCCGGCCGATTCGTCGGGGTGTCCCAACAGCGGGATGACCTCGTCGGCATCTTCCATGTCGGCCAGGGCGCGCGCCGCGCGCGACGGAGAGAGATCGCCCAGGATGTCGGCGGCTTCGTCGGGCTCCATCTCGTCGAGCACGTCGGCCAGGCGATCGGGCGTGAGACTCTCGGCGGCGTCGGCCGCCTCGGCATCTTCCAGCTCTTCGAACAGGTCGGCCGTCGAGGAGATGTCGAGGCGTGGGAGCAAGGTCGCCTGCTCGTCGTCTGGCAGATCAGCAAAGGCTTCGGCCCGATCAGCCGGCCGCAGCCGGATCAGGGCGGCGATGGCTTCTTCGACGCGGCGCGCCTCCAGCGCCTGCCGGATCTCCTCCAGGGTGGCTTCGATGTCGGTTGGCTCCACGTCACTCCCTCTCAGTTGATCTGGAGGACTTCGATGCCCTGGCTTTCCAGCCAGACCTGGGCGCGGCCGATCTCGCCCTCGTCGCCTTCGACATCGATCTCGAGCCAGCCTTCCTCGAGCGAGATCTGGGCGCGCACGATATTGACCGAGACGCTGAACGATCGAATCAACTGTTGGAGGATCGGCTGGCGAAGCAACGCGGCCGGGTAGTTCAGGCATAAGGTCCGGTTGGGCATCCGTCCCCTCCTGAATGGTCGGGCCTGAACCCGCGGCCGAGAGATCACCCCGCGGCCATCGAGGGTAGACCGATCGAAGCCGCGGGGTGGAGAATCGCCCGAACGCATTCTAGCATTCAGACGGTGGGATGTCAAAGAAAGAGAAACCGGGTTTCTCAAAGAAAGCGACACCGGGTTTCTTCAAGAAACCCGGTGTCTGAGAAACCAGCTTCTCCCTGCGAGCCCGAAGGTCGCGGGAGATGGAAGCAATCAGGCTGCCGGTCGTTGTCCCAGGTCGACCGTGGCGTCGTCGTTCCCGCCGTTGCGGTGAATAGCGAAGCGCACCTGGTCCCCGGGCTGGTGTTTGAGCAGCATGTTCAGGAAGAGGTGATCCTGGTCGAAGGCGGTGCCGTCGAGCGATGTCAAGATATCGCCGGTGCGCAACCCGGCCTGCGCCGCCGGCCCGCCCTCAACGACTTCCGTCAAGTAAGCTCCATAGAGGGAGGGCAGGCCGTTGAGGGCGGCGGTGTCGGGCGTCACCCATTCCCACTGCACGCCCATATACGGTCGCGGGTAGGCGCCGTCGGAGATGATCGCTTCGGCCACGGCGCGGGCATTGTCGCTTTCGATCGCGAAACCCAGTCCTTCGGCGGCATCACCCAAACCGCTGCCCCGAACGACGAGGGTGTTGATTCCCACGACCTGGCCTTCGAGATTCACCAGCGGCCCGCCGGAGTTCCCGTGATTGATGGCGGCGTCGGTCTGGATCAGGTTCTCGATGCGGTAACCGGGCGAGGCGTCCAGAGAGCGTCCGGTGGCGCTTACGATGCCGGCCGTCACCGTGTTGGTGAAGTCCCCGAGCGGCGAGCCGATGGCAATGACGGTGTCCCCGGGAGCGAGCGTTGTCGAATCGCCCCAGGTGGCCACGCTCGGCACGGGCGAGGCGGCCTTCACGACGGCGATGTCGGCGAACGGATCGCTGCCAACCAGCGTGGCGGCGGATCGAGTGCCGTCGGCGAAGACCACCTCCAGGCTGGACGTCCCTTGGACGACATGGTTGTTCGTCACGATGTAGCCCATGTCCGAGATGATCACTCCGGATCCGGTCGCGGTCTGTGCGCCCCCGCCAGACGGGAAGGCCTCGCTGCCGAGATGGTTGAGGATGGTCACGACGGCCGGACCGACGCGGTCGACGGCGAGCGAGACCGACGGGGCAGCCGAGGGTGCGGTCAACGGCGGCGAGGCTACCTCCGGCGCGGCCGGTGGAATCTCCGCGGCACCCGCCACAGGACGGAGTGCCAGGTAGGCACCACCCACTCCGAACGCCGCTCCGAACATCCCCGCCACCAACAGCAGGCAGCCGACGGCGGCGATCGTCCCTAGTCCAGGCCCACGATGAGTACTCATGTTTCCTCCAGCGGAGCCATGATCGGCTCCGCGGAGGGAATCATGCCCGCGTCAAGTGAGCGCACAGTAAGTTGCAGGTGAGTAACGGCTGAATCCGTGTGGCGACGGATGCCGGCCGGAGTCGGTTTGCGGCGTCAGGCGGCTAGAAGAAGCAGGTGAGAAGCCGGGCTCAGGCCTGAGGTCGAATCCCCCTGCAGCAGCTGCTCGATCGCGCGCTCCAATTGTGGATCGCGGTTGGCGGCGAGGTCTTCGTCGGTATATCCGACCGTGATATCCGGCAGCAGGCCGTCGCCTTGAATGGATCGGCCATTGGGTGTGAACCAGCGGGCGATGGTTACCCGGATGGCCCCGGCGGCGTCTTCGAGCGGATGCCAGTTCTGGACCGAGCCCTTGCCGAAGGATCTCTCGCCGATGATCCAGCCGCGCCCGTGGTCTTGCACGGCGCCGGCGACGATCTCCGAGGCCGAGGCGCTGCCGCCGTTGATGAGCACGACCAGCGGAACGTCGAGAGCAAGCCCGTCACCATCGGCGTTGTAGACCTCTTCGTGGCCATCCCCGAAACGTTCGGTCAGGATGACCCCCTCGCCAATGAACTCGGACGAAACGTCGACCGCCCCCGACAAGTATCCACCGCCGTTGCCGCGCAGGTCGAGGATGACACCGGTTGGATCTTCCGCCAACATCTGGCGCAACGCGGACCGCAGGTCCCCGACGGTGTCGTTGCCGAAGGAAGACAGGCGGATGTAGCCGATGCCTTGATCGAGCACTCGGCTCTCGACGCTGGGGACGGTGATGCGGCCGCGCACGACCTGCACGTCGAAGGGATCGGGAACGTCTTCCCGGTGGATCGTCAGAACAACCGTCGTACCTTCGGGGCCCATCACCCGCCGAATCACCAACTGGGCCGGCACGCCGGACATGTCCTGACCGTCCACGGCCACCACCTGGTCCCCGGGCTGCAAGCCGGCCTTCTCTGCCGGGGACCCCGGCATCGGCGAGATGATGGTCAGAAACTCCGATTCCGTGTCGACCCAGGCCCCGATGCCCTCATAGGCCCCTTCCAGTGGGATATTCGCCTGATCGTATTGATCCGGATCCATGTACCCGGACTGTTCATCGCCGAGGGCTTCCAGCATGCCGCGGATCGCGCCCTGCATGAGCTTCGCATCATCGACCGGCTGGTCGACAAATTCGTCGTGGACGAATCCCCAGGCTTGCCAGAAAGGCGCGAATAAGGTCTCGAGCGGGTTGCCGGAATCGGGCGGCGGGGCCATGCCGTCGCCGTCGGACAGCCGCCAGGATTGTGGAAGGGGCGCCACGAGCCAGTTGCTGAGGGCGGCCCCGGCATCGGGGTTGACCTGGGGTAGGATCAGGCCGGCGCTGACGCCGCCGACGAGAAGTAACGAAGCAAGCACCAGCGCCGCCTCGATTACGACGATGATCCTGACCACTCTCGGCACCATCCGATTCTCCGTCCGCGACGAAACGGCTACAAAGCTAACACAATTCTATGAGCCCCCGGTGAGAGGGATAGCCTTGTGTCGAATCGTGCGCCGTCCAGGGGAAAGTGTCGTCCCGGGCTTCCGCCCGGTTGCTCACAAGAGAACGCGGACAGGAGGTCGGCCGCAACCGAAAGACGCTGCCTCAAGGCCGGGATGGCGCTTGGCTCTTCAGCTCGGGGTAGGCCTCCAACAAATCGGACGCAGAGGCAACACAGGCGTCGATCCCATCCATCCGGGCGGAGCTTCCAACCAGGACGGTCCCCATCCCGAGCGCGGCGGCGGGAAAAAGGTTGCGAGGCTGGTCGTCGACCACCAGGTAGGCAGCCGCCTGGTCGACACCGCACAAGGCCATCGCCCTGCGATAGGCTTCGGGCTGCGGCTTGTTCACCCACTCCAACGCGACGATGTCGATGATCTGTCCGATCAAGTCGTCCACGCCGAGCACACGCAACACCCTCCGGGCGTGGGCGGAGTCGGCATTGGTGAAGATGACCGGCGGTACGGACAACCGGGTCAGCATCCGCCGCAAGGAGGGATCGGGTCCCACATACGTTTCCAACGGAATGTCGTGGACGTACGCCAGATAGGCGAACGGGTCGATCCCGTAGTGGATGCGCAACCCGTGCAGGCTCGTACCGTAGCGCTCGAAGTACTGTTGGCGGAGGCTGGCGGCGCGGGCCGGCTCGATGCCAACCGCCTCGACCATGAAGCGGTTGATCCGCTCGCCGATCGCCTCCCATAACCCGGTGCCGGCCGGGTAGACCGTGTCGTCCAAATCGAGCAACAGGGTGCGGAACCGGCCCACGACTCAGAACGGATCGTTTTGGGTCCAGACACGGATGTTGTCATCGCTGGGCGGAGGAAGGCGGCGACCGTAGGCGAGCCACCACACCACCACCACCGCCGTCGAGATGGCAACCGCCAGGGCGAGCTCGATCCACGCTTGTCGATAGGCAGCCCAACGCCAGACAAGAACCACGAGAGGCAGCGGGATCAACAGCAAGAGGCGCCGGCGACGGCGCTTGTCACTACGCAACAGGGCCAGAGCCAGTGCGCTCAGAATCACGGCTAAGACGAGGGTCGCCCCCCAGTCCATGGCAGCGAGCAGTATAGGGCGGGGCGGAGAGAGTGTCCAGTGTCCAGTGGTCAGTGGTCGGTGGTCAGTGACCAGGTCGGTACGGTCCGGGTACATGGGTAACATGAGTCCAGGTACATGGGTGAAAGTCTCCGCGGGGAGAATGGACGTCGGGGAGGTGCCCGATGCCCTGGAGAGAGACCTGGCCCATGCGAGAGCGTCTGTGGTTTGTGCAGGAATGCCGCAGGGAGTATTTCACCGTCGTGGAGCTCTGCCACTTCTTTGGGGTGAGTCCCAAGACAGGGTACAAGTGGCTCGAGCGCTTTCGGGACGAAGGTCCGAAAGGTTTGGAAGATCGGTCGCGTGCGCCCAAGTCCTGCCCACACCGGACTCCGGCCGAGGCCGAAGAGGTCCTCCTCAGGATCCGGCGGCGCCATCGCGACTGGGGCCCGGGAAAGATCCGGGACTACCTGATGGGATCCTCGCCGGACCAATTGTGGCCGGCCCGCAGCACCATCGCCGACATCTTGCGCCGCCATGGCTTGGTCAAACCCCGTCGCCGCCGGCCTCGGCCGGGCCATCCCGGGTTCCGCGGCACCGTCCCGACCCATCCCAATGGTCTGTGGACGGCTGACTTCAAAGGCCAGTTCCGGGTGGGAAACGGACAGATGTGCTTCCCGCTGACGGTCTTGGATGGCTACAGCCGCTTCTTGCTGGGCTGCCAGGGCCTGGAACGACCGCTCCACGATGCCGTGCAGCCGGTCTTCGAGCGCCTCTTCCGCGAGTTTGGGTTGCCGCAAGCCATCCGCACCGACAACGGCACTCCCTTCGCCAGCTTGGCGGTGCGGCGCCTGTCTCGCCTGCACGTCTGGTGGATCAAGCTGGGCATCACGCCCGAGCTCACGCTCCCCGGTCATCCGCAGCACAATGCCAGCCACGAGCGCTTTCACCGCACCCTCAAAGACCTCACCGCTCGGCCCCCCGCCGGTACACCACGGGCCCAGCAACGCGCCTTCGACCGCTTCCGCCAGGAGTACAACGAGGTCCGTCCGCACGAAGCCAACGCCGGGCACCCTCCGGCTCATGTCTACCGTCCGTCGCCTCGTCCTTACCCAAGGCAGCTCCCGGATGTCGAGTACCCGCCGCATTTCGAGCGTCGCATGGTCTATCACAATGGCGTCATTCGCTGGCACCGCCAGCGCATCGTCATCTCCCAGGTCCTCGAAGGCGAGCCCGTGGGCCTCGAAGAGGAGCGAGATGGACTCTGGTCCGTCTACTTCGGACCCATCCTGCTGGGACGACTCGATGAGAGAAACCAT
>DATEVL010000050.1:0-4372 GCA_035281845.1 Anaerolineales bacterium | reverse complement strand
CGACTGTTTGCCCTCACCCCAAACCCCTCTCCCGCAAGGCGGGAGAGGGGCAGGGGTGCCCCTCGCTGCGCTCGGGGTGCTATGCAAGGGGCCATGGTACAATCCGGCCTCCACGTCCCCCCCGAACCGCACAGCAGCTGGAGTCGACATGGCGCCGATCCTCGAGCTCCGCGGCATCACGAAGCACTTCCCGGGCATTCTGGCCAACGACCATATCGATTTGACTCTGGATCAGGGCGAAATCCTCGCCCTGTTGGGGGAGAACGGCGCCGGCAAGACGACGCTGATGAACATCCTCTACGGGTTGTATCAACCCGATGAAGGCCAGATCTTCGTCAAGGGTTCACCCTTAGAGGTCCATCAACCGAGCGATGCCATCCGGGCCGGCATCGGGATGGTCCACCAGCATTTCATGTTGGTGCCGGTTTTCACCGTGGCCGAGAACGTGATGCTGGGGCAGGAGCGAATGCGTCTGGCCGGGTTCCTGAACCGCGCCGAAGCCGCCGAGAAGGTACGGGAGCTCTCCAAGGCGCACGGACTGGAAGTTGAGCCGGAGGCCTACGTCAAGGACCTGTCGGTCGGAGTGCAACAGCGGGTGGAGATCCTCAAGCTGCTCTACCGTCAGGCCGACATCCTCATCCTCGACGAGCCGACGGCGGTGCTGACCCCGCAGGAAAGCGACGAGCTGTTCAAGGTCATGCGCTCGTTGGTGGCGGCGGGCAAGTCGATCATCTTCATCACTCATAAGCTGCGCGAGGTCCTGGAAGTCGCCGACCGGATCACGGTCCTGCGTCGCGGCGCCGTCGTCGCCACGACCACTCCCGCCAAGGCGAACCGGGCCAAGTTGGCCGAGATGATGGTCGGGCGGCAGGTCCGCCTGGAAGTCCGCAAGGCCGCCCGCAAACCAGGCGAGACCGTCCTGGATATCCGGGACCTGGTGGCGATCAACGACCGGCGTCAGGTGGCGGTGGATGGGGTCAGCCTAGAGGTCCGGGAAGGCGAAGTGCTGGGGATCGCCGGGGTGCAGGGAAACGGCCAGACGGAACTGGTCGAGGTCGTCACCGGTTTGCGCCGGCCGCTGTCGGGATCGGTGAGGCTCCAGGGGCAGGACGTCACCGGCGCCTCGCCGCGACGGATCACCGAGCTCGGCGCCGCCCACGTCCCGGAGGACCGACAGCGTGACGGCCTGGTGCTGCCGTATTCCGTGGCTGAGAACCTGGCGCTGCAGACCTACTACCGGCCGCCCTTCGCTCGCGGGGTCGTGCTGCAGGAGGGGGAGATCCGAAAGTCGGCCGAAGCCCGCATCGGAGAGTTCGACATTCGAACTCCGAGCGCGGCCACGCCGGCCGGATCGCTCTCCGGCGGGAACCAACAAAAGGTGATCGTGGCACGCGAGTTCTCGCGGCCGATACGTCTGTTGGTGGCGTCGCAACCGACGCGCGGCCTGGACGTCGGCTCGATCGAGTACATCCATGGGCGGATCCTGGAAAAGCGCGACGGAGGCACGGGGGTGCTGCTGGTCTCGCCGGAGCTGGATGAGGTCCTCGAGCTTTCGGACCGGATCGCCGTCATGTACCGCGGTCGGATCGTAGCGACGGTGGCCGCCGATCGCGTCACCAAGGAGCAGGTCGGATTGCTGATGGCGGGGGTCGTCCCCGAAGGAATCGAAGCGCAAGGAATCGTTCGCACCGTCGAAGCCACCCTTTGATGAGGCCCGGCAGTGACCAAGTCGAAAGGCAAGCCCAAAGGCAAAGCTGAACAAGGCAAGGCGGGCGAGGCTCCTCCGCCCGACGCCGCCCACATCCTGATCCAAGAACTGACGGCGACGCCTCCCGAGCCGCCCGGTCCGAAGCGGTCGTGGTGGCGCCGGGCATGGCGGGTGGCACAGGTTCCGGTGCTGGCCGTTTTCAGCGGCTTGTTGCTGGGCGGCGTCCTGATCGCCTTGACGTCGCCCGAGGTCCATGCGGCGTTCCAGGTGTCGGTCCTACAAGGGATCGGCACGGCTTTTGCCGTCGTCTTTCGTGCCTACGCCGCGCTCTTCGCCGGGGCCTTCGGCGATCCGCTCAAGATGGCGGCCGCCCTGCAGAGCGGCGATCCCCTGGCGATCCGGCGTGCGTTCAATCCAATCCTGGAAAGCATGGTGGCGGCGACGCCGTACATCTTCGCCGGTCTGTCGGTGGCGCTGGCCTTCCGCGGCGGGCTGTTCAACATCGGCGCCGAAGGACAGATCTTCATCGGCGCCATCACCGCCACCTATGTCGGGTATGCCCTGGTCGGCCTGCCGCTCATCATTCACTTGCCGCTGGCACTGGCCGCCGGCGCGCTGGGAGGGGCGCTGTGGGGGTACATCCCCGGCTGGCTGAAGGCGCGCACCGGCGCCCATGAAGTCATCAACACGATCATGATGAACTACATCGCCTTCCGGCTGAGCGATTGGCTGCTCACCGGGCCGATGATGCGGCCGGACTCATTCAATCCCGTAAGCCCGACGATCCAGGAATCGGCGATGTTGCCGCGCTTCTTCGCCGACCCGATTCGTTTCCATCTGGGCTTCTTCGTGGCGTTGGGTGTCGCCTACCTGGTGTACTGGTTCCTCTTCCGCACGACGTGGGGGTTCAACCTGCGCACGGCCGGGGCCAACCCGAACGCCGCCCGCTACGCCGGCATCAATACCGGGCGTTGGATCATCATCACGATGACGCTGGCCGGCGCGCTGGCCGGGCTGGCGGGGACCAACGAGGTCCTGGGTGTGAACCACAATCTGGCGATGGCTTTCTCCTCCGGCTATGGCTTCGACAGTATCGCGCTGGCTTTGCTCGGCCGGTCGCATCCGCTGGGAGTCGTCCTGGCGTCGCTGCTGTTCGGCACCCTGCGCAGCGGGGCGCGCCGCATGCAGGTCGTGGCGGGCATCCCGATCGACATCATCTCCGTGATCCAGGCGATGATCCTGGCGTTCATGGCGGCGCCGGCGATCATCCGGACCATCTACCGACTGCGCCAGCCGGCCGAGGCGGAAGAAGAAGTGCTGGTGCGAGGCTGGGGAGGCTGATCCATGTCCACTGCTGCTGCCGCCGCTCCCCGTAGCATCGCTGTGCCCCAAACCCGACGGATCGTCATGGGCCTGCTGTTCGCCGTGCTCGGCCTGGTGCTGTGGTTCGGCTTCGGCGCCGACGTCGGTGCCGGGGAGACGACGACGTTCGGCCTGACTCCCGGCGGTGTGGCCAACCCGCTGCCGGATTGGGTCCTGCCCAGCCGGCCGGCGCTTAACATTCTGGCCCTCGTCTGCATCTTCCTGGGGATGGTGGAACTGGTGCGCGGTTTCGGGCGCATGACCAACGTGGCGCTGACTCTGGTATCCGGCCTCTTTGTCTTCGGCTTCCTTGTCTGGGCGGCGGCCGGCACGTCGACCAACCTGGGCGGCCTGCTCAACTCATCACTCGACAAGGCGGTTCCGATCACGCTGGCCGCCTTATCCGGCATCCTGTGTGAACGAGCGGGCGTGATCAACATCGCCATTGAGGGCATGATGCTGACGGGGGCGCTGATGGGGGCGATGATCGGCAGCGTGGCCCAGAACTCGATGGCCGGGTTGGCCGGGGCGTTGGCCGCAGGCGCCGCCCTGGGCCTGTTCCACGGCTGGCTGTCGATCAAGTACAAGACCAATCAGATCGTCTCCGGGACGGTGATCAACATCTTCGCCGCCGGGATAACCTCGTATATTTCACACCTGTTTCTCCAGGCCAACCCAGGACTGAACAACCCTCCAATCTTCCCGACCTTCCCCATCCCCTTGCTTTCGAAGATCCCGGTGATCGGGCCGATCGCCTTCCTCAACAACCCGTTCGTCTACGCCATGTTCATCCTGCTGATCGTGATCCACACGGCGCTCTTCTTCACCCGCTGGGGACTGCGTCACCGCTCGGTCGGCGAGCACCCCAAAGCGGCCGATACGCTCGGCATCAACGTCTTTCGCACGCGCTACGTGGCGGTGGTGTTGAGCGGCATGATGGCGGGCTTCGCCGGGGCCTACTACACGCTGGGTTCGGTGGGGCGCTTCGATGAAGTCATGACGGCCGGGCGAGGATTCATCGGCCTGGCGGCGATGATCTTCGGCAACTGGACGCCGTTCGGGGCCTTCGGCGCCAGCCTGTTGTTCGGTTTTGCCGACGCGCTGCAGTCCAAGGTGGCGATCCTGGGGATCCCGATCCCGTCGCAGTTCCTGCAAATGCTGCCCTACATCGCCACGATGGTTGTCCTGGCCGGGGTCGTCGGGCGCAGTCAGCCGCCGGCCGCCGATGGGGTGGCGTACGAGAAGGAGTAACCCTCACCCCCCTGTCCCCCTCTCCCGACCCTTCAGGTCGGGAGAGGGGGG
>DATEVL010000049.1:0-2003 GCA_035281845.1 Anaerolineales bacterium | reverse complement strand
GGGATGATCTTCCGGATGGCGCTCATCGCTTTGCCGAGAGGCGCCATCGGTCCCATCCCGATGGCCAGCACGCATTCCTTGTTGATGGCCACCGCCAGGAGCTGCATCTCGGCACCGACCATGAGGGTGAACCGCCATTTGCCGAGATTGATCTCTTGCCTGGCCCTCTCTCCGCCGATCAGGATATGCGCCGTGGCGGCGGCCGCCTGGCTTGGATCGAACTGCGCCTCGGGAGGATAACTGGCCATGAGAAAGCCGTCGTAATCAACAAGCGTTGCCCAGCGTAAGTCCAGATCGGGCCACGACAGGCGGCCCAGCGCGCTGCTTAGCGCGGCCTCACGCGAGATCGCCGGTTGCGCTGCCGGCGGCTTCTTTCCATCGGAGAACATACCAGCCTCCTACCGGGACACAATCCTGCCTGGATTATCACATAGGTAGCGCCGGGCGAAGCCTTGCAGCGGGCCAACAACAGAGTTCAACGAGACGGCCGAGCCTGGGAGAAAGGTCACGGGCCGCCTCACGGTTTTCGCTCGGTTCGGACCTCCAAGGTCTCGCCGTCCGTGGTGAGTTCGACCCAGCCGTGCAGCGGAGTCGCCAACAGGGTCGGCCGTCCGACCGCTTCGCGAACGATGGGCCAAGCCTCACCCGGGATGGGGCAGGCGACGATCACGCGCGGCGCCCAGGCCGTCCAGTCGGACTCGATGATCCGCCTCATGGGCCGCCCTTCCCCCAGCAGGACGACGGCTGCGGGCCGGGGCAAATGTCGGGCCAGGCTCGACAACGATGATGGGTCGTCCAAATCCGTCAGAAGAATCTTCGAAGATCCGACGGAGATCAAGATGGTCACCCCGGCGCGACCGGGCTCCAGGATCTGGAGCCTGGCTCCGCCACCGAGGTCAAGCGCGCTTCCAGCCAGCGCTTGGACAATATCGGTCCCGGCCACGCGGTCATCTTCCGCTGCGCCCCTCGTTTCCTGGAGAAGAAGGATGCTCGGCGGGGCATGCCTCCCCAGGGCAAGTATCGCCGTTTCCGGCGCGCTTTCAGTTTGCGAGAGAATCAACCAGTCGAGCGCCGGATGCGTCACGGGAAGGTGCTGGTCCAGTCCCTGTGCGAGGCCAAACTCCCCGGGCGCGCGTTTCAGAGCCACGAACCGCCCGGCCGGCGATTCGATGAGGACATCCCCGCCCGACAAGGCCGTGACGTGCAGTCGGCCGTCGGGTCGCTCGAGCGCCGCTTTCCAGGCGAGCGTGGTCAGGGCGGCCAGGAGGATCAACCACACCGGCCCGCCGAGCCGAGCGGCCCCGCGTGCAGCGACCCTGAACTTTGGAGCTCTTGCGGCCAGCACGATCCCTGCCAGCCCGGCATAAATCAAGGCGAGATAGCCGGAGGGGAAGGTCGGCAGGTGCAGGCTGGCGCCGGGAAGACCGGCAAATAGGTCGGCCACGCGAATCGTGTACGCGGCGAACGGCCAGGCGAGCCAAGCCGCCGCCCTGCCGACGGAGATGTCGAGCAGGGAGGCGAGCGCCGCCAGCGCTCCGGTCGCCATCAATGGTGGTTGGGCGGGAAGAATGAGGGCGTTCGCCAGCAACGACGTCACCGGCAACTGATGGAAGACGTAGGCCGAAAGGGGGAGCGTCGCCACTTGAGCGATGAAGGTGATCAGGACGACTTCCCCCACGAGCATCACGGTGGCGCGCATGCCATCGTGGCCGATGGCGCCTTCGGACCACTCCCGCAAGGCACCCTGCAGGGGACGGGCGGCAACGACCAGTCCCAGCGTCGCCAGAAAGGATAGCTGAAACCCGACCTCCTTCACCGTGCTCGGATCCAAGAACGTCATCGCGATCGCCGCCGCGGCGAGGGCGGCCAGGGCCGATGATTGGCGCCCGAGCCTGGCGGCCAGAAGCACGGTCCCCGCCATGATCGCTGCCCGCACCACCGGCGGATCGGCGCCGGCCAGTAGCGTGTACAGCAGAATCGCTACGCCGGCGGCCGCCGCCCCG
>DATEVL010000048.1:0-23368 GCA_035281845.1 Anaerolineales bacterium | reverse complement strand
ACGCTATGGCCAAGGGCGCCGACGCCTTCGTTTTCAAACCGGTAACGCTCGAAGAGCTCGAGGGGGCGATTCGAAAGGCGGCCGCGGCCCACTAGGGAGTGGTCCGTGGTGAGTGGTCGGTGGTCAGAAAAAGTAGTCCGTGGTGAGTGGTCAGTGGTCGGAAGAAGTGGTCAGTGGTGAGTGGTCAGTGGTCAGAAAAAGCGGTCGGCTTTCAGCCACACCTGCACTTGCCGAGGTGCAAGTGTCAGCCAATACCCAATCTCCAGTCTCCAATCGCTAATCTCCAATCGCCAATCTCCAATCCCAATATCCAGTCACCCGCCTCCCATCTCTAGATTCCCAATCTCAATCGCCAATCTCCAATCCCCAATCGCCGTTATTCCCTGACCACTGACCACCGGCCACCAACCACTACTCTTCCGGAGGCTCGATCAGTAGACCGTGCCGGGCGGCGGCGGCCAGCAGTGCTTCCCAGTCTCGGCTCCGTACCCGCGCCGAGGCGGGCCCGAGAATCTCTTCCAGGAAGCGGCCGGTCGAAGGATCGGAACGCAGCCGCCGCAGCGTTGCCGGGTCCTGGACACGCAGGATCAACAGATTCTCCAGCGAAGCCTCGACGCCGCGTTCCGCCCATCGCTCGATTCCCTTGCGAAGCGTGGCCGGGATCGGCCGGCGGGAGGCCGTTTCCACCAAGGCCATCACTCGCCTCGCATCCAGGCCTTGTGATGCGGCCGCGGCCAGCCCGCGCGGCGTGATCCGGTATCCGTATCCGCGTGGATCGCGGTGGGTCCAATTGGCGAAACGCGCCACTTGATAGCGATGCGCCAGGGACGAGTGGGCTGGGAAAAGGACACGCCCGTCCGGCGAGATCCGCGCCGGCGGTGGTTGCGACGTTTCCACGTCCTCCGTCGGGGCGTCTCCTTCATCCGAGGCGATCCGAAGACGAAGATGAGTCGGCTGCGATCCACCTTCCGACAAACCCAAATCGGCCCCGCCGAACCAGTGGAGAGGTCCGGTCATCGCGTAGCGCAGAAAGGCCCCGTCGACTCGATCCCAATGATCCAGGCCCCGAAGAAAGCGCCCGGTCACCGGATCCAGCAGGTACCACGAATCGAAATCGCCTCCAGGGCGCAGGAATGCGGGATGTCGCTCGCGGACCGAAGTGACAAGGCCCTCCAGCGAATACCATTGTCTGGCCGGCCACTCGACGAGCAAGGCCTGAAGTGCGTCTCGGCTTGTGATGGGGTCGTTCGGCCAATCTCCCTTCGGAGGCGCCAGGCCCGGAACGCCCGCCAGGTCGTTGGCGGAGGTTCGCCTCCATGCCTCCAGGAGCCGCCATTCCACGCTCGACCGTGTCGCCGCCAGTAGCTCTCGCGCTCGCGTTGGGTCCGGCCGAAGCGGCGCCGGGATGAGCACTGCGAGATCGCGCAACAGGGTCACCAGCAGGCCGAGCGATGCAGGATGGATCAGGAACCGCTCCAGGTGCCGAGTGCGATCCGGTGTGAGGCTCTCGCCACGAGCGGGACGGCGGCGGAGCGCGGCCAAAAGAGTCGCGGCGTCGTCGGCGCCGCCGCCGGCCTCCAGGATCGAATCGGGCGGCGATGACGGGGACGCCGGGCCGGTGGCGGGCGGACTCAAAGGGCGGAGCGCCTCCAGGAGGTCATCCGGGATGAAGGCGAATTCTTGAGGACCGGTCGGGGTTTCGTAAAAGCCGAGCCCGATCAATCCCCGGTACCACAGGCCTTCAAGCGCGGCTGGCGAATGGCGCCAGGGTTGCTCCCGGTCGCGACGGCCGGGCCCGACGATTCTCAAGGGGCCGAAGCGCAGACCGAGTTCGGCCAGGGCGGTACGGCCGCCTCGGCCGAGCAGGAAGGCCAGCGCTTCACTGGAGGCGACAGGCAAGCTCTGGGCGACTTCGACCGCCAGTCCGGGCTCGAGCATCTGACCGGCAAGAGTTGCGCCCGCCTCCGGCCCTGCCACCCGCGGTGGGTCGATCCCCCACAGTTCAGCGATGATTCGTAGGTGGCCCGGGTCTAGATCCTGAAGAGTCCGCCCGAGGGACGGCATGGCGGACAGTGCGGTCCTAGCAGCCTGGCGGGCGCGGCAGCGTTGTCCCCGGGCCCATCCGCCTGCCATCCTGTCGGACTTTGGAGGGGCCCGAATCATTCGGGCGAGACGGGCCTCCTGTGCGGAGGTTCGAGGGGTGGGGGAGGCCGTGTGAGCTCATCTGTATATCGAACCCTTTGAGCGCCGCCTACCGGATGACCTGAATCGCGCCCGGGATGATTTCGACGGAGAGCTGAGTAACCTCGGATGTGAAGCCGGCGAAGATCTCGCCATCGGTGTGAATCGTCACAGGACGTTCTGAGGTGAGCCTGAGTCGGTGGCATTGGCCGAGCCGGACCTGGCGGAAGCGGCCGTGGGTGCCGTTCATCACCTCCGGGATCAAGCGGAACATCATCGCCCGCGAGACCTTTGCGATCATGGCGTAGTTGAGGATCCCGTCGTCGGGCCGCGCCCCCGGAGCCACTTGGAACCCCCCTCCTTCCCGCGGCCCATTGCACACGGTCACCATCAACATCGGCTCGTCGATGGACTCCTGGTCGGTCTCGATGCGCATGCGAGGCGCGTCGTGGTTGCGCAGGATGGTCTGGACGACGGCCGACAGGTACATGACGAAGCCCTGCAAGCGGGTGATTCGGTAAGAGTAGATCGTGACGGTGGCATCGAAACCGACGCCCATCGTATTGTCCCAGTACTCGGCCCGCCCTGAGCCGTCGGTGATGCGACCGAGGTCGATCGGGTGGGCCTCGCCGTGCAGGATGCGCTGCATCGCCTCCTCGTGTCCGGCCGGGATGCCGACGTTATGGCAGAAGTCGTTGCCCGAGCCGATAGGCACAGCCGCCAGAAGAGGTCGGCCCTCGGCCGCGACACTCATTAGCCCGTTGACCACTTCGTGCACGGTGCCATCGCCGCCGAGTGCGGCCACTACCTGGAAACCATCGAGGGCGGCCTGCCGGGCGAGGGCCGTGGCATGGCCGGGGAACTCGGTGGAGGCCCAGTCAAACTCGTCGCGACCGGCGATGATCGCCTGGAGCGAAGAAGCGATATCCCAGGCGCGGCCGCGGTCGGCGTGCGGATTGAAGATGAGCTTGACGCGCTTCAATGGATCCTCCCTGGATGGCCGGGATCCGACGAGACGGCCGCAGGCTCCGTTCCCGACCGGTAGAGGCTGACTCAGACCGGCGACGACCTCAGCGGTGGCTCTTTGAAGACGGACCGGAGCGGCCTCGGCCTGAGGTTGATCTGATAGACAGGGTCCTTCGGCTGCGTCGGCCAGGCATTATATGTCGAAGAATCGATTCAAAGCCCCAGAAGATGCCGTAGTACCTTTTTTAAGCGTCACGCTGCTTGACTCAACCCCCTCCGTCCGTTAGAGTGATGCTAGATAGAGCCTCAGGCCACCATAGGACTGCTCGCCCTGATCACCGTGGCTGCCTCCGGCCACCAACCCCCGGGTCGTTCCCCACGACGACCATAGGGGCAAGAGTTTGGTCGCCGGCCGGGGGGTCGCCCTTCCGTACGGTGTGTTGATCGGGGCCTTCCGGCAAGAGCGGCAGTGCCGGCCGTCTGATGGATTGGCAGGGGGCTCTCCTCTTTTCTCTCTCGATTGCACCGAAAACCATCCCCAACCCAGGAGTTCCTCTTCGGTCCGGCAGTTTCGCCCATGCGCCCGTCGCCGCTTCGGGATCTTCCCGGAAACCCACCTGGACGACGTGGGAGAGGGTAATAGCCGTCGGGGGATCCCCCACCCGACGGCGGGCGGGGTCCCTTCAGAGCGGCGCGGAGGGCATCGCGGCTGGTCGCGCATCGCCTTCGGCCCCACTCAGGACGGTCCAGAGGACACCCCAGGAGCCGTCCGGCGGGTGACGGATCAATCCGAGCCTCAACATCCCGTTTTCGAACCTGTCTCGGCGCTCCCCTCACCGGGCCCGAGCCCCCGCGGCTCCAGCCCAGTTCCAGCTGCGCCCCACACCCGTTTAGAATAATCCGCGTGCCGATTGCCGGTGCCTGTCAATCCCGCTGGGGCGGCCTGGTCAACCCAATGATGAAGCTCGCTCGACAGGTTCGCCTTGCCCTCCGTCGCCACTTCCTTATCGGAGTCGGGTTAGCCGTGGTAGGGGGAATCGCTTTCGTGGAGCCGCCTCGAACGGAGGCCGCGCCTCGAGGCGACGGCGCCTCCGAGTTGATCGATGCCGTCAACCAGCTGCGTGCTTCGTACGGTATGGACCCACTCAAGGTCGACCCGATCCTGATGCTCGTGGCCGAGGAGCAAAACGACTACAGCATTTCGATCGGCCAGATCACGCACTATGGTCCCGACGGATCGCGACCTCGGGATCAAGCGATCGCCGCCGGATACGGCGGAGGCGCCACCGTTTTCATCTCCGAGAACATTATCATGGGCTCGGGGCTCACGACGTCCGAGGCTGTCGAGTGGTGGACGGGAGATGATCCGCACCTCAACACGATGCTCGGACCCTACTACCGGGATGTCGGGGCCGGCGTGGGCGAGGCCGACGGTGAGGTTTACTACACCTTGATGACTGGTTACGTTGCCGGCGGTCTGAGCGCGAACTCGACGGGGCCGTCGGGGAATGCCGGCCAGGTGAGCCTCGGCGGCCCGGGTCCCATCCTTACGTCGACGCCGCGCGCCGACGGGGCGATCGTGCATGTCGTCGAACCCGGCCAGGCCCTATGGACGATCGCTGCGATCTACCGCGTAGACCTGGACGAGCTGCTGAGCCTGAACGGCCTGACCGCGGATTCGGTCGTGTTGCCCGGTGACCAGCTGCTCGTGCGGCCGCCCCCGACCGCGACGGCCACCCTGGCGCCGACGGCGACGACTTCCTCGACTCCGGCGCCCCCCACCGCTATCCCGAGCCCAACTCCCAGGCCGAGCGTGGTGGAGGTCGTGGTGACGTGGGCAGGACAGCCGGCATCCTGGCGCCGTGTTGGTTTGGCGACTCTGGTCGTGGCCTGGGTCGGCCTGGTGATCGGGGCCATCGTTGTTGCGCGGCGCCGATTCTAGTGGTCCGTGGTCGGTGGTCAGTGGTAGGTGAGACGAGCGTGTCGGCCCCTTTTGTCATTCCGAGGGAGGCCGGAGCGAAGTGGAGGCCGACCGAGGAATCCCCATGATGCCTCCGTTAGAACTCCCTCAGGTGCAACACCTGCCTCCCGCCCCGTCCGCGGCGCAAGGCGCGCCTCGGGGATTCCTCGCCCTCCTGGGGAGGGCTCGGAATGACAATTCAAAGTTGCGACGTCCACCAATTGCCGCCACATCAATGGTCACTGGCCACTGATCACTTCTTCCCCAGCCTGCGCCCGATCTCCTCGATGACCTGCGGCGTCGACTCGAAACGCAGCGCCTGCATCCCGACTCGCTGGGCGCCCTCGACGTTCTCCTCGACGTCGTCAACGAAGAGCGACGCTCCGGGATCCGCACCAAGACGCTCGAGCACGATCCGGTAGCTCCGTGGATCGGGCTTGACGACGCCTTCCTCGGCGGAGACAACGATGACGTCGAAAGCGTCGGCGATCTTCCACTTGTGTTCGAGGTCCCGGCGGGCGGAGCGGAAGGCGTTGGTCAGCATGCCGGTCTTGACGGCCGGCCGCAGGCGGCGAATGAAGGTGATCAAGTCGAGGTCGAGGCGATCGCCGGCGAAGAAATCTCGTTCGAGCTCGACCCGGTCGTCTTCTGTGAGGGCGAGGTGTGCGGCGACCCAGGCCCATACCTCTTCCCATCCTCCGCGGCCGATGGCGGCCTGCTGGGCTGCCTCATTACGAAACACGAGCGGCTCGAGCGCGCCGCGGGCGAGACCGAGCTGCGCCTCCCAGGCGTGTCGCGGGGAGGGGTCTTCCGTCCTGACCAGGACGCCCCCACCGTCCCAGACGACGGTACGAATCGAATGACCGATCGCGGCGCTTATCCCCAGGTCGCCGGGGGAGGTCGTCAAGCGTCGATTTCCGCCGAGTCCGGGAGAAGGCGCCGGAAGACCGTCCATCGCTGCAACGGAGTGTAGCCCAGGCGCTCGTAGACGCGCAGCGCGCCCGTCCTGTTCTCGGCGTCGACTCCCAAGACGGCCTCGGTCATCCCACGGTCCTTCAGGGCGGCCAGACTGCGGGCGATCAGCGCGCTCGCCACACCGCGCCGGCGCCACGGTCGACGGACGGCGATGTCCTCGGTGTACCCGCGCTGGCGTCCGAACCACTCATTCTCCTCGACGTTGATGTAGTTGAGCACCAGCCCGGCCACCTGGTCACCCTCCCAGGCCACTTGCCACAGTCGAGGGTCGTAATGGGGGAACTCCAGGAAGCGATGGTAGGCCTCTTCCGGCCAAGGGGAGTAGCCCCAGTGATCTTGGAACGCTTCCCGCTCCGCCTCCCAGATGGTCCGATAGTGCTCGGGATGTGCCGGCCGAATCTCCAAGCCGGCAGGGATCGGCAGATCCGGGATCGGTGACGCCAGATCGCGCCGCATACGAAAGGCGTATCGGACAGGAGAGTAACCGAGGCTGCTCAGCAGTGCGTGCCCAGCCGTCTCCGATTCCAGGAGAAAGGACTGCAGCCAGGGTCCACCCGCGGCGGCTTCACCCAGGGGTCGTTCGGCGGCGCGCCGCCATGTCTGACGGACCATGGCCGTCCCGATCCCGCGGCCGCGCCACGCCGGATGAACGTAGCCCCGATGTTGGTGGACTTCGTCCCCTCCGGGATGCTCAGCGCGGTCGCCAGCCGCCTCGAGCCGGTGGTTCATCCACGAGTAGGCGATGACGGCGCCGTCGACCTCGGCGACCAGCCTGTCGCGAGCCGGGTCGCTGCCGACCGGGTTCTCCATGAAGTTGGCCATGTCGGCCTCGGTCACGGTTTCGTCGAGCTGATCGGCTTCGGCGCAGGCGGCATAGACGGCCACCATCGCCGCGTAGTCGGGGCGTCCGGCCGGTGGTCGAAAGCGCAGCCCCGGAATCGGTGGTGCCTCCGGAAGATCGATGTAGATCGGTCTCAGATCGGGCTGGTCCATGGTTCGTCCCATGCCCTCACCCCTGGCCCCTCTCCCGCGGAGCGGGAGAGGGGTTGGGGGTGAGGGTCATCCATTCCGGTGCAGTTTGCCGGCGCGCTTGGCGTAGCGCTCGGCCAGGGCGAAGGCCTGCAGTCCGAGCGGGATGGCGATGACACCGATGATCAACGCCGGGATGATGGAAGCCATCAGCGTGGACATCCCGGCGTTTTCCAGCAGCGCTGCCCGCACGCCTTCGAGCACATACGTCGCCGGCGACAGGACCGACAGCTTCTGCAGGATCGGCGGCAGCACGTCGACCGGATAGTACACTCCCGAGATCAGCAGCAGGACGGCGATGATGACGTGCGTCATCTGCGCTCCGCGCTCGGGGAACAGCAGCGGCAGGATCGAGCCGACGATGCCGATCCCGATGAAGGCCAGGCTGCCGGCCAGCATCACGACTACCGCGCCCGGCAGGTTGGCATGGCTCAGGTCGAGGCGGAAGGCGATGGTCGCCGCCACCAAGACGAGTGCGGTCGAGATCAGGCTGTAGACGATCGAGAACAGGGTCTGGCCGGCCATGTGGGTGAGGCGGTGGATGGGAGCCATCAGGGTGTACTCGATCGTCCCCTCCCAGCGTTCCAGGCCGACGATATCGGTGATCCAGTAGAAGATCAGCGATAGGTAGCGCCACACCAGCGCGCCGACCACCAGGTAGATCACCAGGAAATCGGTGTCGACCTGGCCGCCGCCGAACTGTTGCATCCCGACCCCGATGTAGCCGATGGCCAGACAGTTGGCCGTCGAGTAGGCGAGCCAAACCAGCTCCCAGGTCCAATAGCGCTTGACCAGGAAGTAGTTGCGCTCCACGAAGGCATAGGAAGCGCGGAATTCATGAGCAATGGCAGACATGTTTACCTCCTCGAGGGCATCGTAGGGGCACGGCACGCCGTGCCCCTACATCTGTAGCGCCTCGTCCGCGTCTTCGAACACCTTCCCGGTCAGGCTCAAGAAGACGTCCTCCAGGCTCGTCTCGTGCCCATTCCGCGACGACACCTGCCGCTTCAGGGCGAGCGGCGTATCGAGCGCCGCCAGCCGTCCCCCGTCGAGAATCGCCAGCCGATCGCACAACCCGTCCGCCTCCGCCATGTCGTGCGTGGTCAACAGGATCGTCGTCCCGTGTTCCTGGCGCAACTCGTGCACCGCGGCCTGGACCTCCAGCTTCGAGCGCGGGTCGAGGCCGGTGGTGGGTTCGTCGAGCAGCAGTACGGCCGGGCGGCTGAGCAGCGCCCGGGCGATGGCCACTTTCTGCTGCATGCCGCGCGACATCTCCTCCATCGGCTTGCCGATCGAGGCCTTCTGCAGGCCGAGGCGGTCCAGAATCTGGTGAATCTCGCGCCGGGCCTGAGCCGCGTCGAGCCCGTACAGCCGGGCGCCGTAGAGCAGGTTCTCCATCGGCGAGAGCTTCTTGAAGAAGGCCGCCTCGACCGACACCCGGTTGATCAGCCGGCGGACGGTCATCGCCTCGCGCACGGCATCGTGGCCGAAGACCAACACCTGGCCTTCGTCGGGTAGCAGCAGGGTGGCCATCAGGCGGATCAACGTCGACTTGCCAGACCCGTTCGGCCCCAAGACACCGAATATCTCGCCACGGCCGACGTCGAAGGACACCTTGCGCACGGCGGCCACGCGGCGGTTGCCGTCCGTCCGCCCTGGCCGGGAGGGCCCGAAATACTTGGTGACCTGGTGTGTCCGTACCGCCACCTCGTCCATGTGATCGACCTCTTCCACGTCCCACCTGGTAGGACGGATAAAAAAACCGCGGGCGCTGGAGGGCGCCCGCGGCCAGGTCCGAAGAAATGTCAGTCCTGTCAGCCTACAGGCGAACTCCAAGAAGGAACGAACCCCCCGCCGACGGGTGTCGTCGTGCGGGCGGGGTTCGTGAGGATGGCGAAGGAGATCTTCATCAAGCTGCTCCGTGAACGGGGCAAAGGTAGCATAGGTGACGGGTCGAAGTCAAGTGGGAACTCCGGCTCGCTGGAGATACGGCGGCTACGGGGGCCCGATATGTGTCTCCCGACGCGACTCGAGGGCGTCGAAATACATCGAGCCCAACGTGCCTGAGTCGAGACCGGCGACGGCGCCCAGGCGGACGAGATCCACCCGCAGGCCGTCGTTGCGGACACGAACAACCACCGCGTGATGGTCTTCGACTTGGTCGCCATTACGAATGGCGAGAACGCCATCAACGTCCTCGGCCAGTCCTCCTTCACGACGGCGACTTCGGCGACGACCCAGAACGGGATGAAGAACCCTCAGGGGGTCTCTAATGACCCGCAGACCCACACTCTGTACGTGTCGGACACGAACAATCACCACGTGACCGTCTACGACGTGACTGCCATTACCAACGGGGAGAACGCCACGGGCGTGCTCGGCCAGGCGAACTACACCAGCGGCAGCGCGGCCACTGCCCAGAATCGGATGAACACCCCGAACGGCGCGCTCATCCTGCCGCCGCCGGTCTATATGGTCAGGACCTCACCCGGCGTGAGGATTCTCGCGGCTCCATTCTTCCACGCCCCCAGGTCCAGGGCCTCAGCGTCAACGCCGACGCCCACATGGACGCTGACGCCGCCTCGCACTCCAACGCGGAGCCCTTCAGGGCCTTATCGCAGCCTGACGCCCTCGAGAACACCGACAATCACGGCGTCGCCGCACTTTGCGGCGTCTCCTACGCCTGCTCCTCCATCCGTGCTCCAGCCGGCGAAGTCCTCGGGAGGAGGGCCGGTGCCTCTCAGCATCGGCACGTCCGGCCCGTCGGTAGCGATCGCCACCGACCCGGCCACCAACGACGAGCAGTCGGCCATCGCCTACAACCAGGACAGCCAGGAATACCTGGCCGTCTGGAGAACCTGGAACGGGCAGTTTGACATCCAGGCGCGACGGGTAACGGCCGGGGGCCAGCCAACCGGCTCGGCGATCCCTGTGTTCGTCGGTGGCGGCGACCAGCAGGATCCCTCCGTGGCCTATGGCGCTGGCGTCTATCTTGTCGCCTGGACGGATGGCTCCTTCATCGTCGGCCAGTTGATCGCCCCCGATGGGGCCCTCCTCGGAACCTGGTTCAACATCTCCGCCGGCAGTGACGCCAATGTGAGCCCTTCGGTGGACTACAATCCCGTCAGCGGCGAGTTCTTGGTGGCCTAGCAGCACTACGTTGGAGGCGACAATCAGATCCGAGGTCAGCGCGTCTCAACAACAGGTTCGCTCCTTGGCGGCTACCTGGTGGTCAACAATGGCTTGGGGCATCAGCTTGCCCCGGCGGTGAACCACAACAGCGCCGGGACGTACATGGTCGTCTACATGTGCGACGAATTCCCCAACCAGTTCGCCATCTGCGGCCAGGCCGTTTCCTCAGCCGGCTCCCTTGTGGGGACCCCTTTCACGATCTACAGCGCCCCGACCAACTCGAATGCCCCGGACCTCGCCTACAACGCTGGCCAGGACCAGTATCTTGTCACATGGCGGGAGAGCACCGGCGGCGGCCCCGAGGAGGTGATGGTCAGGCGCATCGCCAGCGACGGAACGCTTCTCGGGGGAGCCATCGGGGTCGACGCACAGACGAGTGCCCCCTACGGACCGGCCATCGCCTACCACATATCGGCGCTCACCTATGTCGTCGTCTGGGCCGACAAACGCGCCGGATGGGATGCGTACGGCCGCCACGTCGGCGCCGATGGCTCGCTCCAGGATGGCCCGTTCGTCCTGGAATCCGGCACCAGTAACCAAACCTGGGTCACGATGGGAAAGAAGGGGGCCGGCGACGACCTCCTGATCGCCTACACCGACAACCGCAACGGCAGCCCGGACCTGTACGCCGAGCTGTACACCCTCACCGCCCCACCAACTCCAACGCCCACCGACATGGCGACGTACACCGCCACCAACACGCCGACCGACACCGCCACGGCGACAGCCACGGACACGTTCACGGCGACGTTCACCGCCACATTCACCCCCACCGCCTCGCTGATGCCGAGCCCGACACTCCCAAGCACCCCCACCCCACCGCCTCCGCCGGGCGGGGTCCTGATCATTTACACCTATGACCCGCTCTACCGGCTGACAGCCGCCGATTACACCAATGGCACGTACTTCCACTACACTTACGACGCCGTGGGGAACCGGCTCTCTGAGGTCTCCAACGCCGGCACAATGAACTACTCCTACGACATCGCCAATCGGCTGACCTCTGTCGGTGGCGTGACCTACACGTGGGACAACAACGGCAACCTTCTCAGCGACGGCGTCTCGACCTACACCTACGACCACGCCAACCGGCTGAACTCCGGGGTCCAGGGAGCCGCGACGTACCGGTTCTCCAATTACGGCCTCGGAGACCGCTTGCGGCAGACGGTGAAAGGGAGCCCACGAACTACAGCGTGGACCTTGCGGCAGGCCTCATCCCACTGGCTCGATGAAGTAGTTGCGCCAATCGGCCTCGGCCACCCAACCTCGCTTGCCGCCGTCCGTGTCCACCCTCCACCAGGCGAAACCATCGGCACAGGTCGGGTCTTCGAGGATCGTCAGAGTGGATCCCTCGGAAAGAGCCGCAATGATATTGCCGGAAACGCTCGGTTCTTGTCGCATCCGGAGAGGGGTTCCATCGGTGAACGTGACGCGGGCCTTGGAGCCCACGGATACCCGGCTGCGAGGTGCATCCACACAGCCCGGCTCGCCGAGGAAATCCGCGTAATGATCATGCACCCCGACCAGATTTGTCCAGCCCACACCTGTCGGCTCGAATCGGAATCCCCTGGCATAGGCGGCGACGTTCACGTCGGCCCCAATCGGGAGGGCGACGATGGCCTCATAGCGTCCGTCGGCGTGGGTGATGGGGGCATAGCCGCATCCCTGACCGGAATCAGCGTCGACGCAGATCCCGACACCGGGCATTCCCGAGGTGTCGGAGCGGCGGACGACGTTTCCGGTAAGGCTGACGAGTTGGGTGGCGACGAAGTCGAAGCGGTGTCTTTCCGACCCCCCGCCGTACTCCCATGAGTGCCCTAAAGGCCAGAAGACCTTGTCCGGTCCTCCGGCGTACGCCGTCAAGACTTCGCCGGGGCGCATGTCGACGGGCTGGGAGATGTAATAGCCGCTGCGATCTGTGACCGCGATGAGATACTGGGGGCCGGGATCAGCATCTTCGGCGTACTCCAGGTAGATCTCCACACCCCCCACGACCCCCTGGCTTGGATCCGCAGTGCGATAGACGAAGCCTTCGAGCACGATCCCCTCGTTGGGGGAAGGGAGTGTTGGGATGGGGGGTGGCTGGGGGGTGAAGGATGGGATTGGCTCAGGTGTGACGGACGGGAGTGGCCTGGGCGTGGGCTCCGGCGTAGGGCCGGCCGTGCTGGCCTGGGTTGGCTGGAGCGTCAGCAACAGCGGCACGATGTCCGCCGTCCCCTGGATGTCGAACCTGGCCACGTGGGTTCCGCCGGAGTAGGCGTCCACCTTGATATCGAACTCACCACATGCGGCCAAGGTGGCGGCGACCACGCTCAACACGAGGATTCGCAAACAGCCATCGGTGGATTTCGGTTCGTGTCTCACGGGTTGTGCTCCGAGCCGCCGGACGCGGCTGAAGCCAGGATACAATCGTCAGCGTCTCTGGCTGTTGCCCGCGGTAACAACACTGAAACCCCAGGTAACAGACATGATACATCCTGACTCGACCGTCCCTGGCTCCGCGCTTGCTTTCGGTGTAGGCTTCTAACGCGTCGGTAAGGATGGGCAAACCTAAACTCCTGGTGGTCGACGACGAAGCCGACTTGATCGCCGAGCTTGCGCCGTTGTTGACGCGGGCCGGCTACCAGGTCGTGTCGGCCGGCGATCCCCTCCAGGCACTCCGGCGAATCGAAGATGAACAACCCGACCTGATCATCCTGGACGTCCTCATGCCCGGGATGGACGGGCGCGAGGTCTTGCGACGCCTGCGACACAGCCAGAACTGGATTCCGATCATCTTGCTCACGCGTGTCGGCTCGCCGGGCGAGCGAGCCCATGGTTTGCAGGAGGGCGCCGACGACTACCTAAACAAGCCCTTCGATCCGATGGAACTCATCGCCCGCATCGAGGCGGTCCTCCGACGTACGCGCCAAGGATCGATGGGCCTGTCCGGGTTCCCCCGGCTGGCCAGCGGTGATCTGAGCCTAAATCGCCAGACGCGCCAGGCTAGCCTGGCGGGCAAGGTTCTGCCTCTTACCGCGCGCGCCTTCGGGATTCTCGAAAGATTGATGCTCCAACCGACGGAGGTCGTAGGCCGAGAAAGGCTGTTGGATGAGGTGTGGGGATGGGCTTATCCTGTCCAGACCCGCGCGGTTGACATCCGCGTGGCCGAATTGCGCAAATTCCTGCAGGACGACCCTGCCCACCCGACCTTCATCGAGACCGTCGTCGGTCAGGGATACCGCTTCATCGGACCGGTGGAGGGAAGGTTGTGAGGGGCCGGCCTGCGCTTCTCCTGACGGCGCTGGCGCCGATAGCCGCCGTCTTAGGGCTGGCCCTCGCCTCCCAGCAGGGCTGGCTGGCCAACTACCTGCTCGTCGGCACGTATCGAATGGACCTGGTGGGCCTCCTCTCCAGGGTTGGTCTCTTGATGGGTTTGCTGCTGATGGGGGCTGTCGGGGTGTGGTGGCGCATGAAGCGCCTCGTTGACCACTCGCGAGAGGATGAGCGAGAACGTCAAGAGGAGGCAGGCCGGCGGTTTCTTGGCCGGCTAGACCACGAGCTCAAGAACCCCCTGACCATCATGCGCCTGGGAGTGGCGAATCTTCAGCAAGACCGAACCCTGACCGGCGAGCAGTCTCAATCCTTGGAACGCGTTGCACAACAGGTTCATCGACTGCAGAAGTTGGCGGAGGACCTGCGATCCCTAAGCGAGCTCGATGCGGCCGAACTGGAACGGGCACCAGTCGGCATCGGCCCCGCCCTGGCGGAGGCCAGGGCGCTTGCCCTCAATGCCTTGGGCGAAGGCAAACGGGTCGTCGGGGTGAACTTCCAGCAGGCGCCCTGGCCCGTTGGAACGGTCATGGGCGACCGGGATCTGCTCATCATCGCCTTTCGCAATCTCTTGGACAACGCGCTCAAATTCAGTGATGCCGGGGGTCAGGTCGAGGTCCGAGCGACGGATGACGGGAACATGGCCGTAGTCGAGGTCGCCGATACCGGGTCCGGCATACCGGAGGAGGAGATCGGGCATGTCTTCGAAGAACTGTATCGGGGGGAGGCCGCCAAAGGTGTCGATGGCAGCGGGCTTGGCCTCTCGTTGGTGCGCCGCATTGTCAGGATGCACGATGGCGACGTGGACGTTCGGAGTCGGGTGGGGAGAGGTACGGTGGTCACCGTCCGGCTCCCCCTCGCGCCGGCGGAGAAGGGAATCTGATTGCCCCTGAGGATGGCCTCCGGGGTGGCGGTGTTGCCGCGCCCATCCTTGCGCCTCTCACGCCAATGGAAGCCGGGGATTTGCGCCGCTGCTAGGGCGAGGAAGCCCCCACGGCATTGATGAAATCCGCCAGCAGGCCATAGGCGGTCGTCTCCGGCCCGGTGCTGTCCTCGGTGACCGTCAGAGGCCCCAAGACGTCGGTGACAAACGTGATCGACGAAGAGGTGCCCATGACGGCATACAACGGGTCGTCGGAAGAGAGTCGCTCGGGTGCCACGCTGGCTCGCAGGCCGCCCGCGCCGTGCTCGGCCTGACAGACCAACTTCCAACGTCGCTCCTCCTCGCGAGCTTCGCGCAGCAAGGCCGGCGTCATGCTTTCGATCCCCTGCCGCTCGACCTGCTGCGGCTTGAGCGGGACGTCCATCAACACGGTGCATAGCGCTGCCACTTTGACGGCCGCGTCCCACCCCAGGATGTCGCCGCTGGGGTCGGTCTCGGCCACCCCGATCGACTGCGCCTGGGCGACCGCCTCGTCGAAAGTCTGCCCGGATTCCATCAGGGTCAGAATCAGGTTCGTCGTGCTGTTGAGGATCCCGCGGAACGAGATCAGCCGGGCGCCCGGCAAGGCGGCGCGCCACAAGGAGAAGAGCGGAGCGCCGTCCATCACGGCCGCCTCGAAGTAGAAGCGCTTGCCTCGGGCGCGTGCCAGGTCGCGCAATTCGCGGTAGGCGTGGACGACCGGACCTTTGTTGGCGGTGATGGCGTGCATCCCGCTCTCCAGCGCCGCGCGCACATAGTCGATGGCCGGCTGACCGGTCTCGTAGTTGATGGGCGTGTTCTCGAACAGGACCTGGGCGCCGCAGGCGCGCACGAAGTCCGGCCCGTCCGGCGCCGGGGAGGCGGAGAGCTCACCCAGGGATCCGCCGCCTTCGACCAGAGCCAGCGCGCGATCGAGGTCGATCCCGCGCGGGTTGATGGCGGCCCCCGCGCGACGGCCGGCGACGCCCACCACGCGCCAATCGATCCCGTAGCGCTCTTTGAGTTCGTCGCGCTTCGCCAGGAGGAGACGGGCCAACGCCCGGCCGACGTTGCCGAAGCCCATCAGAGCAAGATCAGTTTGACTCATCGGATCCCCCGAAATGCGGCTAACAGCTCGGCGGCCCCTCACTCATTCTCGCGCAGTGCTTCGATCGTCCTCGCCGAGGATCTCTGGCCCCCGCCTACGCGGGGGCGACATTGTAGCCTACGCAAGAAACCGGGTTTGTTCCACAAACCCGGTTTCTGATTCCGCTCAAGGACAATTCGGCAGCGTGAAGTGCATCAACCGATCATTGCTTGTGTCGGACACCCACAGCCCGCAAACTTGATCGAAGGCCACGCCGGCGGGAAGGCCGAACTGTGTCAGGTCGCTCCCGGGGCTTCCCCAGCCGGCCAGGAATTCGCCGGACCTATCGAAACACAACACGCGATAACCTTCGGGGTCGCTGGTACAGACGGCTCCGCTATCGCTCACATCGAGGTAGGGCTTATTGTCGAGCGAGTCCGTCAACCAGGCGTCGAGCAGCCACTCGCCGACCGGTTGCCAGACGTTCGGTTCGGTCTCCTCGAAGAGCTGAATGCGCGAGTTCCACGTGTCAGCGATGTAGACCCGGCCGTTCGACCCGACGGCGACGCCCACCGGCTCGTCGAGCTGTCCCTCCAGGGGCCCGCCACCCGTCTCCCCGATCTGCCCGAGAGGGTTGCCGAGCCTGTCGAACACGACGACACGTTTGTTCCCAGTATCGGCGACGTAGACGCGGCCCGTCCCATCGACGGCGACCGCCCGCGGTCCCCAGAGTGCGGTCAGGCTCTCAGCCTGTCCGAAGGTTCCCCACATCCCCAGGAATCGTCCGGTGGGGCTGAAACGCTGGATGCGGTGATTCCAGGTGTCGGCGACGTAGACGGTGCCGTCCGGCGCAACGGCGATGCCCCAGGGCTCGTTGAACGTCCCGCCTGGCGCCGGGCCTGGGTCGACCTTGGCGAAGGACCCCCACGTCTCTAGCGGGGCGCCATCGGAAGCGAGGTGTTGGATCCGATGATTGTTGGTGTCGGCGACGTATAACGTGCCATCGCCGGCGACGGCGACCCCGCGCGGCTGGGTGAATTCCCCGTCGGCGGTTCCGCTCGTCCCGTAGGTTGCGTCCGCCGCCAGGACGACGGTCTTTTCCGCGTACGGATCGACGAGCGAGACCGGCTGCAGGACGGCCGGCGCGATCCCGTAGTTCCAGACCATGGTGGCGACGTCCTTGCGAACGTAGAGCTTGAGCTTTTCCGCCGGCGACCAGTTACGCAGGCTGAAGTCGAGCCCGGCGGCCTCGCCATAACGGCGGTAGTCGCGATTGAACCAGATGTCCCATAGGCCCTGCCGATACTCCGGCGAAGACAGCGCATTGCGGATGCGTTCGCCGGTCAGGTTGAAGTAGTCCTGCATCGGCCACCACACCCGGTTGTACTCGAAGGCGTAATAGCGGTCGCGCAGGATGGCCTCCACTTTGGGCCAGTTCCCCTCGCCGGCCAGGACGACGGGGTAATCCAGGATGTCGCGCGACGGGGCCTCACCGAAGAAATGGGCGTTGGGGTAATTCCTCAGATACCACCAGAAGGGATAGGTCGACAAGTTGTCGTAGCCGACGTCGATGTCGAGGCCGCCGGTCGTCCGGCGCGATAGTTCTTCGATCTGGGCCAGCGCCAGTTTGGGGCCTCCGGCCGAGTGGGCGTACACCAGGAACTCGGTGGCGTCGTCGTAGTTGACGAAGGAGGCCCGCAGGCTGGTGCGCAACGTCAGCACGAAGAGGCCGCCGAGGGCGACCACGCCCGCCAGGCGCGCCAGCTCGCGCCCGGTCCAACCCATCGCCAGACGCAAGGCGGCGAAGCCGGCGACCAGCGCGACGACCAGGGTCGTCAGCGCGCCCTCGGTCGAGCGAAGGTGCTCCAGGTCGGCTCCGGCGAACGGCGGCGGCGATCCAAACAAATAACCGATGAACCGCGCCAGGGAAAGAAGCGTCAGGGTGATCAGGGCCATCAGGCCCCAGGTGCGCACGTCGCGGAAGCGGCTCCATGGAACGCGGCTGAGGAAGCGGCCATAGGCCCAGCCGGAGAGCATGATCAATGGAAGGGCGATGTGCACCGTGAGCCAGGGCATGCGCTCGCCGGCGAAGGTGTACAGCACTAGGGCCGTGACCGACCAGTAACCAAAAACCACGGGATAGAGCGAGGGCACGTCATAGGTCGCCGTTCCGGCCTCGGCCTTGGGCTCCTGAGGGCGCGGTCCGCGGATGATCGCGGCGATTCCCATCCCGGCCGCCACCAGGCCGCCGATGGCGACCAAATACTCGTACATCGGTAGTTCGATGAGCAGGTAGTAGTAGAGGGGCTGGGTGCCACGCTGGACGCCTTGCTGAACGAGCCAATAGCCCAGAGACCCCACCATCCCGGTCGCCAGGCCGATCGGATTGGTGAAGAGCGTTGTGTAGAGCGGCACGTAGATCGCGGCGAAGATCCCGGCGGCGATGAGCCAGCGTTTCCAATTCCACAACAGGCCGATGGCCGCCGCCAGGACGACCAGGCCGACGACCATCCCCAGGGTCGGCCCCCATTCGGAGGAGTCCGAGTACCCCAGCGGATTGAAGCCGAGCGCCGCCGAGGGGAAAGCGCCGAGCTGGGTGATCGTGAGAGTCCCGGTGATGATCAGCAGATCGAGGGCCGGGAAATCGGTTCGCAGGCGGCGTCGGAAGCTCAGCACGAGCATGACGGCCGCCACCACAATGGCCACCGCGGCCAGCACGACGCCCAAGGTCACCAGCGGGGAGACGATGACCGTGGCGGCGTCCCCGGCCAGAGTCCGGTCACGCATGAAGACCACGAAGGCCATCCCTGCGCCGATCGCCGCTACGGCCACGCTCACGAAGAAAACGAGTCTGCGGATGCGATCGGGCCACGACTTGCGGACGGTTTCCCACAAGAAGAGGACGGCCAGCAACACCAGCAGTTGGGCAAAGTAGATAAAGGATGTTTCTTTGGTGACGAAATGGAGGGAGATCGCCGCCGCCAGCAAATACAGGGAAGAGGCGCGCCGGCTCTCCAGGTAGGAGAAGATGGCCCAGAACATCAGCAAGGCTTCGACCACAACGTAGGCCTCGTTGCGAGCGTAGCGGGCGTAGTACAACATGAAGGGCGAAGCGAAGATCAAACCTGCCGTGACCAGGGCGCCCAGGCGGCCGATCCAACGGCGGAACGGCCAGACCAGCAGGACGGCGATCACTCCGGACAGCGCCACCGGGAATCTGGCCGAGGCATCCGAGTCTCCGAAAAGGAAATAGGAAAGGGCCAGCAGGTGGAACTGGAGCGGGCCGTGGGAGAGCGGGTCGTGGGCGTAACCGCGCCCTTGCTCGAGTTGCCACGAAAAGTAGACGTGCGTAGTCTCGTCGTGGCTCATGACCCGCGTCCCGAGGTTGGCGAGGCGCGTCAGGATGGTCAGCAGGACGATCCCGATGAAAACGGCCAGGAAGATATCGATGCGCAGCCGTGTCCCGAGCAGCCCGTCCGGCTGATGAGTTTCCGAGTCGACCGTCTCGCTCGTTGACGCCACGTCAGGCCTCCATGCGGTGAAGCTGTCCCACCGGCCCGCAATTATAGTGGTCAGTGGATAGTGGTCGGTGGTCAGTCAGAAGAAGAAGGGTGGAACGGCAATCGGGATCTGACGAGGCCGGGACTTGAGGCATGAGACTGGAGATTGGTGATTGGGGGCTAGAGATTGGCGATTGGCGACTAACAGGAGAGATTTGGCTTCTTGCTGACGGCTGACCGCTGACCGCTGATGGCCTGTTTCTGACCACCGACCACCGACCACTGACCCCTAGACAAGAGGCCATGGGTACGGCCTACCGTCCCCCGGGAACGGGAACACCGGTTGATCCACGATCTCGGCCGCCCGGCGGACCAGGGCATCCACTTCCTCCCTCGAGAGCAGCTCGGCCATCGCCGCACGCGCCTCTCCGTCGGCCTCCAGCCCTTGGCGGAATCGTTCAATGGCCGACAGCAACGGATCCGGGACCGGCTCGCCGGCGAAGTCCCAGATGACCGTGCGCAGCTTCGGCTCCTGGTGAAAACAGACCCCGTGATCGATCAGCCAGACATGCCGGTCCGGAGCCAGCAGAATGTGGCCGCCTTTGCGGTCGGCGTTATTGATCAGAAGGTCGAAAACCGCGGCAGGACGCAGGAGCGCCTTCTCCTCGGCGGAAAACGTGAAGTAGTGACGGTCCGGGTCGAGATCGAGGAAGAGCTGAACCGAACCCGGTCCGGCCGGACCGTCGCGGCGGAATACGGTCGGTGGGACAAGTTGCCAGCCGAGCGCCTCGGACATCTGCCAGGCGGCCAGCTCGCGGGCGGCCAGCGTTCCGTCCGGGAAGTCCCACAACGGTCGTTCCCCGCGCTGGGGCTTGTAGACGGCCAACAGCTCGCCCGCGGGATGACGCAAGCGTGTCAGGAAGGTGTGGTTCGAGCCCCACACGAACTGGCCTTCGAACTGAATCTCGCCCGTGGCCAGGATGGTGCGGACCGCGGGATCCGAGATCGATTCCGAAGTTGATCGGGAAGGAAACAGGCCGGTCACGCTTCGATCGGATTCCGAGAGCTGCGAGGGACTGCGGGGTGCATCCCGCACTTCACGGTGTTGCCCTTCCGCTCATGCCTCGGCGGAGCCTGCCCTGCCCTCACCCCTGCGGGCGCCCTGAAGAGGGTAGAGACTGAGCCCTTCGCCTTGGCTCAGTCTCTACAGACGGCCAAGGGCAGGGCAGGCTCCGCCGAAGGGCTCAGCGCTTGTGCCCGTTGCTGCGGGGGCAGAAATGCCCTTGCGGATCCATCGGCTCCCCGCAATTACCACAGATCGGACGGCCGCGTCCGGCGAGCTCCGTTCCCCATTGACCCATGGCGCGCATCTGGGAACGGCTGCACCAGAACCGGGCGACGGCCGCCAGCTCGGGATCGCTGCCTTCCGGCTGCAGCTCATGGGCGACGAGGACGACGCGGTCGGCATCTCGATCGTACCCGAGGCCGAGCTGGCCGACGCGGAAGGCAGGATCGATCGGTTGCTCGAGTTCCATCTCCGGCTCGACGTAATCGGCGGAGGCTTCACTCAAGTCGGGGTATTGTTGGGCGATTTCGGCCAGGAACTGTTCCAGGCCGGCGGCCAGCGAAGTCATCTGCATCTTCTCAACAATCAGGGTAACCAGGGTCGACTCTTGGCGTGCCTGAAGGTAGAAGACGCGTTGCCCTGCCGGGCCGATGGCGCCGGTGGTGATGCGCGAGACCGGGTTGAGATCGAATTCGATGCTCGCCACCGCGCCCTTTTCTCCTCCGAGCTCAAGCCATTGCAGGAGGTACTCCCCCTCGCTCTGCTCGGTCTCTACGCCCCTTCGGGCGCCCCCAGGGGGCAGACCGCCAAGGGCGGGGTGCTGCGGGGCCGGCTCCGGATAGCGTCCCGGAGCGCAGCGGAGGGATGAGCGGGGTGGGACCGCCGCGCCGGAGTATATCATCCGCGCGCGGCGCTCTCGCCCGCTCGCGTGTCGTTCAGACGCAGGAGCATCGCGCGCCGATCGCCCACGTGCAGCGCCGTGACCGAGGCCGGCTCGACCGCAAGCCGCTGGAACATGTCCAGCGGCAGACCCACGAAATACGCCACCGCCAGCTTGATCATGTCGGCGTGGCTGAAACAGGCGACGATCGCTTGGCGGCTGGCGTGCTTTCTTCGCAGCGCCTCGAGTTCGGTGACGATGCGGGCTTGGGCCTCGACGAACGACTCGCCGCCGGGAAAGCGCGCCAGCGACGGGGTGGATTGAATCACAGGCCACAGCTTCCGTCGACTCAACCGGCGTAACGATTGTCCCTGCCATTCACCGACGCGCATTTCCGCCAGTCCGACGGAACGGTGGACGGCGAGTCCCTTCGCGCGGGCCAGCGGCCGGGCGGTCTCGAGGGCGCGCTCGAGGGGGCTGGAGTAGATCGCCGCCAGGCGAACCGGACGGAGAAGTTCGACCAGCGCTTCGGCCTGGGCCGTGCCGCGCCGGTTGAGGTGGAGGCCCGGAGTCCACCCGGGCAGGCGTCGCCCGACCCAGTCGTTCTCGCCGTGGCGGATCAGCAGGAACGTCGTCACGCGCCGCGCGCCGAGTGCTGGCGCTTGATGGACTCGATCACGGTCTGGGGGAGATCCGGAATCTCGACTGTCGCTTCGACCCCCAGCGCCAGACGCTGGGCCGCCCGCCAGCGGTCAAGGCGCTCGGCGACTTGGGCTTCATAGCCCTGATCGGACGGCAAGAAGAAGTAGGTGCCGAGCAGGCCGGGGGGCAAATACTGTTGCCCGATGTGATGGCCGTCGTGCTCGTGAGGGTAGACGTAGCCCTCACCGTGACCCAGGGCGGCAGCGTCGCGGTTCGCGTCCTGGAGATGGATCGGCACGCCCACTTCGCCGCGTTCCTCCACGGTGCGAAAGGCCTTGAAGTACGCGCCGGCGCTGTTCGACTTGGGCGCCGTCGCCAGATACAGAGTCGCCTCGACGATGGGGTACACGCCCTCCGGCAGCCCGACGTAGTCGAAGGCCTGGGCGGCGGCCGAAGCGACGACCAGACCCAGCGGGTCGGCCAGACCGATGTCCTCGCCGGCCAGAATCAGCAATCGGCGCAGGATGAAGCGCGGCGACTCGCCGGCGTAAAGCATCTTGGCCAGCCAATAGAGCGCGGCGTCGGGATCGGAGCCGCGCACCGACTTGATAAAGGCCGAAATCGTGTCGTAGTGAGCGTCGCCGTCCTTGTCGTAGAGTACGGCGCGGCGTTGGATCGATTCCTGGGCGACCAGCAGGGTGATGGACAGGCGTCCGTCGTCGCCGGGGAGCGTCGACTCGACCGCCAATTCGAGGGCGTTGAGCGCATTGCGGGCGTCGCCGCCGGCGACGCGCACCAGATGGTCCAGAGCGTCGTCCTCGAGCACGATCCTGCGGCCGCCGTAGCCGCGCTCAGAGTCGGCCAGCGCCGAGGCCAGGATGCGGCGGACGTCGCCGTCGCTCAACGGGCGGAGCTGGAAGACGCGCGAGCGGGAGACCAGGGCCCCGATCACTTCGAAGTAAGGGTTCTCGGTGGTGGCTCCAATGAGAGTGATCGTCCCGTTCTCGACATGCGGGAGCAACGCGTCCTGTTGCGCTTTGTTCCAGCGATGGACCTCGTCGACGAAGAGGATGGTGCGATGGCCGTGCAGTCGGCGTCGCTCGTGCGCCTCGCCGATCACTCGGCGCAACTCGGCGACGCCG
Organism: Anaerolineales bacterium; assembly: GCA_035281845.1. Taxonomy (GTDB): domain Bacteria; phylum Chloroflexota; class Anaerolineae; order Anaerolineales; family E44-bin32; genus DATEVL01. Next base: position 535 of record DATEVL010000048.1, on the reverse strand, counting down.
GCCAACACGGCCGAGATCGTCTCGAAGTGCGATTGGGTCCGGTTGGCGATGATGCTGGCCAGGGTCGTCTTGCCCGACCCGGGCGGGCCCCATAGAAGAATGGACGAGAAAAGCCGGTCGGTTTCTATCGCCCGCCGGAGCAATCGCCCCGGACCGATGATTTCTTCCTGCCCGCTGAATTCCTCCAGCGTGCGGGGGCGCATGCGCGCCGCCAGCGGCGCCTCACGGCGCAGTCGCTCGCGCAGCGCGTGGTCGAAAAGGTCCATCGGAGGCATTCTACCAAACAGTGACCAGTGGCCAGTGGTCAGTGGTCGGTAAGCGGGACGGCAAGGTGGATGGCGATTGGCAGCCAGCGACTGGCGATTCGAAGGATAGGTCTGGCTGAGCACCGACAGCCGTGTCAAGTCAAATGATATTGTTACCGAAGGGTGATGGATCCTTCAATTGATAATGTTACTGGTGCGGCAGCCGGGAGAGTCTGTGTGATGCGGGCAAAGAGGGTCTTGTGGATGTCTTGGGGCTTGCCGGCTCTGGC
>DATEVL010000047.1:0-5477 GCA_035281845.1 Anaerolineales bacterium | reverse complement strand
TGATGAGCCAGGCGCTGCGCAAGCTGTCGGGGGCGATCAAGCAGACGAACACGGCGATGGTGTTCACCAACCAATTGCGGCAGAAGATTGGGGTGATGTTCGGCAATCCGGAGACGACGACGGGGGGGATGGCGTTGAAGTTCTATGCTTCGGTGCGGTTGGACGTGAGGCGGGTGGAGAGCATCAAGGTGGGGCAGGAGGTGGTGGGGACGCGGGCGCGGGTGCGGGTGGTGAAGAACAAGGTAGCGGCGCCGTTCCGGGTGGCGGAGTTCGACATCCTGTACGACGAGGGGATCTCGAAGGAGGGGGACATCCTGGATCTGGGGGTCGGGCTGGGGTTGATCGAGAAGCGCGGGTCTTTCTTCACCTACGCCGAGGAGCGGATCGGGCAGGGGCGGGAGAACGCCAAACAGTACCTGCGCGACCACCCCGAGATGGCGGTCGCCATCGAAGCCGGGGTGCGCGGTGCGAGCGACACGGCCGACTCATTGCCCGTTTCCCTGGTCGAGTCCGTGGGGGCCGATCTGGAGGCCTGAAGCTCACGGATCGCTTCTGGGATCTCGCGACCACCCCCACCGCCGGATTGCTCTAGTCGCGGGCCCGAACCTTCCTGGAGAAAACGAGCATGGTCACATGGAAGGAGGTCTCCGAAACTCAGCCGGAACTAGCCAGGAAAGGCGAAGGCCTGATCTTCCAGTACGATGTCGGCCTCGCCTTTCTTGCCACCGTCCGGTCGGACGGAGCGCCGCGGCTCCACCCAGTCTGTCCGGTCCTCTCCAACTCCGGCCTGTATGTGTTCGTCATGCCCTTCTCGCCCAAGCTACGGGACCTCACGCGCGACGGACGGTTCGCGCTTCAGACCTTCCCCCAGCCAAGGCCCGATTCCGACGAGTTCTACATCTCGGGCACCGCACGGGCGGTCACCGACACAGCCGTCTCCGCCGCGGCCCTTGCCGATGCCAAGCATCACGTGAGTCCGGACGAGGTGCCCTTCGAATTCTTGATCGATCGGATCATGCACACCAAGTGGGAGGGTTTTGGAACCCCCGCCTTCCACCCCGTTCACGAGAAATGGAGGGCTCCCGCTACAAGTGGCACCGCTGCACCAAATCGCACCTGAGTCCGATTTCGCCCGGAGGTTGATGACCGCCGCACGCCGCACTGGCTATAATCCGCCAGGTGGCTCTCTCCCGGAATCGCCTATTCGTGGGAATCGCCGCGGTTGCCGTGAGCGCCGCCTGCACTCGCAATTCCTCTTCTCCGCCGATTGCACCAGTCCAATCCCCTTCCGAGACCACCACAGGCGTGTCGCACGAGGTGGCGCCTCCTCCCGGAGCGGTGACGGCTCGACCGGCCTCGCTGCCGACGACCACCCCTTCAGCCGGCACCTGCATCAATGGGGCGCGCTTCGTGGAAGATCTGACCGTCCCCGACGGCTCGATCTTTACCCCGGGTGAGACATTCGACAAGCGCTGGGCGGTGCGCAACGACGGCACGTGCGACTGGGGGCCCGAACATCGCCTGGTTCCCATCGGGGATAATCCCTTCGGTGGTCCGGCCGAAATCGCTCTGTATCCGGCCCTGGCGGGGGCGACCGGCGAATGGCAAATCGAGCTTCTGGCCCCCCGGCAGCCAGGGGAGTACTTTGGCCGATGGCAGGCTCGCGCCCCGGACGGCGCCTTGTTCGGCGACGAGGTCTACATGATCATCTTCGTCGAGCTTCCGACGGCGACACCGAGCCCTGCGCCCACCGTCACACCGTGATCACGCGACAAACCGGGTTTCTTCAAGAAACCCGGTTTGTGATTACGTCCCCTCTTCCCAAGAATGCAAATACTTCTCCTGATCGGCCGTCAGCGAGTCGATTCGCACCCCCATAGCTTCCAGCTTCAGCCTCGCGATCTCCCGGTCGATCTCCTCAGGAATCGTATAGACCTTGTTCTCCAGCCGATCGGCGTTCTTCAAGAGGTACTCAAGCGAAAGCGCCTGGTTGGCAAACGACATGTCCATCACGCTCGCTGGATGGCCCTCGGCGGCCGCCAGGTTGATCAATCGGCCCTCGCCGAGAAGGTTGATACGCCGGCCGTCGGGCAAGAGGTACTGTTCGACGAACTCACGCACCCGGCGCTTCTCGGTGGCCATGGCCTCCAATGCCGGGATATTGACCTCGACATTGAAGTGTCCCGAGTTGGCAACGATCGCCCCGTCTTTCATCGCCTCGAAGTGTGAGCGGTCGAGGACGTTGATGTCACCGGTGACCGTGCAGAAGATGTCCCCTACTTCCGCCGCTTCCTTCATCGGCATCACCCGGTAGCCGTCCATCAATGCTTCCAGGGCCGGCAGCGGCTCAACCTCGGTGACGATCACGTTGGCCCCCAGCCCGCGGGCCCGCGACGCCAACCCTCGGCCGCACCAGCCGTACCCGGCGACCACGAACGTCTTCCCGGCCAGCAGGATGTTTGTCGCTCGCACAATGCCGTCGATGGTGGACTGACCGGTGCCGTAGCGGTTGTCGAAGAAGTGTTTGGTCATGGCGTCGTTGACGGCGATCACCGGGTACCCCAAGGCTCCGTCGGCCGCCATGGCCCGCAGGCGGATCACCCCGGTTGTCGTCTCTTCCGTCCCGCCACGCACGCCGTCGAGCAGATCGCGGCGCTCCTTGTGCAGCGTGCTGAGCAGATCGGCACCGTCGTCCATCGTCACCTGTGGCGCATGATCCAGCGCGGCGCGGATGTGCTTGTAATAGGTGGCGCTGTCTTCTCCCTTGATGGCGAAGACGGGGATCTCGAAGTGCGTCACCAGAGAAGCGGCCACGTCGTCCTGGGTCGAGAGCGGGTTCGAAGCGCACAGCACGATGTCGGCCCCACCGATCTGCAGCGTCCGCATGAGATTGGCGGTTTCCGTCGTCACGTGAAGGCAGGCGGCGACGCGGGTTCCCACCAGCGGGCGTTCCTTGGCGAAGCGGTCGCGGATCTGTTGCAGGACGGGCATCTCTTGGTCGGCCCAGTCGATGCGCCTACGGCCGGGCTCGGCCAGGCCTGGATCTCGGACGTCATAGCGATCGGACATCAGACTCTCCGTCGTTCGGTCGATCCGCCGCCTCGCCTGCCATCCCGACGAAGGGCCGTGGCAGGATTCCGCGGCCCTTCATGTCGTCTCTCAGGAAGGCCGCGGGTCACGCGGCGGTGATTTCTCCAACACCTTCATAGTAACCGCAGAAAGGCCAGAAGCCTAGGGCGCGGTAGAGATCGAGCGCCGGCCCGTTGTCCATCGCCACGTTCAGAACGATGGTGCCTAGCTTTCGCTCCACCAGTGTCCGAGCGACCGCTGCGCTCGCCCTCCCCCCGAATCCATGCCCCCGACGATCCGGATGAGTGAAAACGCTTCCGATCGCCGCAACACTCGGCCTTTCAGCTATGAAATGAGTCCCGGCGGCCGCGACAAGTCGACCGTCCTCTCGGACTCCGAAGAAGACGCCCGCTTCGAGCTGGGACGGGATGAAGGAGTCGGGCCGATCCGGATGGTCGCCGAAGAGATCGAGCAGCGCGCCCAGGTCGCGCGGCCCGAGGCGCTCCGCTTCGGCAGCATGCTGCCAGGGAAACGACTCCGGCCGGAGGACCATCCTCCACATGGGCAGCTCCCTGGTCGAGTGGAGCCGTGCGCGCAGCTGGCTGCGATGCGCCCCAAGCAGGGAATACTGATACCTGCCCTGCGGAAGGCCTTGGAGGACTTCATTGGTTTCCGAGGGATCGCCGTGGACGAAGAGGAATGGCGGCGTGAGGCCCCGGAAGAGGATGGCCACCGCGGCCGTGCCTACAAGCCAAGCGGTTTCTCCAACCCAAGGCGGCTCGAGGTCGGCTAGGGCATAGGCGCACCAAACACGGTCCTGTTCCAGGAGGGCCCTGGCGCGGTGAAGCTGGCCGTCGCGACCCGTCACCGGGTCACTCCAGGCTGATGGCAAAGGCGATCGTCTCGCTGCGCTCGCCATCACAGGTGGCAGACGCCGAATCCCTCCGCGGCTTTCCGGCCAAGCCGAGAGGAAGACCGCGTGTCACAGCCGATTGAGCTCGTCATTTCCGCCGAACGTCCGACGGAACCGGTCGACGAACTCGGCTAGAGTGAAATGATGCCCCTGGGTGCCTTCCTCTTCCAGGCAATAGGTGGCCGCCAGCGCGCCCATCTGGCCGCATCGCTCCAGGGTCAGCCCATGGGCATAGCCTTTGAGAAATCCGCCGCGGAAAGCGTCCCCGACCCCGGTCGGATCCGCCATCTTTCCCGGCGGGACGGCCGGGATATGCAGGGTCTTGCCCGCCTGGTAGACGTCGGCACCGTGCTCGCCACGGGTGATGACCAGGAACTCGACCTGCCCGACGAAGGCATCCAGGCCAAGGCCGGTCTTCTCGGAGATCAAGCCGAACTCGTAGTCGTTGCAGAACAGCGCCCGACTATGGGCAATGCCCACCCTCAGGACCTCCGGCTCGAGCCTGACGATCTGCTGACTGGGGTCGTAGATGTAGGGGATCGCCATGTCCATACACTCGTCCACATAGGCCCCCATCGCTCCCGGGTCGTTTGGTGAGATCACCGCCAGGTCCGGCGGGGCCGGCAGATCGCGGAACCGAAGCTCCGCTGCACGGGCCATCGCCCCCGTATAGAAGGAAGCGATCTGTGCGTTCACCTGGTCGGTATTGACGAAAAACGAGGCGGTCAGCAAGCCGGGGATCACCCGGATAGCGCTGGTGTCGACCCCGTGCCTTTCGAGCCAGGCCCGATAATCGTCGAAGTCCTCGCCGGCTGTCGCCATGACGAGCGGCCGCTCGCCGAGAAGCGCCATCGTGTAAGCGATGTTGGCGGCGATCCCGCCGCGGCGCCGGATCAGGGAGTCCACCAGGAACGAAAGGCTGAGCCGGTCGAGCCGATCCGCCAGGATGTGGTCGGTGAACCGGCCGGGAAAGGACATCAAGTAGTCGTAGGCGATCGAACCCGTCAGGACGATCTTCATGGGCGGACGACCTGCGGCAAAACGCGCGCCCACTGGAGCGCGCGGTCGTGCGGAAGTCTAGCATGGAGGGAGGGCCGCGGCAAGAAGGCCCAGTGTCGAATGCACTGTTCTCCGCGCCTGGCGCTGCGGCCCGCTCAGAACCCGAGCTGCTGCCCCCGACCCCGATGTCCGATTGACGGAAGGTCGTGCGGTCACTATCATCCACTCCCGTGGGCCTTCGTCCGAAACGCTTTCTCCTGGCCGGGATCACGACGGCGCTGGCGTCCTTCGCCTGCTCGGCGGGGCTCCCGGCCACCACGCCCACGCCTAGCGAGCCCCCACCTCCAACGGCGACGCCGCTCCCGACTCACACTCCAACTCCGTCGCCGGCGGACCATCTGGCGCGGGGCGAGGCGGCGCTGTTCAACGGAGATTGGGACGCGGCGCTGGCCGCCTTCGAGCTTGCGGCGAAGTCGGGGGAGGGCGACGTGGCGGA
>DATEVL010000046.1:0-30492 GCA_035281845.1 Anaerolineales bacterium | reverse complement strand
GGGGTGTGCGCCTACATCGACATGGAACATGCGCTGGACCCGGGGTATGCGGCGAAGTGCGGGGTGGACGTGGACAACCTGTACATCTCGCAGCCGGACACGGGGGAGCAGGCGCTGGAGATCGCCGAGACGCTGGTGCGGAGCGGGGCGGTGGAAGTGGTGGTGGTGGACAGCGTGGCGGCGCTGGTGCCGCGGGCGGAGATCGAGGGGGATATGGGGGATGCGACGATGGGGATGCAGGCGCGGCTGATGAGCCAGGCGCTGCGCAAGCTGTCGGGGGCGATCAAGCAGACGAACACGGCGATGGTGTTCACCAACCAGTTGCGGCAGAAGATTGGGGTGATGTTCGGCAATCCGGAGACGACGACGGGGGGGATGGCGTTGAAGTTCTATGCTTCGGTGCGGTTGGACGTGAGGCGGGTGGAGAGCATCAAGGTGGGGCAGGAGGTGGTAGGGACGCGGGCGCGGGTGCGGGTGGTGAAGAACAAGGTAGCGGCGCCGTTCCGGGTGGCGGAGTTCGACATCCTGTACGACGAGGGGATCTCGAAGGAGGGGGACATCCTGGACCTGGGGGTCGGGCTGGGGTTGATCGAGAAGCGCGGGTCGTTCTTCACCTATGCCGAGGAGCGGATCGGGCAGGGGCGGGAGAACGCCAAACAGTACCTGCGCGATCACCCCCAGGTCGCCGGCGAGCTGGAAGCCCGGGTGCGGGCCAAAGCCCAGAAGGAAGGTGGCGCGATCCGGACAGAGGAGTAGAATGGATCGCGCCACCGGCCAGGAGGCCGGCAGGCACAGCAGGCCAAGGCTTGACGACGATCCTGGAAAACAGGGAAGTTTAGACTCCGCGGTGGGGAAGAAGAGTTGCCTGGGCAGATGACGAGGAAAACGGAGAAGAAGTAGGGGGCGTCATCCCGTCTTCGCGGCGTAGTGCGGGGGCGGCAGGCGGAGTCGCGGCGAGTCCGTGAGCGCGGACGCGCCGATGGAGTCGAGCCGTGGCCGGCAAGGTCGGGTCGCGGCTTTTCTGATTCTCTTGCCGACCCGGCGAGGGCACGATGAAAGAGATCACGGCGCTCCGGGTCAACCCGAGGCGCCCGGCCACGGTCGAGGTCTTTCTCGACGGAAACTTCTGGCGGTCCATCCCGTCGACGAGCGCCGCGAACCTTCGCGTCGGGATGGCACTGGCTGCGAAGGACGTGGCCGATCTGGAAGGCCGTGCGGCGGAGAGCGAGGCCCTGGAAACGGTGGGGCGCCTGCTGGCGCGTCGGCCGCACTCCGAGCAAGAGGCGCGGCGACGCATGCAGCGAGCCGGTTTCGACGAGGCGGTGATCGTGCGCGCCCTGACGCGTCTCGGCGCCCACGGCAATATCGATGACGAGGCCTTTGCGCGGGCCTGGGTGGAGAATCGCAAGGATTTCCGCCCGCGCAGTGCGGCCATGATGCGATCGGAGCTGCGGGCCAAGGGAGTGAAGGCGAACGCCATCGAATCGGCTCTGGCTGGTTTCGATGAAGACCAGGCCGCTGAAGATGCGGCCAGGCGAGTCGCCCGCCGCTGGATCGGACTCGACGCGCCAGATCGCCGGCGGAAGATCTCCGATCACCTGGCACGTAGGGGATTTGACTACGACACCATCCGTTCGGTGGTCCACCGACTCGAGGCGGCCGCCGAAGCTGAAAGTGAGGAGAAGCCGTGAGCGGTTCTCTGGGGCTTGAGCTGGGGATCGGACTGATGGCCCTGCTGTTGGGCGTGGGAGTCGGCTTCCTGATACGCCGGACGCAGGAGCGACGGCAAGCGGAAACGAAACAGGCGGAAGCCGATGGAATTGTGGAGGGGGCGCGGGCCAAGGCGCGCGAGATCGAGCTCAGCGCGCGCGACGATGCGCTGCGGCTGCGGGGTGAGGCCGAAGGCGAAGCCTCGCGACGGCGGGGGGAGCTGGGGCGGGAAGAGGAGAGGCTGCTGCGGCGCCGAGAGGAACTCGACAAGCGCGTCGATCAGACCGAGAAGCGCGACCAGTTGCTCAGCAAGCGGCAGAGCGCCCTCGACAAGCGCCACAACGAGCTCGAAACGCTGCACCAGGAGACGGTCGCCGAGCTGCAGCGGGTGTCGGGGATGAGCCAGGAAGAAGCGAAGGCGCTGCTCCTGACGGAGGTCGAACGCGAATCGCGCGCCGACATGGTGCGGGTGATCCGCAAGATCGAGGAAGAAGCGCAGGCGGAAGGCGACCGTCGGGCGCGCGAGCTCATCGCCGACGCCATCCAGCGGGTGGCCTCGGAGCATGTGGCCGAGGTGACGGTATCCGTCGTGCCTCTGCCCTCCGACGAAATGAAGGGCCGGATCATCGGCCGCAACGGCCGCAACATCCGCGCCTTCGAACAGGCGGCCGGGGTGGATGTGGTGGTGGATGACACTCCGGAAGCCGTGACGATCTCGTCTTTCGACTCCGTCCGTCGCGAGATAGCCCGGCGTTCTATGGAGAAGTTGGTCCTGGATGGACGCATCCACCCGGCGAACATCGAGAAGATCGTCGATCAGGCTCGCCAGGATGTCGAGAAGACCATCCTCGAAGAAGGGGAACGGGCGGCCTTCGAAGCCGGCGTCACCGGGTTGCATCCGGAGATCATCAAGAAACTCGGCCGCCTCAAGTACCGCACCTCCTATGGACAAAATCAGCTGGCGCACGCCGTCGAGGTGGCCCAGCTGGCAGCGGTGATCGCCGCCGAGTTGGGGGCCGACGTGGAGATCTCCAAAGCCGGCGCGTTGCTCCACGACCTCGGCAAAGCGATGGACCACGAGGTGGAGGGGACCCACGCTGCGCTAGGAGCGGATTTCGCCCGGCGCCATGGGGTTCAGCCGAAGATCGTCAACGCCATCGCCTCCCACCATCACGAAGTCGACCAGGAGTCGGTCGAAGCCGTGATCGTCGAGGCGGCGGACGCCATCAGCGGCGCCCGGCCCGGCGCGCGGCGTGAGAGCCTGGAGCAGTACATCAAGCGCGTGCGAGGCTTGGAGGAGATCGCCAATTCGTTCGCCGGCGTCTCGCAAAGTTTCGCCCTGCAGGCCGGCCGCGAGATCCGGGTGATCGTCACTCCGGAGGACATCGATGACCTGGCGGCGACGCATCTGGCGCGCGACGTCGCCAAGAAGATCGAAGAGGGCATGCAGTACCCCGGCCAGATCAAGGTCACCGTCATCCGCGAGACCCGAGCCATCGACTACGCGCGGTGACGGCCCACCTCAGGCTTTGCCTCCCCTTCGGGATGCGCCCTTGGCGCCCTGTCCCCTGGGGACACCCGAAGGGGTGTAGAGGGCGAAGCGCTATTCGCGGAGGCGACATGAAATGGGATGTCATCCCGCGTAAGTGGGATCCAGTGAAGACACGACCAAGCCTGGACTCCCACTCTTGCGGGGGTGACATGAAAGAGGATGTCATTGCCGCTAAGGCGGGAATCCAGACGACGTCCCACGACAGGACTGGACCCCCGCTTCCGCGGGGGTGACACAAGAGTGTATGGCATCCCGCACGAGTGGGATGCAGGGAGGACACGACCAGGCCTTGACTCCCACTCTTGTGGGTGTGACATGAAAGAGGATGTCATTCCCGCGAAGGCGGGAATCCAGACGACGTCCCACGACAGGACTGGACCCCCGCTTCCGCGGGGTGACACAAGAGTGTATGGCATCCCGCACAAGTGGGAATGCGGGGAAGACGCGACCAAGCCTGGCCCCCCTCTTTCGCGGGTGTGCCATGAAAGAGGCTGTCATTCCCGCGAAGGCCGGAATCCAGACGACGTCCCACGACAGGACTGGACCCCCGCTTCCGCGGCGGTGACACAAGAGTGTATGGCATCCCGCACGAGTGGGATGCAGGGAGGACACGACTAGGCCTTGACTCCCACTCTTGTGGGGTGACATGAAAGAGGCTGTCATTCCCGCGAAGGCGGGAATCCAGACGACGTCCCACGACAGGGCTGGACCCCCGCTTCCGCGGGGGTGACACAAGAGTGTATGGCATCCCGCACGAGTGGGATGCAGGGAGGACACGACCAGGCCTTGACTCCCACTCTTGTGGGGGTGACATGAAAGAGGATGTCATTCCCGCGTAAACGGAAATCCAGGGAGGACGCGACCAAGGCTGGACCCCGCCATCGTGGGGGTGACATGAAAGAGAATGTCGTTCCCGCGTAGACGGGAATCCAGGGAAGGTGCAACCACGCCTGGACCCCCGCCTCCGCGGGGGTGACATGAAGTGGGATGTCATTCCCGCGAAAGCGGGAATCCAGGCCAACGTGCCACGACTGGACTGGACCTCCCCTTTCGAAGGGTGACGCTCAGTCGCTGGCGGCCGCCTCTACCGCTGCAGCGGGTTGGCCGCGATCAAACCCCTCTCCGGGCGGCCGTACAGATACCAGAAACGGGATTTCGGATAGGCGCTGCGCAGGGCGTCCGACCACACAAAGGCTCCCTCGGCGAGCCAGAGCCGCAGGGCCTTGTCGAGCTGGTTGAGAAGGTCGGTGGCGGGGTCCGCACTTGACGTCGCCAGGTGTTCGCGCAGGCGATCGATGATCACCCGGTGTCGGACTTCGGTCGGATAGGCTCGTCCCTCGTCGGGCTTCTCTCCCAACTCAGCCAGATAGGCGCGCCAGAGGTTGTGACGGTTCGACAGCTCGGCCGTTGCCTTCCGCTCGATGGCCGCAGCATGCCGACTCTGCTCCGAGTCCCAACGCGCCCGGAGCCGAGACCACTCGGCGCGAGCGGTTGATGAAAGATCACCTTCACCTGCCTCCAACGTGTCTCGGGCGAGGAGGAGGCCTCCGAGGCTGAGGTCCTGCCGCATTCCTTGAGGGCCGCTGCCTAAAGGCCGGAAGGTATCACGCGAGAGGAGGAAGGCCTCCAACCCTTCGAGCGCGGACGAAAACCAGGCGAGCTGAACTTCAGGCGGAACTGCCATCGCCGCCGGATCGGTCGAGGGCCTGGCGGATGGCATCGAGTAGTTGGCCGCGCGTAGCCGGTTTGATCAGGTACCCCACGGCACCGAGCCGGTCGCCTGATTCCCGATCCTCAGGGCGGTCGCGGGCGGTGAGGATGACCACAGGCGTAGCCGCCGAGGCGCCTTTCAGTTCCTGGACGCTCCGCATCAAATCGAATCCAGAGATGTCGGGCATCATCAGATCGAGCAGGATCAGGTCGTAAAGCTTCTCCAGGGCCAGGCGCAGCCCCTCCTGCCCGCTCATGGCGGTCTCGATCTCGAACCCAGCGGTTCGCAGAGTCAACTCGAGCAGACCGACGGTGTCGGGCTCGTCGTCAACGACCAGGATCTTGGCGCTTTCGGCCATGGGCAGGTTATTGTATACCGGCGTCTCCGCCCGTCCAAGAGGGGTAGGCTAGAGGAAAAGGCGCAGGGGGTGTTCGAGGTAGGTCCGCAAGTGCTGCAGCCAGTGGGCGGCCTCGGCGCCATCAGTTAGCCGGTGATCGGCCGAAAGCGTCACCTTCATCCGCCAGCCGGCTGCGATCTGGCCGGCCTCGACGACCGGGACCTCACGCACGGCGCCTACCGCCAGGATCGCCGCTTCGGGGGGGTTGATGATCGCGATGAACTCGTCCACGTCGAACATCCCCAAGTTGGAGACGGTGAAGGTCGAGCCTTCGATATCTTCGGGGCGGACGCGCCCGCGACGGTCGCCTCGCGGATTTCGGTTGAGATGATGGGCAACGGCTTGAGGTCGGCGTCACGGGTGACGACGGTCAGCAGACCGCCTTCCACCGCGACGGCGGTTCCGACGTGGATGCCGGCGTGTCGGACGATCCGGTCACTCTCGAGCGAAGCGTTGAGCGCCGGGTAGGCTCGCAGCGACAAAGCGCAGGCGCGCACGACGAAATCGTGGAACGATAGCCGAGACTCATCCGGCAGCGCCGCGTTGGCTTCGGCGCGCAGCTGCACCAGCTGCGCCACATCGAGGTCCGCCGTCAGATAGAAGTGGGGCACCTGCTGCTTGGCCGACGTCATGCGCCGGGCGATGGCCTGACGTAGCTTGCTCGGAGTGACCACCTCATCCTGAGCCAACCGCGGCGGCAGGCCGGGCCGAGCGTACTCGCCCGTTCCAGCGAGAGTCGCCGGCCGCCGCCCACTGCTCACAGCCGTGGCGATATCACGCTTGGTCACCCGACCGCCCGGCCCGCTCCCGGCAATGGCCCGCAGGTCTACGGCGTTTTCGCTGGCCATCCGTCGGGCCAGCGGGGACGCCCGCACACCGCCGGGGACTCGGCCGGATGGGGTTGCCGGCGCGGCCCCGCTGGTCGGAGCTGCCGCCGATTCTGGCCGAGCGGGCGGAGCGACCGCGGCCGGGCCGGCCTGGGCCAACGACTCGATGGATTCATCGGCGGCGCCAAGGATGGCGATCGGAGTCCCGATTGGCACGGCCGTTCCCTCCGGGACGAGATGCTTTCGCACGACTCCCGAGTCGGCGGCCTCCACTTCGACCGTCGCCTTGTCGGTTTCGATCTCGGCCAGGACTTCGCCCTTGTGGACGGTCTCGCCTTCGGCACGGACCCAGCGCACGAGCGTGCCCTCGGCCATATCGAATCCAAGCTTGGGCATGGCAATGATCGTCGCCATCACAGCACCCTCTGGACGGCCGCCAGGATGTCGTCGACCTGGGGCAAGGCCGCCTGTTCCAGTTCTCGGTTGTAGGGCAGGGGGACTTCCTTCTGCGCCACGCGCTGGATCGGCGCGTCGGCGTAGTCGAAGGCCTCCTCATACAGGCGGGCGGACACCTCGGCGCCGACGCCGAAGGAGCGCCAGCCCTCCTCGACGATGACGGCGCGGTTGGTGCGCCGGAACGAGTCGAGGGCGGGCTGCATGTCGAGCGGGCGAAGCGATCGCAGGTCGACGATCTCGGCCTCGATTCCCTGACGGGCGAGTTGTTCGGCGGCTTGCAGCGACACCTGCAGCATCTTGGAGTAGGTCACGATGGTCACATCGCGACCGGGCCGCTGGATCTTGGCGACGCCGATCGGTTCGAGCACCTCGCCCTCCGCCACCTCGCCTTTGGCCTGGTACAACGTGGCGTGCTCGATGAACAGGACGGGATCCTCCGAACGAATGGCCGTCTTGAGCAGGCCCTTGGCGTCCTGAGGGGTGCCGGGTGCCACCACCTTGAGACCCGGGAAGTGGGCGAAGATCGCGTCGGGCGTCTGAGAGTGGGTGGCGCCGAGCTGGCGGCCGCCGCCGCCGACGGCCCGGATGACGACCGGCATATTGAACTGGCCGCCGAACATGCTGCGCAGCTTGGCCGAGTGGTTGACGATCTGGTCCATCGCCAGGAAGGCAAAGTTGATCGTCATCAGTTCGGCGACCGGATGCAGCCCGGCCATGGCCGCCCCGTTGGCGGCACCGACGATGACGCCTTCAGCGATGGGAGTATCCAGCACTCGCTCCGGACCGAAGTGGTCGTAGAAGCCTTTCGTGACGGCGTACGTGCCGCCCCAAACTCCGACCTCTTCCCCGAGGATGATGACTCGCTCGTCGCGCTCCATCTCCTCCCACAACGCCTGCGAGATTGCCTCGCGCATCGTCAGGATGGGCATCGTTCAGGCCTGCCCCTGCCCTTGGCGGTCTGTAGAGACCGAGCCCAGCCGAGGGGGCTCCGGCTCGGCGTAGATGTCCTGGAACAGTTCCTCCGGCGCTGGCGCGGGGCTCGACTCGGCGAACCGAACGGCGTCCTCGACCTCGTCCGCCACACGCGCCTCTTCGGCGTCCAGCTCGTCCGCCTTGATCTGCGGCCCGGCAGACAGATGACGGCGGAAGATGCCGATCGGGTCGTTCTCCTGCCACTTCTGGACCTCGTCGCTGGTGCGGTATCTCTCCGGGTCGCCCATCGAGTGGCCACGGAAGCGGTAGGTGACGAGTTCCAGCAAGAATGGCCCGTCGCTGCGGACGGCGGCGAGCGACCTTTCGGCCGCCTGGCGAACCTGCAGCACGTCCATCCCCTCGCCGCGTTCGTTCGGCATGCCGTAACCCTCGGCCTTCTGGCGGATTTGCGAGACGGCCGAAGCCCGTTCTACCGAGGTCCCCATGCCGTACAGATTGTTCTCACAGACCCACAGCACAGGCAGGTGCCAGATCATGGAGAGGTTGAGGGATTCATGGAAATAACCGATATTGGTGGCGCCGTCTCCGAAGAAGCAGATGGTGACCGCATCGGAGCCGCGGTATTTGTCGGCGAGGGCCATGCCGGCCGCCAGCGGAAGGTGCGCACCGACGATGGCGTGTCCGCCCCAGAAATTTCGTTTGACGTCCGCCAAGTGCATCGAACCGCCCTTGCCTTTGGAAGTGCCGGTCGCTTTCCCGAGCAGTTCGGCCATCACGGCGCGGGCGCTGATCCCGCACGATAGGGCGACGCCGTGGTCCCGGTAGGCGGTGATGACGCGATCCTGGGGTTGCCGGACGGCGATCACTCCCGTGCCGACGGCTTCCTGCCCGATGTACAGGTGGAGGAACCCGCCGATCTTTCCCTCCTGGTAGAGGGTCGCCGCGCGCTCCTCCAGCCTCCGGACGAGGACCATCTCGTGGTACATCCGAAGGAGTTCCGTTTTGTCGAGCCGGCCAGACCGATCCGTCATGCCTCACCGCCCCTTGGATAACACCCAATCGCGACGGGGGAGGCGATGGGTACAGAACGCCCCGGCAGGCCGGGGCAGAAAGAGATTATACCGGAACTTGAGAAACCGGGTTTCTCGGAGAAACCCGGTTTCTTGTTTTGGCGCGTCACTTTTCCAGGCCCGAGGCGCGGACGTCGAATTGGACCTGGGTGAGGTCGAGGTCGGAGGGAAGGGGGATGGGGACGGTCACGACAGCTTCCTGGCCGGATCCGAGCAGGATCGGTCCGGACGACCACCCTGCACTCAGCAGGGAGCCGTCCGGCCCATTGATGGTGGCGAACGCGGTTGGCCTATCAATGGCCGCAGAGACGGGAGCGGTGAGTCGGACACGGAGGAAGAGCGTGCTCCCGACAGGCTCGTAGCCAATCACTTCTAAGGCGATAGGCATCGGCGAACGCTCAGCCGCCTCGGTTTCGGCGAAAAGCTGCCAGGCAATCGTCGGTGACTCCGATGTGTCGCTGGGGCTGGCGGCAGAATCGGCTCCTGGGCCGCGCAGCGTGAACGGAACGAGCTCGCCCGGGGAAAGGGGGACCGGGATTTCCGCGGGCACACCGGCCAGCCACGCTCCATCCTCAAGCATCAATCCAGTGAGTCGAACCCAGAGCGGTATGGGCGAGGTGTTGTGAAGGGCGGCGGTCACGAAAAGATTCCCTTGATCGTCGTCGTGATACTCGATATCGACGATCTCCGCCCCGCTCCGAGGGATCGCACCGGCCTGAGCAAGGGCATACGCCTCCCAATCGAGGTCCGCCCCGCTAACCGGCAGGCTCGCCAGAAAAGGCACCGGGGTATCCGGCGGTAGGCCCATGAACGCTGGTTGTGCGTCGACGACCGTCGCTAGGTCTCCGGAACTCTCCGATCCGACCACGCGCACCGTTTCGACAATGACAGACTCGTTGGAGAGGTTGGTCAGTCGTCCGAGGGCCGTCGGAAGGCCCTGGTCGTCGATGAACACGCGAACGTGCTCGGCCTTGAGCAGCGGGGTTCCTTCGGGCGGGATGGGGTCACCCATTAGCTGTGCTTCGACGGAAGACGGCGCGGGCGATGGTCGAAACGGCTCCCTGTAGGGCCAGGCGGCTCCAGCGGCCAGCCGATCGGTGGGAAGAGGGGCCGTTCGCCGAGCGATTTCGTTGCCGGCCTCATCGCGCAGGACGATTCGGACTTGTGGATTCTGAAGATCCTGCTCGCCGGTGTTCTCGGCGATGCCCAGGACGAGCCATTCACCGGGTCGGTTTGATTCTCGCAGACGCGCGTGGGACAGGATCTGAACGACCGGGGTCGCGGCTTCCGGGGCTGCGGCTGAGGGAGAGGGGACCAAGGGCGTGGGCGCACGACATCCGGCCAGGAGAGCCGCCGGCAGGACAGCGGCGGTCAACGCCCGCCAGGGTGACATCCTCAAAGGCACGTGGATCCAGTTCCTTTGCCCGGCTTATACCACGCGCTGGAGCCGGCATTCGCCAGGCGCCGACGTGGACTTCCTCTGCTTCAGATAGCGACGCGGAATGTTGGGGCGCTGACCGCCGCCTGGCGGCAAGTCGCCTTCGGGCGCGCCCTCACTCCTTCGGGCACCCCTTCGGGTGCACCCTAGGTGTGCCCTGAAGAGGGTAGAGGGCGAACCGCGAATGGCCCTCCGGATCCCGGCAGGGCCGTAGTCATCTTCTGGGTGCACGCCAAACGGAGATCCTCGCGCTCTCGAAGCTCTCGGGCCGGTCCGCCTCAGGCGCGAATGGGCAGGCGACGCGGCGCGCCCGACGGCGGCGTCACCAGGATCTCGCGCATCTCGTAATCGAATTTGATGTAGACGAATTGGCCGTCCAGGTCCCTGCCTACTTCATAACGTTGCCCGCCGAGGCGAATGTGCCCGCTGCGCACCTTTCTTCGCAACTCGCGATCGACGAGCCCGGTCGCCCAGCTGCGCAAGTCTTCCTCTTCCTCGACCAGGCGGTCGATCATCATCTTCAGGCTGGTCCGCATGCGTTCGATGGCCCGAGCCAGTTCTCCGACCTCACCCTTGTGCCGCACATCGACCGCGGTATCCAGCTCACCCATGCTGATGTCGGTCGCCACTTTGGTCAATTGCCGCACCGGCTGGCTGATGGATCGGCCGATGAGGGTGGCGAGTACGGCCACCACCGCTACCGCCAAGGCCACGCCGATCAACAACAAGACCGAGGTGTTCAGAATCACGCCATTGGCCGACTCGCGACTGAGACGAGCGGTCTTCATGCCACCCAGGTGGAGGCTCTCGGCAAGGAGGGACATCTGGGCGGAGATGGCTTCCAGATCCTTGAGCTTCTCGAGCGCGTCGGGATCGCCGATCGGATTGCGCACGGCCAGGATGCTTTCCACGCCGGAACGCAGGCCCGCCCACAGCCGAGTGAACTCCCCCAGCTGGCTGAGATCCTCCTCCGGCAGCAAGATGATCGGTGCCTCGGGCGGCGCTTCGGCCACCGGACTCGCCTCTACCCCCATGTCCATCCCTGCCATTCCGCCCGTGACCGACACTTGGCCGCTGCCGAGCCGGGCGAGGCTGGAGTCGAGGTTGGTCGCCAGGACGGCGAAGCGTCCCTCAGCCGTTGGGTCACCGGTGAGCAGGTAGTCGCGCGCCGGGAGCAGGGTGGTTTCGGCCAACAACTGAAGATGGGCGGCTTCCATCGCTTGCAGGGCCGAGTTTTGCATGACCGTGACGTCGCGGCCGACTCCCCGCAATCCCCAAAAGGCGATGGCGCCGCTGATGGCCATAATGACTAGGATCGCTAGAAACCCGAGGGTCAGCTTCTGGCCGATGGTCTCGCCGCGCCAAAAGGGGCTGGTAGTCTGGCCGGAGGCGAGAGTCTTGGATGCACGAGATACACCTTGTGTGGCCGACATTGGGTTACTTCCTTTCGATGAGTGGAGGACGCCGGTGGGTGATGCGGACGTTCACGCCCCTCGGCCTGCCAGAAGCATCTTGCGCTCGAATTCGCCGCGTGCCTTCTCGTCTCGGATGTCCTTACCGATGGACTTGATCAATTGCTGCCACTTCGCCCGCGGAAAGGCTTTTCGTTCCTCGCCCAGCTTGGCGATGTAGATCTCCGGATCGAGCATGCGCCGGGCGGCCGGGCCGAGAAGCCTGACCAATTCCCCACTCAGCATGTCAAAGAAGCCCTCTTCCACCGTGTCGGCGTCGTGAGGCGAAGGCGCGGCAGGGCGGGCAGGAGCGGCGGCCGGCGCCGCGGCCGGCCCGGCCTGGCTGATGGCCAACTCGAGGGCCATCTGGCGAATCTCAGCGCGTTTCTCGGCGTCGGTGAGGCGAAGGTGTTTGTAAATCCGATCCAACAGCTCGTCGAGGCGCTCCGGAGGAAACGTAGCCCGAGTCTCGCCCATCGCCGAGAGGAAACGGTCGAGATCCAACATTCGTCCGATCGGGCCAAGCACTTGGACGAAGATCCCCGGCAGGCCGCCGAGGAAGGGAGCCCTCTGGACTTCGGGGGCGGCTGCCCGGGTCGGCGCCAGCGTCTGAGAGGCGCCTGTGGTATCGAAGTCGAGGCGGACGGCCGAGAGTTGGGCGACTTGCAGCGCGGCGGAAAACTCGGCACAGGTCTGATAGCGGTCGCCGGCCGCTTTTTCGGTGGCTTTGTGGATGACCAGGTCGATGGTCTTCGGGACGCTCGGATTGATCAGGCGAGCCGAAGGCAGGGGCATGTTGACGTGCTTCATGATGACGCTCAGCGGGGTGTCGCCCTCAAACGGGGGCTGGCCGGCGACGAGCTCGAACAGCATAACGCCCAGGGAGTAGATGTCGCTGCGCGCGTCTCCCGCCTTGCCGAAGCCCTGTTCCGGAGACATGTAGGTGGGGGTCCCGAGCACTGTTCCGCTGACGGTATTGGTCAGGCCGCCGACGATCTTCGCCAACCCGAAATCGGTCAGCACCGGCTGACCATCGGGGTTGAACATCACGTTGCCCGGCTTGACATCACGGTGGATCACGGGCTTCTCGAGGGAATGGGCGTAACCGAGGGCATCGCAGAGGACTGAGATCAGATGAACCGCCTCGCCGAGCGGCATGTACTGACGCGCCGCGGCCAGCTGCTCCAGCCGCGTGGCCAGCGTCGTCCCTTCGATGAATTCCATCACCATGTAGGGCACGCCGTCGTACGCCTCGTAGTCGTAGAGGATAACGATGTTCGGATGGCGCAACTGGGCAACGGCCTGCGCTTCGCGCAGAAAACGGTCGGCGAATCCGGGGCGGCTGGCCAGATGGGAATGGATGATCTTTACGGCGACGGGGCGGTTAAGCAGGGGATGGCGGCCAGCATACACCTGGGCCATGCCGCCCTGGCCCACCAGTTCACCGACTTCGTATTTCCCGAGGGTCTTGCCTGTCCAACTGCCGGGATGCATACGGTCGCTCACCGTCAACCAACATGCAGCGCCCGCCAGGGAGGCCGCGGCCCCATCCGCGCCACCTTCCTGGCGACAGCTAGGTGCTGATGGGGGCAAGTTTAGCACAGGAGGGAAGGGGAGCAATCCCTCTGAGGATGGACCAAGCGAGCGCGCCAAGCTCCCCGCGAGCTTCAAGCTCGCGGGGAGCTGCCTTGCGACGTGGCTGTCTCAGGCGGGCACTTCAGGCAGCGACGCCATTGCCTGGGCGATCTCCGTTTCGGGGTAGGCGAAATCCTCCAATGCCCCCCGCAGATAGCTCTCGTACGCCGACAGGTCGAAATGGCCGTGACCGGACAGGTTGAAGGCGATCACTCGAGAGACGCCTTCCTCCTTGCACCGCACGGCTTCATCGATGGCGACGCGGATGGCATGCGCCGACTCCGGCGCCGGCACGATCCCTTCGGCGCGGGCGAACTGCACCGCGGCTTCGAACGTGGGCACTTGCGGCACGGCGACGGCTTCGATGTCGCCGTGGTCGTACAGCGCGCAGACGTGCGGCGCCATCCCGTGGTAGCGCAGCCCGCCGGCGTGGATGCCGGGCGGGATGAAGGTGTGGCCGAGGGTATGCATTTTGACGATCGGCGCGGTCTCGGCCGTGTCGCCGTAGTCGAAAGTGTATCGGCCGCGCGTCAGGCTCGGGCAGGCCGTCGGTTCGACGGCGACGACGCGCGTGGTGCGGCCGGCGGTGAAGTTCTGATGCAAGAAGGGAAAGGCGAAACCGCTGAAGTTGCTCCCGCCGCCGACGCAGCCGATGACGACGTCCGGATACTCCCCGGCGAGCTCGAACTGCCGGATCGCCTCCAGGCCGATGACCGTCTGGTGCATCAGCACCGGGCCGAGCACCGAGCCCAGCGAGTATTTCAGCGCGCCGCCCGAGATCACCGCCGCCTCCGCGGCTTCGGAGATCGCCACGCCCAGCGAGCCGGGGTGATTCGGCTGATCTTTCAGCAGCTTGCGGCCGTATTGGGTCTTGTTCGACGGGCTGGGCTCGACGCTGGCCCCATACGTCTCCATGATGATTCGCCGATAGGGCTTCTGGTCGTAGGAGACCCGCACCATGTAGACGTGGCACTCCAGACCGAAAAAGTTGCAGGCCAAGGCCAGAGCCGTGCCCCATTGTCCGGCGCCGGTCTCGGTGGTGAAACCGCGCACGCCTTCCTCTTTGGCGTAGAAGGCCTGCGGGATGGCGGTGTTCGTCTTGTGCGATCCCACCGGGCTGACGCCCTCGTACTTGTAGTAGATGTGCGCCGGGGTGTCGAGCGCCTTCTCGAGCCGCAGGGCGCGGTGGAGCGGGGAAGGGCGGTAAAGGCGATACAACTCGCGCACCGGCTCCGGGA
Source organism: Anaerolineales bacterium (assembly GCA_035281845.1). Taxonomy (GTDB): domain Bacteria; phylum Chloroflexota; class Anaerolineae; order Anaerolineales; family E44-bin32; genus DATEVL01. Next base: position 16,074 of record DATEVL010000046.1, on the reverse strand, counting down.
TTTCGATGAAGCGCTCGCTGCTGACCGCTTCCTGGATGAAGCGCATCGGAAACAGCACCGCCAGGAACTCCGGTGTCACGGGTTCCTTGGTGGCCGGATGCAAGACCGGCCCGGGCGAGACCGGCATGTCGGGGTTGATGTTGTACCAAGCGCGAGGTAGATCGTCTTCGCTGAGGATGAAACGCGTGCGGGTCATGGTGGCCTCCTCTTATGCGCTTTTTCGATTCTTCCGACTTTGACTCGGGATACTCCGCCTTCGCCGTCCAGGCCCGGCAGGTTTGGCCGGGTCCAGGTCGTTGGTGCGCGTCCCACCCGTCCCGGGGCCGAGCCCAGCCCGGGGCTTCGGTGTGCCCAAGTGGCAGCCCAACTTCATCCGCTGTCGGATGCCATCGCTTCGCCTCCCATTTCGAGAGGGCGTCCCTTAAGCCAACACGCGCCCGTCCCGGATTGGGGACGAGCGCGTGACCGCCCGTGGTGCCACCCCGCTTAGGCTGAACGAAAACGCCCCATCGGTGATGCGACGGGGCGCCAGCCTCACTCTTCAGGCACAGCTCCTCGGCCTTTGCCTCGGTGCGATGCCTTCGCCTTGATAACGGTGGCGACTCCGGCACGGGCTACTCTTGCCTGGCCGCGCCCTGGTTGCGACCGGGGCTGCGGCGCACGATTTCGCCCTGCGGCTCAGAGGTCCATTCCACACCGGCGCTCGTGCGGGTTTCCACCCGTTCCCCCGCTCGCTGGACGCCGCTTCGGCGTGTACTCGTCCTCGTCGAAGCCGATATTGTTATGAATTTAGGTGATCTTATATGAATTCGAGGGCGCGGTCAAGATGCAGTCTGCGCGTCGGCAGCCCTTCGATCAATGCTTGAGTCTATGCCGCTCCGGGGCTCGCTCAGCGCCATGAAGCGGCGCCTTGGGCTGGAGGCAACGGGAGGTCCCTGCTCACGCCCTTCGACCCCTCGTTTCCCCTCGGGGCATGTGCTAAGGCCGCGCGGAGAAGCGTTGGGGGCCGAGGGCGAAGGGCGGCCTCCACTCAGGGAGGAGATTCTTTCTGAGCCCTGACCACCGACCACTGACCCCTAGAGCGCGGCCTCCGCTCAGGGCCCTTCGACTTCGCCGTCCCTCCCGGGACGGCTCCGCTCAGGGAGGAAACCCAACTGACCACTGACCACCGACCACTGACCACTAGTACACCGGAAGCCGCGGATCGACCTCGCGCGCCCAGGCGTTGATTCCGCCGCGCAGGTTCTTGATCTTGCGGAAGCCGGCGCCGGCCATCAGCTCGACCGCACGCGCCGATCGGCTTCCGCTCTTGCAGAAGAAGACGATCTCCTCGGCACTGTCGAGCTCGTGCATGCGCGACGCCAGGCTCCCCAGCGGGATCAACTCGGCGCCTTCGATACGCGAGATCTCCAGCTCGTGCGGCTCACGCACGTCGACCAGACGAACCTGGCCGCCGTTCCGCATCTTCGCGTCGAGCTGGCGCGGTTCGATCTCCCACTCGGCCCCCAATCGATCGTCGGCCCGGTCGTGACCGGGGACGCCGCAGAAGGCCTCGTAGTCAATCAGCGCCGTGACCTCCGGCTCGGCTGAACACACCTTGCAGCCCGGATTCTTGCGGAGCTTCACCCGGTCGAACGTCATCGCCAAGGCGTCGAACAGGAGCAGGGTCCCGATCAAGGGCTCGCCGATCCCGAGCAGCACTTTGAGCGCCTCCGTCGCCTGGAGCGTGCCGATCGTGCCGGGAAGCACACCGAAGACCCCGCCCTCGGCGCACGACGGCACCAGCCCCGGCGGCGGCGGCTCGGGGAACAGGCAGCGGTAGCATGGCCCGCGGTCGGCCCAGAAGACACTGACCTGCCCCTCGAAGCGGAAGATCGAGCCGTAGACGTTCGGCCGGTGGGTCAGCACGCACAAGTCGTTGACCAGATAGCGCGTGGGGAAGTTGTCGGTGCCGTCCAGGATCAGGTCGTAGCCTTCGGCGATGCGGAAGGCGCTCTCGGAGGTGAACGGCTCATCGAAGGTGTCCACCTGGATCGCCGGGTTGATGTCGAACAGACGGCGGCGGGCCGACTCGACCTTTCGCTCCCCCAGGGACGAAGTCCCGTGCAGGATCTGGCGCTGCAAGTTGGTGAAGTCGACGACGTCGTAGTCGACCAGCCCGATCCGGCCGACGCCGGCGGCGGCCAGGTACATCCCCGCCGGCGATCCGAGACCTCCGGTGCCGATCAGCAGGACGGATGACTCTTTGAGGCGCCGCTGGCCGGCCAGGCCGACCTCCGGCATCAGCAAGTGACGCGAGTAGCGCAGGATTTCTTCATTGCTAAGTTGAGCCTGACGCGTGTCCATACCCTTGTCCTTCACCGATAGAGCCGCGCCCCGCGGGCGCGGTCCAATTCTAGCAGGCCGAGAGAAGCACCCCTCCTCGATGGGGCGCTGTGCTCACGTCACAGGGTGCGCGCATGGAGAGGAGCGCCTTTCACCCTACCGTCTCCCAGGAGGAGAGAGGGGCGGGGGGTGAGGGGGGCGGCCACTCAGGCCGTCGATCTCCTCGAGTTGTCTCGCCAGAACGTCGGCCCGGACCGGGCCGTGATGGACTCGCCGCGGACGGCCCGAGGCGTCGATCAGGAAGACGGTGGGAACGGCCAGAACGCCCCAGGCGTCCGCCAGGCGCGGCCGAGTCGAGGCATCGACTTCCAGAATCTGCAGTGCGCCGTCGTATATCGCTCGAAGCTGATCGAGCGCCGGCTTCTGGATCGTCTCGCACGGCGCGCAGCCGGGCGCGGTGAAATACAGGACGGCCGGCCGGCCAGGCAGGAACCCGTCGATCACCGCGCCGCTTCGGGCCTGGCGCCGCAGTCCACGACGGGCCACGATCCGCCAGGCGATAACAGCGATGCCGGCGAGCAGAGCGACGATCAGGATGCGCTCGAGCACGTCGCCTCAGATCGTCGGCCGACGGCCGGGCACCGAACCGGGTGGCGGCGACTTCGAGAAACCGGGGACGTGGACGCGCGCCAGCCAGTAGTACAACGCACACCCGACGCACACGCCGGCGAAGAGATTGATCCCGGCCAGGGCCACCACGACCGCCGTTAGACCCCAACCAAGACTGGCCGCCCCCAGGGCGAACGCCAATGCGCCAAGGGAGAGGACGACTCCGCCAAGCAGTTGGGCGAAGCGATGAGGTTCAGGGTTGTCTTGCAGCAGCTCCGGCCGCAGCCGCCCCATGGACCGCAGAAGCCGGTAAATGGCGGCGAAGGCGGGCCGCCCACGAACGCTTCCCAGCAACATCAGCGCTCCCACGACCGCCACGAGGGCCGGCGCATCGGCGACGAAGGCCGCCAGGAGCAAACCGATGATCACCGCTTGATTGGTGCGCAGCGCGGCGTGGTCGACCGGGCGCAAGGCTTCCGCATCACTTCCGCCGGCGATGCTCGGCACGATCATCAGACGGTCGCCGTCCGTCATGACAGTCGCCTCACCCGCAAGCCCTCGAATATCGAGATCGTTGACAAAGATGTTGACATACGGCCGAAGGCCCCCGTTTCCGTTGAACAGGTGCGATCGGACCGACGGATAGCGGAGACTGAGATCTTCGAGCACGGCCATGACGGTTGCGCCGCTGGCCTCGACTTCTTTCTTCCCCTCGGTGTACGGGCGCAAGGGGGTGGGGATTCGCACCAGGTTCATCTGTCCTCCATTTGATCCGGGACGACCGTCAGACTTTCCTCCTCGAAACGTCCCCGGTCTTCGGCCAGTCTCCAGGCGCGGCTCTCGCCCGCGCCGCCGGATCGGACCTCGGTGATGACGTAGGTATAGAAGGGCAGGGCGCGTTCGAGGTCGAAGTCCGAAGGGCGGGGCGGATGGTCGGGGTGGGAATGATAGATGCCGAGGATGGTCAGCCCGTCCTCTTCCGCTTTCTCTTCAGCGTCGAGCAGGTCCAGCGGGTCGATCCGATAGCGTCTCGTCCTCGTCTCGTCCTCCCAACGGTTGGGCAGGGGGAGGGTGCGACGCACGCGGCGCAGGTCTCCGTTTTCGATCAAGCCCAACAGCACACCGGCGCCCTCTTCCGGATAGGCGCTCTCACCATGCAGGTCGATCTCGCGTGCGTGGACGGCGGGTAGGAGGATCGTCATCCTCGGCTCCAGAAATCCTGACCGAGGTACTTGAGCCCCGAGTCCGGGAAGACGGCGACGACGACGGCGCGCTCGAGCCGGCCGGCCAGCTCGAGGGAGGCCACAGCTGCGGCTGCGGCCGAGACCCCGACCAGCAGGCCCTCTTCGCGGGCGATCCGGCGAGCCATGTCGTAGGCCTGCTCCGTTTCTACCTCGATCATCTCATCGACGACCGCCGGATCGAAGATCGGAGGCACCGTGCTGGTGGCGAGGTGCTTCAGTCCTTCCAATCCGTGCAAGGGAGTCGCCGGCTGCACGCCAACGATGCGCACGCCGGGAACGGTCTGGCGCAGATAGCGACCGGCGCCTGTGATCGTTCCGGTCGTCCCAAGCCCGGCGACGAAGTGTGTGATGCGTCTTTCGGTCTGATCGGCTATCTCCGGGCCGGTGGTGTGAAAGTGAGCCTGCCAGTTGGCGGGATGGCCGTACTGGTCGGCGTAGAAGAATCGAGCGGGATCTTCCGACGCCATCTTGGCCGCAACCGTCCGGGCGCCGTCGGAGCCTTCGGTCGGATCCGTCAGGGTGAGGTCGGCGCCCAAGGCGCGCAGGATGGCGATGCGCTCGGGGCTGGCATTGGCCGGGATGGCCAAATGCACTCGCACGCCAATCCCGGCGGCGAAGGTGGCGTAGGCGATCCCCATGTTCCCCGATGTCGAGTCGAGCAGGATGCGGCCATCGGAAAGGCGCCCATCTTCGATGGCCCGATGGAGTATCCACGCCGCAGGCCTGTCCTTCACCGATCCGGAAGGATTCATCCATTCGGCTTTGGCGAACACCTCCACGGCGGGAGGGAGGCCGGCGGTCAACCGTTGAAGGCGGATCAGGGGAGTGCCCCCGACCCGTCCGAGAGCACCGGTGGGCGCCGATGAAGCGCGGTCGATTGTGGTGAGGGTCGTCATATCGGTCCCACAGAATCAACGCGGCCAGCGAACGGAGGCAAGCGCCTCGCTCCGCACGAGCGGTCGGTCTGCGTGCGAGAGCGGAGCGTCCCCGTCGGCTGGCCGGCGGAGCCGGTGCCCGGGTGTGATCGCAGTCCGCTCCCGCTAGGGACAGGAGCAGCTTTGCAACATGGGCGCAGTCAGGATATTTATGACTATCTTCATCAATATTATCACGGTCGACCCATAGGTGTCAAGGCGGGGCGGGCCTGACCTATCTTCATGACCCTGCCGGGGACTTGTAGCCAGGCCTAGCATCTGCCTGTGGCCATTGGGCGCCTGGTCAGGCTCGGGAATCGCGTCGGCACGGCATCACGCTCGTTCGGCCAGTCGTAGGGGCGAAGGGCGTAGAGGGCGAAGGGCGTAGCGGGCGAGGCGCGATCGCCACAGGCCGTAGGGGCACAGCACGCTGTGCCCCTACCAGGATTCTCTGTCATCCCGGCTGCAATCCAACCTGGCGCCCAATGGCCACTGGCTCTAGCTAGGCCTGGTTCGAAGTCCCCGGTAGGGCCATTAAGATGGGGATCCTGGCATGCTCCTTGCTGGCTGAGGTGACCGTGGTCCTGTGGCCGCGTCGAGCCTGGTTGATATAATGACGGCTACCAGGAGACGAATCCCTGAAGCCGGAGGGCTGAAGGCCGGATATGGGGGATGATGCCAGCGCGCTCCATGCCCGGGGCGTGCTTCGCTATGTGGGAATCGTGCTTGCAGCCTCGGCGCTGTTTGCCACGGCATTCACCGCCTGGACGCCGGCCAGCCTCTCGCCGGGAGAGTTCGTCGAGGAGCTGCTGCGGGCAGCCTCGGCCAAGCCGGCCGAGGTCGAGCCCGCGTCATCCGGAGGAGAGATCCTGCCGGCTGAAAGCGGCCTGCGAATTGGGATCGTCGCTGGGCATTCCGGCGCGAATCCGGACTCGGGTTACGTCGATCCCGGCGCGGTTTGTGAGGACGGACTGACCGAGCTGGAGGTCAACCAGAACATCGCCAATCTGGTCGTGCGTTCGCTGCAGGCCGCTGGATACAACGCCGAGCCCCTGGAGGAATGGGATCCGCGGCTGACCGGGTACCGGTCTGTGGCGCTGGTCTCGATCCATGCCGACTCGTGTCTGGCGATCAACAACGATGCGACCGGTTACAAAATCTCGGCCGCGCTCGACACGGCCGTCCCGGACCGGGCCCAACGGTTGGTCGCATGCTTGGCCGATCGCTACGCTGAGGCGACCGGGCTTCGCTTCCACCCAGACACGATCACCCGAGATATGACCGAGTACCACACCTTCTACGAGATCAACAGCGACACCCCGGCTGTGATCATTGAGACCGGATTCCTGTATCTGGACCGTGAGTTCCTGACGAGGGAGCCGGAGCGGGCGGCGCGCGGCATCGCCCAAGGTCTGTTGTGCTACATCAACAACGAACCGGCGACGCTGCCGGAGGGCGCGCCGTGAAGGGCGTCGATCCGCGCGAGACCTCCGGTGAGACCCTGCGGCGTGTGATCGAGCAGGCGAAGGCCGCCCTCGGCCGCGGCGACAAAGTCGAAGCCCGGCGGCTGGCGCGTCGGGCGGTCCGTTTGGACGCTCGCAGCGAAGCCGCCTGGCTGACCCTGGCGGCGGTCTCCGAGGCGCGGCCGGCGCTGGCCTATGCCGCCCGCGCTCTCGAGATCAACCCGCGTTCCCAACCGGCGCGCCGGGCCATCCGTTGGGCCGTGCGGCAACTTCCGCCACGCGAGCGCAAAGAGGCTTTGCGCGAGGTTCGTCTGCCGGTAAGGTTGGCGGTCCAGGTCGTGCCGCTCGAGGCTCTGACCTCCCATCGCCTCTTCTCGCCGCGCGTCGCCATTCCGGCGCTGGCGCTGGTCGTTGCGGTCGGCCTGTGGGCCGGCAGCCCGCCGGCGGACGCTGTCCAGCCGCAGCAGGATTCGTCCCCGGTCGCCAAAGCCAGCTTCACGCCCACCCCGACCGACACCCCGACCCCGACGCCGACTCCGACGCCGACCGAGACTCCCACACCAACTCCAACGCCGACCGAGACGGCCACTCCGACCGTGCGGCCGAACGTTTCGTGGGTCTATTCCGAGGATCCGTCGGAGTTGGCGGACGAAGGTCGCTGGGTCGACGTCGATTTGAGCGAACAGAAGGTGACGGCCTACGAAGGCGACCAGCCGGTGAACACGTTCATCGTTTCCACCGGCACTCGCATCCATCCGACGGTGACCGGGCAATTCCGGATCTACGTCAAGTACCGCGCGGCTCCTATGTCCGGCCCCGGCTACTACCTGCCGGGTGTCCCCTACATCATGTACTTCTATTCGGGCTATTCTCTGCACGGGACGTACTGGCACAACAACTTTGGGACGCCGATGAGTCATGGCTGCGTCAACATGCGGACCTCGGAAGCCGAGTGGATGTACGGCTTCGCCTCCGTCGGAACTTTGGTGAATGTCCATCCCTGACGTCCTCGGATCGACTGGCGCAAGGCTCGAACGTCCTGGGCGCATTTCGCGCCGGGAGTTCCTGCGGTTTTCGGGCCTCGGGATGATCGGCACGGCCTTGCCGTTGCGCTGGCCGTCCGTCGCCACCACGGGCCAGCTCGGCCGGATCCTCCAGGAGAGGGCCGACGTCTACACCGAGGCGTCGTTCTCGGCCCGGCACGTCAAGACCCTGTGGCGAGACGAGGTTCACGCCATCTCCTCGGCGACGGTCGGCGATGCTATGCCGGAGACCAATCGCGTGTGGTACGGGCTGGATCGGCTTGGTTTCGTTCACTCCTCGGCCGTGCAACCGGTGCGGGCGATGCCCCAATCGCCTGCGAGCTACGTCCCCTATCGGGGGGCGCTGGCAGAAGTCACCTTGCCGTTTGTCGAGGCCTACTGGGAGCCGAGCAAGCAGGCCAAGCACGCTTACCGCCTCTACTTCGAGACGACGCACTGGGTGAACGAGCTGAGCTGGGACAAGAAAGGCCGGGCCTGGTACCGGATCTATGACGACCGGATCGCCGAGCATTACTACGTGATGGCCGAAGGGCTGCGCCTGGTGCCTCTGGCCGAGCTCACGCCGATCTCGCCCGAAATCCCGGCCGCGGCGAAGCGCATCGAGGTCAACCTGGCAGAGCAGTGGGTGAGGTGCTTTGAAAGCGGACGGGAGGTCTTCTCGGCGCGCGTCTCCACCGGCGCGAAGGTCGGCGCCAAGGATTTCTCGACCCCCTCGGGCGTCTTCACCACGTTCCGCAAGAAGGGATCGCGTCATATGGCCGCCGGAAACCTCGCTAGCGGGTACGACTTGCCGGGCGTGCCGTGGGTCTCCTATATCACCCAGGAAGGGATTTCGTTCCATGGGACGTACTGGCACAACGACTTCGGGGCTCCGCGCAGTCATGGTTGCATCAACATGACTCCGTCTTCGGCCAAGTGGGTATTCCGCTGGACCCACCCGGTCGTGCCGAGCGATTCGGATGAGCTGTGGACCGGCGCCGGGACGGCGGTGCGGATCAGGGAATGAGGAACCTACCTCGGTCGGCGTGACGCTCGCCTCAGCGACATTTCGCGCGATCCCTGCAGGGTCGTCTCCATCGGCTGCTCCCTGCCCACCGCACCTGGCGAACCCTTCCCCTGCTAAGCGATATCATTACCATCCAACGAAAGGAAATCCAGCGATGGGGCGACACGCGCTCTTCGGCGGGCTCGTTATCGATGAAGACGAGCAGCCGGTGCCGGTGGTCAGCGTCGGCGACGAGGCCTTCTACGTCGTGGACGACGATGGGTTTCGGCGCCACATCGAGAGCGAGCGCGTCGATCGCCAGGTGCTCGAACATTTGCGCCGCAACATCGAGGGGCATGAGGAGACCATCAGCCGCGGGACGATGCAGCTCCTCGGCCAGGACGACATCTTCACCAAGGCGGCGATCGAGGCTTCGTTGCGGAACCTCGATGCGCAATTCGACGAACTGATGGGCCGCGGCCTGCCGGAAGATGCCCGAGCGTGGTTGGGGATGATGGGCTTCCGCGTCGTCATCGACGTGCATGGGGACGTCGTGCGGGTCGAGGAGCCGCCGGGCGCGCCCGAAGGGGAAGAGTAGACAGGGGATCGAGAGGCAGCGTTAATGCTTCGCTCACGCGGCCGTGCTACAATCCCGCGCAGACCTTGTGAGGTAGCGCCGTGAGTCTCTCCGAACACATTATCGAGGTAGACGATTCGTCGTTCGCCGGCGAGGTCATCCAGCGATCGTTCGAAGTGCCCGTGGTCGTCGATTTCTGGGCGCCCTGGTGCGTCCCGTGCCGTACGCTGGGGCCGATGCTGGAGCGGGCGGCGATCGAGGCCGGCGGTGCCTTCCGGCTGGCAAAGGTGAACGTCGACGACAGCCCCAACCTTGCCGTTCGATTCGGGGTGCGCGGCATCCCGGCGGTCAAGGCCTTTCGGCAGGGGGAAGTCGTCAGCGAATTTGTCGGCGCCCAACCGGATTCGCTGGTCCGGCGCTTCCTGGAGCAAGTGGCGCCGTCGCAGGCGGATGCGGCTCTGGAGAGAGCCAAGGGCTTGCTCGCGACGCGGCATTGGGTGGATGCCGAGGCGGCGTTCCGTGAAATCCTTGGGCGCGAGGATGCCAACGCGCCCGCCAGCCTGGGACTCTTACACTGCCTGTTGATGCAGGGGCGGGGTGCCGAGGCCCGATCGCTTCTGCGGGACTTCCCTCCGGGGATGGAGTGGGCGCAGGCGGAGAAGCTCCGCCCCCTCGCCGACTTGCTGGCGGAGGCCGCGGCGGCAGAGACTCCCCTGTCCGCCGAACCCCTGGGCGCGCAATACCTTCAGGCGGGTCGCCTGATTTCGAGGGGAAACATCGAGGCGGCGATGGACGGGCTGCTCGACGTCCAGCGGGCAGACAAGAACTACCGCAAGGGCCAGGCGCGCCAGTCCTTGCTGGGATTGTTCGCGCTCCTCGGGGAGGACGACGAGTTGACCCGGGCCTACCGCGACGAGCTGGCCTCGATTTTGTTCTGAAGCAGAAACCGGGTTTCTCCAAGAAACCCGGTTTCTTTTTGCGTGTGCGAAGCCCGGGCGAAGCAGGCTCTCCCGAGCGAAGCGAGGGATGCTTCGCCCCTACATTGTCCCTAGATCCTCCTACATCGCCCCTACATCGCGCCCACATTACCTCGCAGCACCCCACCGCACCTTATTCCGGGCCTCCGCCGAGCGCTAACGTACCCCAGGTGGTCGGATTGACAAGCGTTCGGGTCGAGACGCTCGAGACCATCGACTGCTGCGCAGCGATCCCTGCCAGGTCGTCATCTGAGATGGAAAGCGCAAAGCCATAACGACCGCCCTCGGCCGGTGTGACTCCGAAGACGGTCCAGGGGATTCGTGCCTCGACATCGTAGCCCTGGGGAGTCGCTTTGCCGGCGACGCTCACACCTGCCGCGGGCCCGCGCTGGGATTGGGGAAACCAGCGGTGGGCTTGCGCCGGAATGCTTCCGAAGTTGCCGAGCGAGAGGCCGAGCTGGGTGTCGTCGGCGGAGAGGGAGGCCGTGTAGTAGTCCGCCGCCAGGTCCGCGTCGAACTGGACCTCCACCTCGTCGCCCATCCAGATATCCGCGCCGCTGGCCACCTGCACGTACTTATCGTCGATGACTTGGATAGCCACATAGAGGTAGCTCGCGTCCCACCCGAGGGCGAACTTCCCCGAGACGTCATCGACCCCTGTCCAGCGCGATGCGCCGTACACCACCTTGTCGGCAGCGGAGAAGGGCAGGCTCCAATCGCCCAGCTCGCCGTCGATGGTCGGTCCGGTAGCGAGCCGATCGGCTTCGATGACGGCTCCGTTGGGGCGGGTGTTGAGGGTGCTCACGGTCGCCGTCGGAGGGAGGGTCCCAGGCGTGACCACGATCGGCGGTTCCGTGGGCGCCGGGCCGGGTGTGAATGTCCCCACCGCCACGACGGGTGTCTGGGTCGGAGCGAAGACGGCTGTCAGAGTCTCATTCAGGGTCGGAAGGACGAATGAGGTGGGCGGGGCAGCGCCCGGCAAGGCGCAGCTGACGGCGGCACCCAACGCGGCGAGCAATGGAAGGAACCAAGGTCGCGGGCGCATCTCAGCCTCCGGGGCAGGACGGGTAGGCAGTGGGGCGAAGATCCCGCGGTCCGCCACAAGACGAACAGGAAACGCTGCGCGGGAGTGGGGCGGGTGGGACTCGAACCCACACGAGGTCGCCCTCAGAGGATTTTAAGTCCTCGGCGTCTGCCAGTTCCGCCACCGCCCCAAAAAGGATTCTACTCTCTCTTGAAGGGCTGGGAGTCTTCGAAGGGTGTCCCGGTGCGGAGGCGGCTCGCTTGTTCCCGGAGGTAAGCTCTCTGGGTTGGGCGCCTGACGGTAGAATCCCACCTCGACTTTGCCCAAGGAGGCGTCACGTGGACCTGAAGCGGCCGACTCCGGCTTTGGTGTTCTCTTCCCTGGCGCTCGCCGCCCTGGCCTGCAATGCATTGAGTCGCGTGCCGCAGGACCCGACGAGCGAAGCGGTCGAGGACATCGTCCTCCCCGAACCGCTCGAGTACCCTTCGCCGGACGATCATTCCATCGGAGACCCGAACGCCCCGGTGGTCATCGAAGAGTACGGGGACTTCCAGTGCCCGTTCTGCCGACGCTTCCACGATGAAACCCTCCCGCAAATTGTCGACGCGTACGTCGATACGGGACAGGTCTACTTCATCTATCGCCACTTCCCCGTCGTCGATGGCAACGATCCGGCGCAGGAGTCCCACGCCGCGGCGGCCGCCGCCGTGTGCGCCGGACGCCAGAACCGATTCTGGGATTACCATGACGTGCTCTTCGCCAACCAGACCGGAGAGAACATCGGGGATTTCAGTGATCCGCGTCTGCAGGCGATGGCGAAGCAGCTCGGGCTGGATATGGACGCCTTCGACGCGTGCGATCGCACCGCAGATGCGCTGGCGTCCGTCTTGGCCGATTCGTTGCTGGCCCAGCAGAATGGTGTAAACGCGACGCCGAGCTTCCTGATCAACGGCGAGCTACTGGTGGGCGCGCAACCGTTCGAAGCCTTCCAGCAGGCCATTGAGGCCGAGTTGGGAGGGAACTAGTATGAAGACTCACCTCCACCCCCTCCCTCCCCCTGAAAGGGGGAGGGAGCAGCAACTCCTCCAGTCCCTACGAGGCTGAGGAACTCCCTCCCCCTGCAAGGGGGAGGGCCGGGGTGGGGGTTGAGCACGCGAAGGGCTCAACCGCAGACTGTCTCGAAGGAGATCTCCACCGGCGGGGTCGGCAGATCATCGCTGGGATGGGCCCGGTCGAGCCAGATCCAGGCATCCATGTCGCCGTCGCGCACCCGGCGCTGGCCGGCGCCCAGCGAGCCATAATTCCAGACACCCTCCCGAGCCCAGTTGAAGTAGGCCCAATACGAACATCCGCCGCTGCCGCGGCAGGCGCATAGGCAATCCTGCCGCGGGAAATCGCATCCCTCGTCGCCGATAGCACAGACCAAGGAACCCATCGGATTAGCAGCATCCAGGCTGACGGGGATGCCGGAGTCGCGCAGCAGCTCTTCGCCGGAGATCTCCGAACCCTCGAAGATCACGCAGGTCGTGGCGAACGATCCATCGCCGTGGCCGACGACGAGCCCCGCACGGCTGCGGATGGTAGAAGAAGCCGGCGGGGCGCAGGCCGCCAGGACCCACAGGCTGGCCACCCCGGCATGTCGAAGAATAGCGGCTCGTCCCATCGCAGGCTTCTCTTCTCATTCTACTCTCAGGCCCTCGGCCCAGGCCTCGCCGAACCTGCGTGCTATAATGCGCGGGAAAGGGCCCCTCGATGTTCAAGAACTTGCGCAGGGCCATCGGCGGCGACCAAGTCGGCCGCGAGCTCGAACGTTGTGCCGGGTGGGTCGCGGCCATCAACGCCCTCGAGCCCGAGTTGCGAAACTTCTCCGATGATGCGTTGCGACGGAAAACGGAAGAATTCCGGCGGCGTCTGGCCGAGGGGGAGAGCCTCGACGACGTCCTGGTGGAAGCGTTCGCCGCGGTGCGCGAAGCCTCGATGCGGATGATCGGGCTGCGGCCGTTCGACGTTCAGCTCGTCGGAGGGATTCTTCTTCACGAAGGCAAGATCGCCGAGATGCGGACCGGCGAGGGCAAGACCCTGGTCGCAACCCTTCCGATGTACCTCAACGCCCTGGAGGGGCAGGGCGTCCACCTGGTGACCGTCAACGACTACCTGGCGCGGCGCGACGCACGCTGGATGGGGCCGATCTTCGCTGCCCTCGGTCTGTCGGTGGGAGTCCTGCAGGAGGCGGCCCGCACGGAGAACGGCCGCAAGGCTTTCGTCTTCGACCCGCAACGGGAGTCGGCGCAGGAGGATGTTCATCAACTGCGGCTGGTGGATCGGGCGGAGGCCTACGCCGCCGACGTCACCTACGGCACCAACAACGAATTCGGTTTCGACTACTTGCGCGACAACATGGCCCCGACCCTGGCGGCGCGGGTCCAGCGCGGGCATCGCTACGTCATCCTCGACGAAGTCGACAACATTCTGATCGATGAGGCCCGCACCCCGCTGATCATTTCGGGGCCGTCGCATGAAGACCCCGAGATGTACGAACGGGTCGCCCGGGGAGTCCGGGAGTTGGTCCCGGAAGACTACGAGGTCAGCGAGCGCGACCGTTCGGTGGCGCTGACCGAGCTGGGCGAGGAACATATCGAACGGCTGCTCGGAGCGCGGTTGCGCGATCCCGACCGACCGGAAGACATCACCCCGGAACAGGCCCGCCTGCTCGGTTTCGTCGAACAGGCGCTGCGCGCCGAGCATCTCTTCAAGCGCAACAAGGATTACGTCGTGCAGGCCGGGCGCGTCATCATTGTCGACGAATTCACCGGCCGGCTGATGCAAGGCCGGCGTTGGTCGGACGGTCTGCACCAGGCGGTGGAGGCGAAAGAAGGCGTCAAGGTCCGTCAGGATAATGTGACCTATGCCACGATCACCCTGCAGAACTACTTCCGCAAGTACGACAAACTGGCCGGGATGACGGGCACCGCCGTCACCGAGGCGGAAGAGTTTCACAAGATCTACGAGGTCGATGTCGTCCCGCTGCCGACCAACCTCGAATACATCGCCCGCCAGGCCGAGTCGGGTTTGATCGAGGCGACCTACGAGGAGGAAGGGCAAAAGTACGCCTACTTCGCCCGCCGCGATGATCCCGAGCGTTCGGCCGTTTTCTGGCGCCGCAAGGATCTGCCGGACCTCGTCTATCGGACGGAAGAGGCCAAGCTGAGGGCGGTCACCCTCGAAATCCTGCGGCGCCATGTCGCCGGGCAGCCCTTGCTGGTTGGGACGACCTCGGTGGAGCTATCGGAGCGTCTGTCGCAGCGCCTGCGCGCCTCCGCCTTGCAGGATCTGGCGATGGTCGAGATTCTACGCGACGCCTATCTCGAGGCGAACTCGCTGGCCAATGATGGCGCCCGGATCGACGAGCTTCAGCCGCTGCACGCGCCTTTGGCGGAGTTGACCCAGACCGGCCTCCGGCCGCTGGCCAAACAGCTCGACCTGGCGCTCAATCCAAGCCGGCCGGAGAACCTGGAACGGCTGCAACGGGTCCTCGGCCTGAGTCCGGAACAGCGGCCGGCCCTCGAGACTGCGCTCGCCGGGGGAATTCGTCACAACGTCTTGAACGCCAAGAGGCACGATGAAGAGTCGGCGGTGATCGCCTGGGCCGGGGGGCTGGGAGCGGTGACGATCGCCACCAACATGGCCGGCCGCGGCGTCGACATCAAGCTCGGGGGCGAGGTGGCGGAAGAGGTCCTCGGTGCGGTCAACCGTATCCTGCGGCGGGCCGACCTCGACGACCCCGAGTCGCTAACCATGGCGGAGCGGGCAGAGGCGGTGCGCCGGGCGCCGGAGCCGGCCGTCGGGATCTACGCTGCCGAGCGTGACCTGTTCTTGAAGTTCGTCGAGGATGAAGAGAAGGTGCGACAGATCGGCGGCCTGCATGTGATTGGATCGGTCCGCCATGAAGCGCGCCGGATCGACAATCAGTTGCGCGGCCGCGCCGCCCGCCAGGGCGACCCGGGCTCGTCGCAATTCTTCCTATCCCTCGAAGACGAGTTGATGCGACTGTTCGGTGGGGCCCGCGTTTCGGGCCTGATGGGGTTCCTCAAGATCGACGACAGCGTCCCGATCGCCGCCTCCATGGTCAATCGGACGATCGAAGAAACGCAGCGTCGGGTGGAAGGCGCCAACTTCGACACCCGTAAGCATCTGCTCGAGTACGACGACGTCCTGAACCAGCAGCGAGAGGTCTTCTACGGTCAACGCAACCGGATCTTCAGCAAGGAGGATCTGGGGGAGGACCTGGAAGCGATGCTGCGCGACGAAGTGCGCCGGCATGTCGACCTGGCGGTGGAGAATCCCGACGACGCCTGGAAGCTGCTGGCCTGGCTGGAGGAAACACAGCCGACGCTCAACCTGGACTCCGAGCACCCGCATCCTTCGTACATGATCCGGATCCTGATCGACTCCTTGGGCCCCGGAGTTTCGTCGGCGCAGGCCAGGTCGGGCCTGATGGAATTGGCGCGCACCTCGATGGAAGACCAGCGCCAGCATCTGGCGCGCACGCTTTCCGATCAGCTGGAGCGGTCGGTGGAACGTCTCGAGGAACAAGTTCGCCAGCGCTCCGATGTGGCCGACACGGCGTTCGAAGGGACCTTGCTCGAGGCCGAGGAGTCGGGGGCACCGGTCGATGCACAGGCCCTTGTCCGCACCGTCGAGGAGGCGGCCGGGGTCCGGTTGCAGCTCGGTGAGGGAGGGCTCAAGCAGATTCGTGAGTCGCCCGAGAACTTCCGGCGAATGATCCCGCGTCTGGTTGAGAGCGGTTTGGGGGCGCGGGTGTGGGGAGGGTTGGTCCAGCTGGCCGAGGCGCGGCTGGGCGAGTCCGTCGGATTGGAAGGCACTCTGGCCACGCCGATCGACTGGGAATCCGC
>DATEVL010000045.1:0-3535 GCA_035281845.1 Anaerolineales bacterium | reverse complement strand
CCCTATTTCTCGGCTGACGGGAAAGGCGGGCAATTCGTGACGGTCTACCCTGGATTGAACGTGATTGTCGCCACAACCGGCGGCGGGTTCGATGATATGGCCGATGTGTCGGACTACCTGGGTGCGGCGATCGGGGATCTCGAGCATCCGTTGCCCGCCAATCCGACGGGAGAGGCTCAGCTCGAGGCAGCACGGGCCGAAATCAGCCAGGCTCCGATGCCCGGGGAGGTTCCCCCGCTCCCTGCGATGGCGCGGGAGGTATCGGGCAAGACCTACACCTTCGGGCCCAATCCGCTCAACCTCGTTTCCGGCCGGTTCGAGTTTGACGACTCTTCCGAGGCCACGCTGCATCTCGAGATCAGCGGCGAGCCGGGCGCGCGCACGATCCCGGTCGGCCTGGATGGGATCCTGCACATTGGGCCGGTTCGTGAGGGCGTGCTGGGCGGGGCCCGTGGAGAATGGACGGAGGACGACACCTTCATCGTCGACTACGACGAGATCGGACGCATCGATGCCTGGACGCTGCGTTTTGTCTTTCGCGGGGACGACCTGTCGCTGCAGCTCTATGGACGGTCGTCGCCCGGCCTGTTCAGCCTGAATGGCACGGCCGAGTGAGAGTTGCGCTCAAGGAGAATCCACGAGGCGGCGGCCGTCAGCGGCCGCCGCCGTGTTTTCATCACCAGGGACGCGACCGAGGGGATTACCCGTCCGGTATCAGGTAAGCCAAAGTCTCGCCCCTCTCATCGTCCATAAGGACGTCAAGGTGATGGCCGGGGCGGCAAGCATCCACCTCGATCAGCCGAAGGGCGCCAGCCACCTCGGGGCTCGTGGACAACCAGTCCGCCAGACAGCTGGGAGTCCCGTAGAAGAAATCGTGGTTGAAGAGCGAACCCTCGACGTCGAGCCGTACGGCGACCGAATAGATTCGCGCCTCGGTCAGATCGTGGAAGAAGTGGGTCCCGAAGGACGGCTCCGGCGCCGGACCGATCTCGTCGCCGGAGAGTTCGACCAGCGCTGCGGCATGGCAGATGTCGGCATAACCGACGTACACGCCCAGGTCGGAGTTCTCCGTCCCCCAGCGGCCCGGCCCGACGCACAAGAAGGTCTTGGGAGGCAACAGCGAGTTGAGGCGGCTGACGGCCCGGCCGACCTCGGTGCGCACGCGCGGGGACAGGGCGAAGAACTTCTCGGGTTCGACGAAAACCACATGGCGAATGCCAGGCAGATATCCCTTGGGGACGAGAAAACGCGAAGCGAAGACGGTGTCGCCCGGCGCCAGGTGCGCCGGCCAACGCACGTCGTAGGTGTTCTCCAGGCTGGGAAGGGGTCGGCACTGAAGCAGAGAGATCCCCACTGCCGGCACAGGCCGGGCGCCCCCGTCGGACGGAGCCGACTCGGCCGGATGCAACGTGAACTCGACGTCGACGGGTGAGTGCCAGTGCTGCTCGAGCAGGCGCAGGAGTTCCGTCAGGACCGCGGGGAAGGCGGTCCTGGCCAGCAGTCCATCGAAGGTCACGGCCAGACGCGGCACGTCGGCCTTGTCGAGGCGGCGGCGCGGAGTGGTGAAGAAGCCGTCTTCTTCGCGCTGGACGAGCAAGGCCAGCGACGGATAGAGCGGCGCCAGGACCTGCTCGACGGGTAGAGTCTTCAGGCAGTTCTCCTCGAGATCGATCAGGTCCACGTAGTGCTGGGAGTAGTAACGGATCGCCTGAGCCGAGTCGTCCGGCAGCAGCGTCGGGTGGCTGAGCGCCACCAGGCGCGGGTAATCGTTGCCGACGCGTTCGACGGCGCGTGTCCCCAGGCCCCACACCAGCCGGGCGAAGCCGTCCTCACGGCGGATGCGGGGCGCCCAGCGGTAGAGGTTCCGGCTGAAACCGACGCCGGCGCCAAAGGGCAGGTAGTAGCGGCCCCACCGTTCCCCCTGCACCACCTGCAACAGCACCGCCATGCGCTCGTCATAGTCCTGCAACCCCTTCGCCCGTCGGTAGAGCAGCGCGTCAGGCCGAAAGGTGCTGGCGTAGGTCAGGGCAATGGCCCGCGTCAGGTCGGCCAAGTTTTGCTCGGTGGCGGCGTGGTTCGGGCAGAAGTGGCTGTCGTACTTGCCGGCGAAGCTCGTCCCCAGACTGTCTTCCAGCTGGCTGGAGGAGCGCACGATGACTGGATAAGGCCCGATCTGCTCGAGCAGGGCGCGCAGTTCAGTCAGGATCTCCGGAGGGAACTCCCCGTCCCCGAAGTCCTTCAGAATCGCCGGATAGTCTTCGCGAATCTGTTCCTCCGGCTTGTACTTCTGGTCATTCCAGTGCATCAGCCCGTTCATCGCCATGAAGATATACATCAAGTCCGATCCGAGGAAGAACGACTCGGGGACCTGGACGCATGCCTTCACTCGGTCACTGGCCACCTGGCCTAGGATGCTCCCGGCCAGCAACATCCCGGCCGACTTGCCGCCGATTCGGCCGAAACCGATGCGGTGACGGTGGATCTCTTTCAGGTCGGCGACGGTCAGCCACTGCTTGGCGATGTTGATGTAGTCGAGCTGATCGCTGATGATGCGTCGAATGAGCGTCACCTTGAGTTCGGTGAGGTGGTGCTCCAGCGGCGCGCGATCCTCGGGCGATAGGCGCTCAATGCCGAGGGCGTGCTCGATCAGGCGCGCCTCGGGCATCAACTCGGGGTCGAACGGCTCCGGCGGGGCGAAGCGGCCGCGAACCTCACCGGGCGCGGCGGCCGGCGGGGGCGTTTCCGTCCGCTCCCAGACCGGGCGGGCCTCGAGGTTGCGGTGATCGATCAGCAGGCCGAAGCCGCGCTGCTCGGCCACTTCTCGGTCGTCGACGATCTCCATGTCGAGGCGATAGCAGTCGTTGGTGGCCACGGGGCAACCCAGCTTACGCTGGCTGGCGGCCAGCGCGGTCTCCAGCGTGGCGGCCAGGGAACGCAAGGCCTGGCTCTTGCGATCGACCCACACCACGATGTGAATCCCGTGGTGTTCGGGCGGGCCTGGCTCCGCCGCCGCCGGCAGCGGGATCGACGTCGCTCCGCCTTCGGAGGCCGGGGGGTCGAAAGCGTAGACGGCCTTGACCGATCCGCCAACCTCACCGAGGTAAGCCGCGACGTTCTGGACGAGGGCCTGGCGTACGCATTCGCAGTGTTCGCATTGGCCCCGCAGCAGCGCCAGGCGCGTCCGGCGTTCGTCGCCGGCGAAGTGCCGTTCGGCGCATTCGGCGACGGCCTGACTCACCATCTGGTCGGCAAGGGCCGGATCAAGTTCCACGTCATTCCCCCGAGAGCGGCCGACCTCCGGGATCGGCGAAGACGGGCGAGCCTCGTCCACGTCAGATCTCGGAGGTCGGGTCCTGGCCGGATAAGCTTCCGGAAGCTGCGAGCTTCCGGAAGCTCAGCCCTCAGACGATCCCGTAGGCCAGCATCGCGTTGGCGACCTTGACGAAGCCGGCGATGTTGGCGCCCATCAGGTAGTCCCCCGGCCGACCGTAGGTCTGCGCCGCCTCCAGGCAGGCTCGATGGATGCTCTTCATGA
>DATEVL010000044.1:0-6788 GCA_035281845.1 Anaerolineales bacterium | reverse complement strand
TCGCTGACGAGTCTGGCCGCCGAGCTGCAGGGCGTGGAAGAGCAGGTGGCCGAGGCCGCCCGCCGGTTGCGCCGCTATCGCGACTCGCTCGAGTCCAGCCCGCGCCGGCTCGAGCAGGTCGAGCAACGGCTGGCCGCCCTGCACGATCTGGAGCGCAAATACGGCGAAAGCGAAGAAGGGGTGCTGGCCTACCTCGATCGTTCCCGCCAGGAGCGCGAGTCGATCGCCGGTGCCGGCGAGCGGATCGCGGAGCTCGCGGCCGAAGAGGCCGAAGGCCTCGATCGCCTCGGGCGCCTTGGCTCAGAACTCTCCCAGACGCGCCGGGAGGCCTCCGGGAAATTGAGCCGGGGCATCGAGACCGAACTGAAGGACCTGCACATGGCGGGGGCGCGCTTCGCCGTCGATCTGCATTGGGACGACGAACCGACCGGCGCTCCGGCCGACGGCCGGCGCGTGGCCTTTTCACGCACCGGGCTGGACCAGGCCGAGTTCCAGGTGGCGCCCAATCCGGGGGAAGGGTTGAAGCCGCTGGCCAAGATCGCCTCCGGCGGCGAGACGTCGCGCTTGATGCTCGGCTTGAAGGGCGTCCTGGCTCGCGCCGATCAGACGCCGACACTGATCTTCGACGAGATCGATCAAGGGATCGGCGGACGCGTCGGCGGCGTCGTGGGGGAGAAGTTGTGGCGCCTGGCGCGCAACCACCAGGTGCTGTGCATCACCCACCTGCCTCAATTGGCCGCCTTCGGCGATCAGCACTTCCGCGTCGAGAAAGTCCAGCGCGGCGGGCGGACTTTCACCACCGTTGGCCCGCTGGCCGCCGAGGAGCGCCTGGCGGAGTTGGCGCAGATGCTGGGCGGCAGCGGTGAGGCCAATCGACAGAGCGCCGCCGGGTTGCTCCAGGACGCCGAGAAGGCCAGGCGCGCCTAAGATCAGGCTGGACCTGCCGCGCGGCCTGCCACCCGGCGGCCACGTGGCGACGCCCAGCTTCTCACGCCGGCATTGCCCACGCCTCGCCCTCATATCAACTCAGCGCGTCGTTTCGCCGTACACCTGGATTTCGGACCAAGCGACCCACGACGGGCTGCTCAGTGTCTCGACTCTGACGGCCGTGACATCGTCGGACGGCACCGGCGAGGAGAAGATCAACCAGTCCCCGGGGTGGGTATCGCCGGCGAAATCGTGGATCCGTTCCAACACTCCGGCGCGACGAAAGTAGACCCGGTGGACCGTCGGACCCTCCGGATACTGCGACACGAGCAAGCGTACTTCCGTTACCCGGTACGCACCTTGCAGGTCGACCTCGATCCACTGCGGCGCGTCGCTGCCCGAACCCCATTGAGTGCCGGCACTCTCATCGACAGCGTTTGACGGCGGTTCGGCAGGAAGCGAGGCGGAGGCCCCGACCGGCTTGCCATAGGCGACGTTGCCCCCAGGAATCGCTGCCGGCACGCACGGATCGGGCTGATTCACCGGAGCCAACAAGTCGAGCATGTAGCCGTTCTCGTCCGTCAGGCCCCACGTTCGATCGTCGATTTCCGGGTTGGCCGGCCAATACGTCCAGTAGAGCCAGCCGTCGAAGCCATGAGAACAAGACTCGGCGACCCAGTTCGTGACCGCTCGCGCAGCCGACTCGATCGTCGCGTAGTGATGCCGGAACGGACCGTACTCTCCGAGCACGATCGGCTTCGCCGTATAGCCCTCCATCCCAAAGTGGGTCGGGTACTCGCTCAAGGGAGGCCCGCCCGGGTAGGCGTGGAAGTCGAAGAAGTCGAGGTCCGACTCGGCCAGGAGCCGGGACGTCCGCAGGTACCACCCAGGAGCGGCGATCTCGGGAGCGAAGAAGCCCATCGTCACTAGGGCCTTCGGGTCATGGGCCAGAATCTCCTCCTTCATCTGGGCGATGTAGTGGATGAGCCCTTCGTCGACCATGTCCTCCTTCTGCGCCGGGTCGGCCATATCGTAGGTTCCGGTTGTTGTTTCGATGAGGCCGGAGTTCAGCGAGAGCGGCGGCTGATCGGCGAACATCCATTGCTCGTTGACCAGCTCCCAGGCCAGCACAGCGTCGAAGGCGGCCTGGCGCTCGAGCAAGCCGGTCAGAAGGTCGCGCCAGTAGCGCCGTGTGGCGCTGATCGCGGCCGGGGTGAGGTAGTAGGAATTGCGGTAGCCACCGAACGAGCCGCCGAACTGGGCGTTGGCCTCCTCGGCGTAGCCTCCCTGATCGGGCAGGTCGTTTGAGGTGAACAGGATGAAAAGGCCGGACTGGCGCGCCGCCGACATCATGTCGGCGATGTTGTCGAGGTAGCCCGGATTCAATCCGGCGTTGTCGGCATCGCCGATGCAGCCGGGGCCCTTGGCGCAGTGGTCGAGGAAGACCCGTACCGAGTTGTAGCCGAGGGCGGCCAACCGGGCGAAGTCCTGGCGGGTTCGCACTCCGTCGTAGACGCCGTCCTTGAGCAATAAGAGTTCGTAACGACCGCCGGCCACCGGGACGAAGGCATAGTTGGCCCCGCGGACGACGAAGGGCTCCCCGCTCCCCCGCTCGAAAAGCTCGCCGATCCCGTTGACAGACCGTATTCCAATGCGGTGATCGGGCATTGTCCAGTTCGGGATGCGCGTCGGCGCTGAGGTGACCGCCGCGGGCACGGAATCTGGCGCCGCCAGGGTCGGAAGGATCGTTGGTGTCGGGGCGTTGCAGGCCGCCAGAAGCAGCGGTAGCAGAGCGACAGAACGAGTTCTGAGGTGAGCCATGCAAACCTCTTGAGGCGTGGCGTCGATAGAAGGCGGACGCCTACGGCTTCGTCGGATCCGTCGACACCCGGTCGTATTGGATCGGCGGCAGGTTCGCCTGGGGCGCAACGCTGATCAGGAGCTCGCCGGCCTCGGCATCGCACGAGTACACCGTTGTATCGCCTGAGGCGAAACCGTAGCCACCCGACACCGAGCCGAACACGCTGGCATCGAGCTTCTGGCCGTTGATGTAGATCTCATCGGTCAGGCTGACACTGTCCTTGACGAGGCTGAAGGTCAGGTTGCTGAGCCCATCCGAGAGGTAGGTCCCCTCCCCAGTCCCGTCGATGTCGATCTTGCCGTTGGTAGTGATGTCGGCTCCGAACTCGCCGCCTGCCTGGAGCAGGCTGTAGGTGTAGAAGAAGTCGAACTCGCCTCGCATCGTCCCATCGGCGCGGAAGCGGTAGCGCCACAATCCCCCGGCGGCGTCGAACTGGTAGAAGCCGGGCATTTCCTCGAAGGGAGCCTCAGAGTAGGCGGCGAAGCTATCGAGGTTGATATCCCAGGTGCCGATGAGACACTGATCGCAGCCCACGGGATCGCCCAGCGTGACCCCCAGGTCGATGTTGAACAGGTCGCCCGGCGCCAGCGTGCTGGTCATCAGGAAGTAGTGCTTGGTGAAGGCGCACGAAGCCTTGATGGTCGGCGGCAGATCGGCCCAGGCGCCGACGACATCCCGCGGGCGGCTGGTGTCGAGGCCGCCGCCGCCGGTGATCGTCGGGGCGAGCTTGTACTCGTTCCCGGACCCGAAAGTCAGCCCGTACCGCATAAGAGTGAACGGCGGCGCGCCGAGATGGAGCGTCTCGGCCTGCAGGACATCGAGGCGGTACTCCGGAAGGACGAAGGCGGGGGCGGTGGGGAACAGGGCCTTGGAGGTGTCGGCGATCTTGCCGTCCATGTAGTCGCGGGCGTAGTTGTCGAACAGAACCTGGATGTTTGGGAACTTGGCCAGCTGGGCTTCCTGGGCAGCTTCATCGCCGGCGGCGGCGGCGCCCAGCGACTGAATCAGGCTTAGGATGCCATTGTTGCCGATCTTGTTACCCAGGTACTGGAAGAAGCCGAAGTTGTCGTAGCTGCGGTACGCCAGCGAGGTCTTGCCCGAGTTGTAGCCCCAGGTATTGAGCCAGCGCCACTCTTCGTTGGTCGCAGGATAAACGACGTTCGAGAAGTAGGTGGCGGTGGACTCCCCCCACCAGTCGTTCACCCCCCACGTGGCGTTGGCCGATAGCGCGGGGAAGTTCCAGACCTGGAAGCAGTGGAACATCTCGTGGGCGACGGTCTGCTGGAACAGGGCGTAGGCCGGAGGCGGGCCTCCGGGCGTGGAGGGCACACCGCCCTTCTTGTTTTCGTTGTTGCTGATCGCCAGGGGATAGAGGATCACCTGACACGGTTCCTGCCCCGGGTCGGTCGGGACGACGGCAAAGGCGTCCGCCCCCTTGCTCTCCAGCAAAGTAAAGACCACCTGGACGTTCTTCAGAACCGTCCCTTTGCCGGGGAGGCTCAGCGCGGCGTACTGCTTGATCGAGTCGACCACCGCCTGCATGGCGGCGTCGGCGTAGGCGGTCGTGAATCCGGATGGCAGCGTGGTGATCGGGTAGAAGACCTGAATCTTGCTCGACCCGACGGTGGCTTCCTTGTACAGGAAGCACTGGGCCGTCGATCCGGCAGGGAATCCCTCGGCGTACAGTTGGGCGCAGTCCTGTTCTGCGTAGCGCGGCCGCAATAGGCCTCCGCCGAGGCGCCGGGACATGCCCTCGGGAGACGAATAGGGAAGAAGAACGTCCGGAAGGGGAGCGAGGATGCGGAGCAGCCGCTCGATCTCGCCCTTGGTGGCGGAGTCCGCGCCGGTCTGCAGGTAGCGCTGAGCGTCGAAGAGCACACCGGTTCCTTCCATGGAGGTCGGCAACTCGGCGAAGACGGACTGCGCTTCGACTTCGCCGGCCAGGATCTGGAGCCCGGTGACCAGCGACTCTTCATAGGTCATTTCACCGGACTCGACTGCCATCTGCAGGGCATCGAGGATTCCGGCGGGAGGCGGCGGCTCGATCTCGACCCACTCGCCCGGCGGGGAGCTGGTGGCAGTCGGAGTTGGGATGCCGCTGGCCTCAGTGGAAGCGTCGCTGGGAGACGCCGTCCTTGGCGGTGCCCCGCCCGCCGCCGGCAAGCCGCAGGCAAGCGAGGCGCCGACCATGACGACGAGAGCCCTCGTTGCGGTTGCGCCACGCCTCATCTCATACCTCCACCGTATCGAGTTCGTTCCCAGGTGAAACTTACGGCCCCACCAGCCGCGACAGGAACAACTCCCCGATCCCCCGAACCCAGTCCTCGCCCTCGCCGATGACCTCCAGGCCGAAGCGGCCGCGCACGAGAACGACCAAGTCGTAGGTCTCTGACCCATCGTTGTAGTCGAGGAAAGCTTCATCGCCCACTCCCGCCACGGGCTGGCCGAGTTCCTCGGGAAGCGTCTCGATCATCGCTTCGATCAGGTTGGGCGGCTGGACATAGACGATGAACTGGGCGTAGCCGTCCGGCCCGGCCTCGACTTCGTAAATACAGCCGGGCCCCGGTTCCTGCTCCAATTCGCGGTAGATCGGCCCGCCGACAAGATCGGCGACGTCCTGCGCCGTGACGATCTCGCAGGCGATGTAGGAGGAGACGTCGATGTCGGACGAGGCGGGAGCGCTTGTGGCCTGGCTCGCCGGCGCCGCCGTGGGTCCGGCCAGGGTCGGAGCGGGGGAGGTCGGAGAGTTGACTGCCCCGCCCGCCGGACCGCAGGCCAGAGCGGCCAGCATCAGTGAGGAAAGCCCGAGTCCGGTTCGATGGATGCGCATCCCTCTCCTCCGTGTGGCTCGCCCTAGGGCGAGGTGACGACCAAGTTATCAAAACGAACGGCGCTCAGGCCCTGCGATCCGCCTCCGGCGCCGAGGCCGACGTCGCCCGTCCCGTAGACACTTCCTTCGATCGACCGCTCAAGCATCAAGCTCCCGTTCACGAAGAGCGACAGGGTGTCTCCGATGCAGTCGGCGCGAAGATGATTGGTGCCGGATCGGAGGGCGCCCTCGGGCATGGGGAACAGGCGGGCCACCTGTTCCTCGCCGCTCAGGAAATCGGTGATCTCGGCCAAGCTGTCGACTCCCACGCGGAAAACATAGAAGTTGCCCGAGGCCTGGCTGCCGCGGCACAGGAGGTAGGCGCCTGCCTCCACCCCGGATTCGAAGCGGGCGTCGACTTCGATACGGACGTCGCCGAACGTCTCGCCGGCGGGGGCGCTGATGAAGTCGTAGGCGGCTTGATCATTGTCGATCCAGGCGCGGAACTCGCCGTCGGCGCAGCCGTAGCCGAAAGACGCTGTCCCTTCGAGAGAGCCGAAGCGGCACGCGGGGCCGGTGAAATCGTCCCGTAGGATTGCGGTTTGCGGTGCGGGCGGGCCGCCGCTGCTGCACCCCGCCAGGACGAGCGCCGAGGCGCCAAAGATGAGGTTGATCCAGCACTTCGTCATCAAAACTGCTCCTCAGCCGGGCCCGTCGCCCGCAAGAGAGCGGACCGGCGGGCGGTCAGGGCGTCGGGATGCCGGTGGACCACGTCTCCTCCGCCACGCACGGCAAGCTCTTCCCGACGCCGTCGACGACCGTCAGGAACGGTGACCCGCTCAGTTTCACCTCGAGGCTGCCGCCGTTGTACATGGCCAGCCAGGTGATCAGGTCTGCGCCGCTGACGACGCCGCTCCCCGTGGAGTAGCTTGCGGCGCCGCTGATCATGCCGCCGATCGCTCCCCCGGGGGTTCCGCTGGCTTGCAGCGCGGCGAGCACGGCGTCCCGCATGGCCGGGGTGATTTCGGTGAACTTCCTCTCGAGGGCGATCGGCACCTGGATCGTCTCGCCCGGTGCCATCGCCGGGAGTTCGATCCCCTGGCCAAGGAACGGGGAGAACGAAAACTCGGATGAGCCGACGTGTGTCGTCGTGTCGGTGAAGATCGTCAAGCCACACTGGTCGAGGTCCTC
>DATEVL010000043.1:0-3527 GCA_035281845.1 Anaerolineales bacterium | reverse complement strand
GTGTGGCTCGATAGATGGCGGCTGGCGAGCGCGAAGATCTCGTCGCTCAGATCAAGCAGATCTCCGGTCGGACGGGAGGTCGATGGACGATTCTCGTCACCGGCCTGGCCTGGGGTATCGGCCGGGTGGCCGCGGGCCAGGATCTGGTCGACCTCGCCGATGCCGTTCCAACCGAGCTCGTTGACCATCTTGCGCGTGATGCGCGTCAGCAGGGCCGGGTCGGTTCGGCGCAGCAGGTCGAGGATAACGGCCCACTCGGCGCGGCGGTTGCCGTTGGCCTGCTGCTGTTCGTGGAAGACTTGCTTGAGCTGTTCGTGCAGCAAGTAGAAGCCGAGCTGCTCGGCGATCGTATCGATCAAGCGGCGCTCTTCCTTGAGGAAGGGGCCTTCGCCGGCGTCGGGACGCTCGGCGGTGTAGAAAACGGTCACCCGGCCGACGGGCCGGTCCTGGACGATGATCGGCGCCCCCTGCAGCCAGGGGGACTCGCGGAATCCGGCGGAACGGTAGGCGCGCTCACCGTAGACGATCTCCGCCTGGCAGATGTCCGGATACTGCCATCCCGGTGGGAGGGCTTCGATCACACGGCGACAAATCTCCTCGATGGTGATCCCCGGCGTGCCGAGAATCTCCTGTACCTCGTACAGGCAGTTCAACTCCTTGGCGCGCTCGCGCAGATCGTGGAGCAGCCGGTCGACAGATTTGGAGGCGTCGGAGGTCATGGCTCCACCGGTTTGCGGATCAGGCCGCGGCCGTGGCGGCCGTCGAGACGGACCGTCAGGGGCTGCAGCAGGCGGATGTGGCGCAGGTAGGCCGTCTCTTCCTCGATCGGCTGACGGTCGAGCCAAGCCCAATCGACGGCATGTCGACTGGTGATCGGCAGGTTGAAATACTTCACGCCCAGGCTCACGATGTTGTGGAAGAAATGCGACCCCTGGCTGAGCTCGACGCGCACGTTGGCCTGGGTCGCCTCGACGACGACCCGCGCCCCGCTGATCTTCCCCCATGGCACGGGGATTCCCAACCACGGGTCGGTCGTGCCCAACCGGCCGTGGACGATCAGCAGGTAGGGTCGTCGGGCACGCAGCAGGCGGCGGTTCAGCACCTCCAGCTCCGGGACGATGTTCTGCGTGTGGGTCAGTTCGAACGTCTCGGGGCGGGTGTAGACGATATCCTGCAGCGAGTCGAGACTCCCGTTGCCGAGGGTCGACTCGGAGGCCACCAGGATGCCCTCCCCTTCCAGATCGGCCGGGTCGACCTGGGTCTCTCCCTGCGGGCCTTCCATGGCGCGGACCTGGAGCAGGCCGAAGCGAGCCGGATCGAGAGTCATGGCGAACTCGATCTCGACCGGGGAACCGAGGGCCGCCTGGCAAGCCTGCATCAGCTCCACCAGCAGCTGGTTGAGAGGGATCTCCTCGTGCACGAGCAGGGGCGAGAACGTCAGGGCGCGCGGGCCATCGAAGCCGACCCCGGCCGAGAGACGTCCCGACAGAGGGCTGTAGGTGGAGGCGATGTGACGCAATGTCCCGTCGCGCTCGGCGACGGGCAGGTCCTCATGGACCATGTACTCGGTCTCCAGATCCGGCTCGTGGGCCGCCGGATCGCCCAGATTCACGGCCCAGAAACGCGTCTGCGTTCCTTTGAGCAGCTTCTCGACCGACCCGAACGGCGGCTCGACTTTGGGGTAGGCCGGGGAGTAGGCCCAGCATTGTCCGCCGTCGACAATGGTCTTGCCGAGTCCGAGGGCCAGGCTGACCACCCCGTCCGCTGGAACCGACGGTTCCATCGGATAGTAATTGAACGTTCGGGCGACGCCCGAGACCTCCGGGTAGAAGCGCAGATGGTGACGCCGCCCGACGAGCTCCTGGATGATGACCGCCATCTTCTCGTCCTGGTCGTTCCGGCCGATGGCCGCCCGATAGTCCTTGGCGCTATGCGCGAAGGTTGAGGCATAGACGAACTTGACGGCTTCGGCGAGCTGGCGGAAGCGCAGATCTGGATCGTACTGGCCGTTGGGAAGCATCTTCGTGCCATAGACCCCGGCGAACGGGGCGCGCAGCGCATCTTCCAGCAGGCTGGAGGAGCGGACGGCCAGCGGCGTGTCGACCTGATTGACAAGCGCCCGCAGATCGCCGAGCACGTTGAACGGCAGGTCGGCCCGCAGGAAGGCGCCGGCGATGCGCTCGTCGGGCTCGTCGGAAGCGGCGACTCCGCGCAGGTCGTTCTCCTGCAGGAAGGCGTCGAAAACGTCGGTGCCCAGGACGACCAGCGATGGGATGTCGAGCGGGATCTCGCGAAACGGGCCGTCGCCCAGGTGTCGACTGAGCTCGCCGCGGATGTGGGCCAGGCCGCGCGCTTTGCCGCCCAATTCGCCGCGGCCGATCTGCATCAGCGGCGTCGCCGGATCGAGGAAATTGCGGCCGAAGGCGGCGAAGGAGGTCGGTACCCCGGTAGGTGCTGCCACGCTCATGCCTCTTGGGTCACACCCAGCCGCGTTCCTGGCAGGCCTGGGCCACGCGGGCGACGGCGATCGTGTGGGCGGCGTCGCGCAGATCGGGCGCGGCGGTGGACGTGCGCTGGCGGACAGCCAGATAGGCCTCCGTCATCTGTACGTCGAGCTTGCCCAGCACATCGTCGCGGCGCCAGAAGAAATTCATGTTGCCCTGGACCTGCTCGAAATAGCTACAGATCAGTCCCCCGGCGTTCGCCAGGATGTCCGGGATCACGAGCAAACCACGTTGCCGCAAAGCGGCGGCGCCATCCGGGGTCGTCGGTCCGTTGGCGCCTTCGGCCAGGATCTTCACTTGCGGCCCGATTCGAGCGACCGAGTCGGCGGTGACCTGGTTTTCGAGGGCAGCCGGAACGAGGATTTCGACTCCCTGCTCGAGCCAGGCATCCCCGGGGAGCGCTTCATAGCCGAGGTTCTGCGCGCGGCGCCGGTCGATCTCGCCGTACACATTGGCGGTCGAACGCAGTTCCTCCAGATCGATGCCCTCCGGCTTGCGGTAGGCGTAGCTCACCCGGTCCTGGTGATCCCAGCACGAGACGCAATGCACGCGGCCGCCGAGCCGCTGATAGAGGGCGATGGCGTGCTGCGCCACGTTGCCGAATCCCTGGAAGCTTGCCCGAGTTTCGCCAGGATCGAGTTTGAGATCGCGCAGTGCCTCGCGCACGGTGATCATGACCCCGTAGCCGGTCGCCTCCTCGCGCCCGAGCGAGCCACCGAGGCCGACCGGCTTGCCGGTGACGACCCCCGGGCTGTGGGTTGCGTGGAGCGTCTCGTATTCGTCGAGCATCCACAGCATGTGGCGGGTGCCGGTCATCAGATCCGGCCCGGGAACGTCCCAGGCCGGCCCGAGGTTGGGGCCCACCCGGCGCACCCAGCCGCGGCACAGCCGCTCCTGTTCCAACGGACTCAGATCGTGCGGGTCGCAGGCCACGCCGCCCATGCTGCCCCCCAGCGGCAGGTCGACCACCGCGCAGGCCCAGGTCATCAGCATCGCCAGCGCCTGGATGTTCTCGGAGGATTC
>DATEVL010000042.1:0-4507 GCA_035281845.1 Anaerolineales bacterium | reverse complement strand
GCGGCCCGACGCGGCGTGTTATCATGCGGTTTCTCTGAGCAATCCGCCACGGCGGGGAGGTCCTGATGAGATCCTTTTGGTCCGGCGCTATCAGTTTTGGTCTGATCTACATCCCGGTCAAGCTCTACAACGCCAGCGAGACCAACGAGCTGGGCTTCAACATGCTCCGCCGGTCCGACAAGAGCCGCATCCGCTACGTTCGCGTTTCGGCCGACACCGGGGAAGAAGTCCCCAACGAGGAGATCGTCAAGGGTTACGAGTTCAGCAAAGGCGAGTATGTCATCCTCGAGGAAGACGACTTCAAGAAAGCCAACGTCAAGAAGACCCAGACGATCGACATCGTCACTTTCGTCGACGCCGATCAGGTCGACTACAAGCTGTACGAGAAGCCCTACTACCTGGAGCCGATCAAAGGCGCGGCGAAGGCGTACGCACTGCTGCGGGATGCACTGCAGCGCAGCGGCAAGGTCGGAATCGGGCGGTTCGTCTTGCGCAACCGGGAGACCATGGGGGTCGTCAAGCCGGAGGGCCAGGTCATCGTGCTCAACCAGATGCGCTACGCCAGCGAGATCAGGCCGCCGGTTGAGCTGACCCTGCCGGGTACGGGTGAGGTCTCCGAAAAGGAGATGGACCTGGCGGTCAATCTGATTTCCACGCTCACCGGCGAATGGCGACCGGACGAGTACCGCGACACCTACACCGACGACCTCGAGCGAATCATCCAGGCCAAGATCGAAGGTCGCGAACCCGAAGCCGAGGCCGAGGCGCCGATCCCGATCGAAGTGACGGACCTTTTCGCCAAGCTGAGCCAGAGCCTGGAGCAGGCCAAGCAGCAGAAGGGCGAGCAAGAGTAGCTGTCAGCAGTCAGCAATCAGCCATCAGCTGCAGACGGGAATAGCCTTCCTGAGGGCTCGGCCCTTCCGGAAGAGCTGAAGGCTGAACGCTGATCACTGACGGCTGATTTCCCATGTCCCTCGAAGACTACGATCGCAAACGCGACTTCGAGCTTACGCCGGAGCCTCCATCCGAGCACCCCCAGCGGAGCGGCGGTCCTGAGCGGAGTGAGCCGGAGGCGAGCGAAGTCGAAGGGCGCTTCATGGTCCACATGCACGATGCCACGCGTCTGCACTGGGACCTGCGCCTGGAGCTCGACGGGGTCTTCAAGAGCTGGGCGGTCCCCAAGGGTCCTTCCCTCGATCCAGCTGAGAAGCGCCTGGCCGTCCTGGTCGAGGATCACCCCTACGAGTACGGCGAGTTCGAAGGGGTGATCCCGGAGGGCAACTACGGCGCCGGCACGACCATGATCTGGGACGAGGGCACCTACACCACACCGGGCGCCGCCGGCCGCGCCCAGGTGGAGGGGGCTTTCCACGCCGGGCTGGACAAGGGCACGATCAAGATCGTCTTGAAGGGAACCAAGCTCGAGGGCCAGTTCGCGCTGGTGAGGTTGAAAGACGGTGGTGGAAAGAATTGGCTCTTGATCAAGGACCGCGACGCCTTCTCCACGCCGCGCGACATTCTCGAGCTGGACCGCTCCGCCCGCACCGGCCGCAGCCTGGCCGATATCCGCCAGGAAGAAATCGGGCGGCCGCGCGGCGATCGGCTCGGCGTCAACCTGACCGATCTCGATCTGACCGGCGCGCCCCCGGCGCCATGGCCTCCGTCGATCCAGCCGATGCTGGCCGAACTGGTCGGCGGACCCTTCACCAGACCGGGCTGGTACTTCGAGATCAAGTGGGACGGCTTCCGCGCCATCGCCGAGATCCACCGCGAGCAGGTTCGCTTGTATTCTCGCAATCAGGTCGACTTCCTGGAATCCTTCCCGCCGGTGGTGGAAGATCTGAAGAAGATCGGCTTCGAAGCCGCCTTCGATGGCGAGATCGTCGCCGTCGACACCGCCGGTAAGGCCCAGATCCGCCTGCTGCGAAACTACCGGACGACCGGCGCCGGCCGGCTCGTCTACTACATCTTCGACCTGCTCTACCTCGAAGGCCACGACCTGACCGGCTTGCCCCTCGTCCGGCGCAAGGAACTGCTCAAGCAAGTCCTCCCCAAGCTGCCTCACTTGCGCATCAGCGAGGCCATCCCGACTGAGGGAGAGGCGCTGTATGCCAAGGCCGTCGAGGCCGGCCTGGAAGGCGTCATCGGCAAGGATGGCAACAGCCCGTACCAGATGGGCGCCCGCGGCCGGACCTGGCTCAAGGTGAAGGCACGGGCCAAGCAGGACTTCGTCATCGGCGGCTTCACTGCGCCGCGGGGGCAGCCGATAGCCTTCGGGGCATTGTTGGTGGGCGTGTATGAAGACAAGGACCTGATCTTTGCCGGGCGCGTAGGCACGGGGTTCGATGACGCCGAGCGAAACCGGATCAAGTCTCTGTTGACCCCATGGACCCAGGCCGAGTGCCCCTTCACCACCAGGCCTGACCTGGATACCGCGCCCACCTGGGTTTCGCCGCACGTCGTGTGCTCGGTCAACTTCATCGAGTGGACCGAGGACAATCTGCTGCGCGAGCCAGTTTACGAGTCGATCCTGGCCGACCGGAACCCGCGACTGGTGACGCGGCGCGAGCGGGTGGTGGAGGTGCCTCCGGCCGCGCCGCGGCGATTCGGGCGATCGGAAGACGCCGGCACGGCGATGGAAGTGGGCGGTCACAAAGTGATGGTCACCCACCTGGATAAGGTCTACTGGCCGAAGGATGGCTACACCAAGGGGGAGATGATCGCCTACTATCGCGACGTAGCGGCGGTCATGCTTCCCTATCTGAAGGACCGGCCGCTCTCGCTCAACCGCTTCCCCGGCGGAATCGCCGAGAAGAATTTCTACCAGAAGGACGTCGAGCAGGCGCCGACCTGGGCGACGATCGTTCCGATCGAATCGGAGTCGCGCGGCGAAGTGATCCGCTTTCTGGTAGGTCAGGACGAGGCGACCCTTGTGTATGTCGCCAACCTGGGATCGATCGAGATCCATCCCTGGAACTCGCGCACGGGAAACCTGGAGAACCCCGACTACCTGGTGGTCGACCTCGACCCGGCCGAGCAGGGTTTCGACGAAGTGATGGAGGTCGCCCGCACGACGCAGGCCGTCCTGCAGGCGATCGGCGCCGAGGCTTTCGTCAAGACCTCCGGTGCGACAGGGCTCCATGTGTATGTCCCGCTGGGCGCGAAATACGACTACGAGCAGGCCCGCACCTTCGGGCGGCTGGTGGGACACGTCATACACGCCCGGCACCCGGGCAATACCAGCCTGGAGCGCGTGCCGGGCGCCCGCAAGGGGAAGATGTACGTCGACGTCTATCAGAATCGACGCGGGCAGACGCTGGCGGCGCCGTATTCAATCCGGCCCCGTGACGGCGCGCCAGTCTCGACGCCCCTTCGCTGGGAGGAGCTCGAGTCCGGTTTGACTCCGTCGCGGTTCACGATCAAGACGATGCGGGAGCGGCTCGCCCGCGTCGGCGATTTGTGGGGCGGCGTGCTCGGGCCCGGGATCGACATGGAGGTGTGCCTGGCGGCGCTGCAAACGTTGTGGGCGGAGGAAATCGAGCGAAGAAAGTGAGCGCCCTCGTTTGGTCACCCCCTGTGGTCCCCCCTAAAGAGCCTGTGAACGAATAGCTCTGCCCTCCTCAGAATTCGCCTTTGGTGGTAGGTTCGGGGTGGTGGCGGGCGGAGGCTGGGATGGACGAGACTCTGTTTGAACTTCCTGCTGCGGAGGAGGGCTTCCGTGGGCAAGAGGGTGCGGGGAAGCCGAGGCTGAAGCAGGCGAACCGAGAGCAGCTGCAAATGCAGCCGACGCACTTGGATGGGCTGCTGGCAGAGGATCACCCGGCGCGCCTGGTGTGGGACTTAGTCGGCCAACTCGACCTGTCCCCACTCTACGAGAAGATCCGCGCCGTGGAAGGTCATCCTGGCCAGAATACGATTGACCCGAGAATCCTGATGGCGCTCTGGCTGTACGCGACGCTGGAAGGCGTGGGGAGTGCTCGGGCGCTGGATCGGTTGTGTCAGGAGCACCATGCCTACCGCTGGATCTGCGGCGGGGTGTCGGTCAATTACCACACGTTGGCGGACTTCCGGGTGGAGCGCGGCCAGCTGCTGGATCGGATGCTGACCGAGAGTGTGGCCGCGCTCATGGCCGAGGGCCTGGTGTCATTGCGGCAGACAGCGCAGGACGGGTTGCGTCTGCGGGCCCATGCCGGGCACGGCTCGTTCCAAGGCCCACCGAGCTTGGAGCGCTGCCTGCAAGAAGCCGAGAGCCACCTGCGCGCCATGAAGCAGGAATTGGAGAGCGACCCAGCCGCGGGTTCGGGCCGTCGACAGGCGGCCCAGGAGCGAGCCGGCCAGGAGCGGGCGGCCCGGGTCCGTGAAGCCTTGAAGCATCTGGAAACCTTGGAGAAACGCCAGAGGAAGAGCCACAAGAAGAAGAGCAGCCTGCGAGCGGCGAAAGTCTCGACCACGGACCCCGAAGCGCGCCTGATGCGGATGGCCGACGGCGGCTTCCGGCCGGGGTACA
>DATEVL010000041.1:0-4954 GCA_035281845.1 Anaerolineales bacterium | reverse complement strand
TCTCCCACCGGAACAAAAGACCCCGGCCGCCCTCGCCGAGGTCCGTGCGATTTGCTCCAATTATATCAGAACCCGGCTGACCTGGGAAGGGAGATCAGGCCGGCGTACTTGTGGATGTCGATCTGGTCATTCGCCACTGGCCACCGACCCCTCAGAAGTCGAAGTCGTCGTCCCCGCCGTCGCCATCCGAGGCGCCGCCCAGATCCGGCAGGTCCTTTTCGATCGACTCGGGATCCTCGCCGGCCTCCATACGATCGACGACCTCGTCGAACTCCTCCGGCAAGTCCTCCCCCATTTCGTCGCCCATGCGGCGCATGGCGCGGGCGACCGAGCGCGGGTCGTTCTCGTCGATGGCGCCCCACTCGTCGGGGTCGGCCATCGAATCGAGGCGCGAGTCCTCCGAGCGCATCACCCGCACCCGGTTGATCAGGCGCTTCAGATTGGCGCTGCCGCAGTGCGGGCAGACGACTGCCGACGTGCCGTACTCGGTGTACGAGAGGTACAGGCTTGCGCGTTTGCGGCAGTCGAGGCAGCGATAGTCGTAGATCGGCATGGCACGAGAGTCGCCTGGATTATACTGATCCGCTCGCCCCTTCGCCCTCTACGCCCCTTCGGGCGCCCCCAGGGGACAGGGCGCCAAGGGCGGCGCACCGTAAGGGGTGAGGGCGGGCGCCCCCGGGGGCAGGAGGCCTCCACGCATGCACGAAGACCTTCTCCGACGCCAGGCCGCCCCCTTGCTGATCGTCATCTCCGGACCCTCGGGTGTGGGCAAAGACGCCGTGCTGCGACGGATGAAGGAGCGGGGATTGCCGTTTCACTTCGTGGTCACAGCCACGACCCGCGAGCGCCGGCCGAATGAAGTCGAAGGCAAGGATTACGTCTTCGTCTCCCGCCCGGATTTCGACCGCATGGTCGAACGCGGCGAGATGCTCGAGCACGCTTTGGTTTATAACGATCAAAAAGGCATCCCTCGCCAGCAAGTGGCGCAGGCGTTGGCCAGCGGTCGGGACGCCGTGCTGCGCGTCGACGTGCAGGGCGCGGCCACGATCCGCGGCCTGACCCCGGAGGCGCTGCTGATCTATTTGCTGGCCGCTTCGGAGGAGGAGCTGGAGCGGCGGTTGCGGGCGCGGCGTACCGAGTCACCCGAGGACCTGGCGCTGCGGCTCCAGACGGCGCGCCAGGAAGGGGAGCGGATCGAGCTCTTCGATTACGCCGTCG
The DNA here is from genome assembly GCA_035281845.1 of Anaerolineales bacterium. Lineage (GTDB taxonomy): Bacteria > Chloroflexota > Anaerolineae > Anaerolineales > E44-bin32 > DATEVL01. The sequence goes on along the minus strand of DATEVL010000041.1, from coordinate 3,736 downwards.
TCAACCGCGACTTGGCGCTGGACGGCACGGTCGACACGATCCTGGCCATCATCCACGCCGAGCACCACCGCAGTCGGCCGCGGCAGGTACGCCTGTGACGGTCGTCCCTCCTCCCAACGCTCCGCCGAGGCCCACGCCATGGGCTGTGCGGCTGCGCCGCGCCCCCGTCACCTTTGGCGTGATCATCGCCACGGTCGCGGTCTACGTTGGCGGCTCCCTCGTCGGCTTCGAGCAGGTGCTCGAGTTCGGGGCGAAGGACAACGTCTCGATCCTGGCCGGCCAGGTGTGGCGGCTGGTGACCCCGGTCTTCCTCCACGCCGGGCTGGCACACCTGGGCGTCAACATGTACTCGCTCTTCGCTCTCGGCCCGCCGGTCGAGCGGTTCTTCGGCGCGCCGCGCATGCTGGCGCTCTATCTCCTCTCCGGTATCAGCGGCGTGGTCTTCAGCCTGGCCTTCAATCCATACCCGTCGGTGGGCGCCTCGGGAGCGATCTTCGGGCTGCTCGGCGCCCTGGCCATGTTCCTCTATCTGCACCGCGGCCTGTTCGGGGCGGCAGGCGGGATGCAGTTGCGCCAGTTGATCATCGTGGGCGCGCTCAATCTGGTTTACAGCGCCGCGAACCCTGGGATCGATCTCTGGGGACACATCGGCGGCCTCCTTGCCGGCGCGGCCTGCGCCGCCTATTTCGGGCCCCGGCTAGCTCCCGAGGTGATCCTCGGGGTCCCCTCCGGCCTGACCGATGAGCGGCCGTGGCCGGAGGTCGCGCCGCGGGTGGTGGTGGCAGCGCTAGCCGTCGGCGCGACGGCGATCGCGGCGATGATGGTGGCGGCCGGCGTCGGCGGTTAGCTGTTCACCCCGCTGCGGGTGTCCTCGAAAAGCGAGCTCAGCAAGGCACCACAATTAGGGTTCCCTCCTCTCTTTCACCCCCTATGGTCCCCCTCTAGGGGGACTCCGGGGGGCTATCCCTCCGCTGCGCTCCGGTCTCTACAGACCGCCAAGGGCGGGACGCTGCGCGAGCCGCCCCCCGTACCCCCTGCAATGGCCGGGTTCCGCAAGTGAAGTCGAGCGGATCTTGCGCAAAGGTGTGAGCCTCCTTCGAAAGCGCACGCGTGATGTGGCCCACCAAAGTCATTCATTTTCGGGGGCGAGATTGGCCTCACAGAATCAAGCGTAAGACTCCATCGATCGCAATCTGTGCGACTCCATCTCCGTCGAGTTCGAGCCATTGCAGGGGGGTGTCACTTGTAGAGAGCCTCGCAATGGCCGGGTTCCGCGGCCGAAGAGGTCGCACATCATGCGCGAGCCGGAGTCTTACATACTTCATCGACGAAGGACGCGTTTCAAACCGACGGCACGGGCGCCGCAGAAATATCGAATCAGAGGCAACTTCTTGCGCAAGGCGCGCGCCCTCCTCTCCGTCGAGCTCAAGCCATTGCAGGGGGTACGGGGGGCAGCTCATGCCCCCCGGAGTCCCCCCTTTAGGGGGGACCACAGGGGGGTAACCCTAGCGCTCGCGAATCGGGATCAGCAGCACGGGGATCGAGGTGTGCCCGGAGACCTTCGGCGGGACGCTTCGATCCCAGAAGGCACGCGTCCCGAGCGCGCCGTGCACTCCCATGACAATCAGGCCGGCGCTTATCCGTTCCGCCATCCGGACGATCTCGGCCGGCGGGTCGCCGCGGAGAACTTCGATGTCCACGTCGACATCCGAAGAGCGCAGCTCGGCGGCCCGCTCGCGCAGGTAGGCCTCCGCACTTTCCTGGTCGATGTCGAGCACAGCGCGAGTGGCGGCAGGGAGCAAACGGGCCGTCGCCGCCTCGGCGCCGACCAGGGTGCTCGTCGTCGGGACGACCATCACCAACCATATAGACACCCCGAACGGGCGCGCCAGTTCCACCGCCGTCGGCAGTGCCCTCGCATGAGGCGGTTCCGCGTCGAGGGGGGCGACGATGGGACCGCTCAGGAGATCCTCCGGAGGCGGCGGGCCCGGCCGTACCAGCAGCACCGGGACCTCCCCGTGGGCTACGACTTGTTGGGCAATCGACCCATAGAGAAATTCGCGCGGGCCGGTTCGGCCGTGAGTGCACAGGACGATGAGATCCGGCTCCATTTCCCGGCTGTGGTCGAGGAGGCTGCCGACAACATCGGTGACGGCCGCGGTGTGGACGTGGGTTTGAACCGAGACGCCCGGCAGGAGCCGGCGGGCCGTGTCCTCTAAGTAGGCCGTCGCTTCTTCGGCGGACGTCAGGTGGCGGTCGTGATGGATTCGCTCCGGGGCATCGCGCTCGATGACGTGCAGCAAGGTCAGCGATGCTCCCAGCTTCTCGGCCAACCGCCGCGCCGCCGGAAGCGCCGCTTCCGCCAGGTGCGAGCCATCCAACGGGACAAGGAGACGCCGGTACATGGCTCCCTACCTCCGGAGAATCTGGACGATCAGGAAGATGTTGAGCGCCACGATCAAGGCTCCCGCCACGCTGGCGGCGAACGTCGTTCGCTGCCGGTTGACCAAAACGCCCATGATGTCTTTCCGCCGGGTGAAGTGGATCAAGGGGATGACGGCGAAGGGAAGACCGAAACTGAGGATGACTTGACTCAGGACAAGCGTACGAGTCGGGTCGAGCCCGAGGGCGATCACAATCAACGACGGCAGCATGGTCACCAGGCGCCGGATCCACGGAGCGATGCGCCGCCGCGTGAAGCCTTGCATGATCACTTGCCCGGCCATCGTCCCGACGGTGGCCGAAGACAGGCCGGAGGCCAGCAAGGACAGGGCGAACACCCAGCTGGCGGCTGGTCCCAACAGCGGCGCCAGGGTGAGGTGGGCCTGTTCGATCGTGCCGATGTCGGTCAGACCTTTGTCGTAGAAGGTCGACGCCGCCATGATCAACATCGCCATGTTGATCAGCCCGGCCAGCCCCATGGCGACCACCACGTCGATGCTCTCGAAACGAAACAACCGGCGCAGCTGCGCCGGCTCACGAACGACGATCCGATCCTGCGTCAGCGAAGAATGCAGGTAGATGGCATGCGGCATGACCGTTGCGCCCAGGATGCCGGCGGCCAGCAAGACGCTCTCCGGCCCCTGGAATTGAGGTACCACGGCGTGCTGGAGCACCTCACCCCAGTCGGGACGATCGAGCACGGTCTCGACCAAATAGCAGACGGCGACGACGCCGACCATGACCGTTATAACCGCTTCGATCGGACGGAAGCCGTACTGCTCCAGGCTCAAGATCAGGAAGGTGGCGATGGCCGTCAGCAGTCCGGCGGCCCACATCGGGATGCCGAAAAGTAAGTTGAAGCCGAGCGCCGCCCCCAGGAACTCGGCCAGGTCGGTGGCCATCGCCACCAGCTCCATCGCCACCCACATGACGAGCACCAGCGGGCGCGGGTAGTGCTGGCGGCAATGCTCGGCCAGGTTGGCGCCGGTGGCGATGCCGAGCTTAGCGGAAAGAGTCTGGACCAGCATCGCCACCAGATTCGAGGCCACAACGACCCACAGAAGCATGTAGCCGTACTTGGCGCCGGCGGCGATGTTGGTGGCGTAGTTCCCCGGATCGAGGTAGGCCACGCTGGCCACGAAGGCGGGGCCGAGGAAGGGCAGCAGGCGTACCAGACTGATACGCCGGGGCTCGCCGGTGAGGATTTCTCGGGCGGCGTGGACGGTGCGCAGATCGCCGGGGCGGGTCTCGGCGTCGGGGAGTCGCCGATCGTCGGCCATGTGGGATCGATGGA
>DATEVL010000040.1:0-3425 GCA_035281845.1 Anaerolineales bacterium | reverse complement strand
CATGGCATGTTCGCCGAATACCTGGGCACAACCCTGCGTCGGGGTGAGGCGCTTTCCGGCAAGGCCCTGGAGTCCGGTCGAACGGTCTTCACCGAGGACTACATGAACTGGCCGGATCGCTCCGCCACCTTCGAACGGGCGCGCTTCCGCCGCGTGCTAGCGGTGCCCCTCACCCTCGGGCGCAGGATCGTGGGCGTCTTGCACGCTGCCGACAAGGAAAGGCCCGGCCCGTTCACTCCCGAGGAGATTCGCTTGGCGGAGATGTTCGCCGACCAGGCGGCCATCGCCGTCGAGAACGCCCGGTTGCTGGAGGACGCGCGTCGCCGGGCGGACTACCTGCAAGGCGTGACGGCTGCCTCGACCGCTCTCCGTGCCGCCGCCAACCGGGCGGAGATGCTGCCGATCATCGTCGAACAAGTGGCGCACCTGCTTTCCTCCCCGCATGTAGCGATTTACCTACTCGTGTCCGAAGAAGAAGCTCAGATGGAGGCCGGTCGTGGCGCCCTGGCCGACCTGGTAGGGGAGCGGAGGAAAGTCCCGGGAGGACTGGTGGGGGAGATTCTGGGTTCCAGCCGCGCCTTCGTGACAACAGACGCCAGCCGGGAGGAGCGAGTCCTGAGAAAGGAGTTGTTCCTGGGATTGAAGTGCCTCGCAGGAGTTCCGCTCGTCAGCCACGACAAGAAGATCGGGGCGATCTTCGCCGCCCGAGAGACTCCCTTTGAAGACGAGGAAGTCCGTCTGCTGACCGCCATCGCCGAAATGGCCGGCAATGCCTTGAACCGGGCCGGTGTCATGGAGACCCTCGAGCAACGTGTGGCGGAACGAACGTCGGACCTGGCGGCCGCCAACGCGCGCCTGCAGGAGCTCGACCAACTCAAGACGGCCTTCGTCTCCAACGTCTCCCACGAACTCCGCGCACCGATCACCAACATCCTGCTCTACCTGGACCTTCTCGCCGAGCCGCGGCACGAAGATCGCCGCCTGACGTACATGGGCATCCTGCGCGGCGAAGGCAACCGACTCCATCGGCTGATCGAAGACCTGCTGACGCTGTCACGTCTGGAGCGTGGGACCGCCGCCCTCGACATCGAACCACAGGTCTTGGACGCGCTGATTGCCCCGGTGGCGGCCTCCCAGGAGGCGCACGCCCATCTCAAACAGATTGACCTCCGGCACGAACCAAACCCGAACGTGCCCCTGGTGTCCATCGCCCTCAACCCGATGGTCCAGGTGCTCACGAATCTGATCGGAAATGCGGTCAACTACGCGCCGGCCGGGGCCGTCGTGACGGTCAGCACCCGGGTCGACGAGACCCGCCGCGGCCGCTGCGCCGCTATTCGGGTCCACAACACGCAACCGGCCATCCCGGAGGAAGACTTGCCGCATCTCTTCGAGCGCTTCTACCGTGGCCGCGCAGGGCTCGAGTCCGGCGAGGCGGGCACCGGTCTGGGTTTGCCGATCTGCAAGGAGATCGTCGAACGGCACAACGGCTGGATCGACGTCGAGAGCAGCCTGGAAGCAGGGACGGCCTTCACAATTTGGCTGCCTTTGGCCTAGCGCGTTCGGCCCGGGAACCAATGGATGAACGCGCGGGTGCGCTCTGACCGAATTGTTAGGGCGGTGCCGGAATAGGCGCACTGTCGGTGCGGGCGAATGCCCAGCGGTTGGGGAAAAGAACCCGGCCGCAGAGTCTGCAGCCGGGTCGGACGTGCAACCGTCAAGCGGGAGCGTCGAGGGAGCCTACTTGGGGCGGCCTCCCTGGCCGCGCCCTCCGGCGGACTGCTCCCGCAGCGTCGTCTGCACGCAGCTCCAGTCGCCGGCGCACGCGCCGTCGAAAAGCGCCTGGACCTGCTCGACGGCGATTCCATATCGCCTGGCCAGCTGGGCCGCCGTGCGTGCGTCCTGTTCCGCCTGCTGCTGAGGTCGGTTCTGTTCCCGCTCCTGCTGGCGCTCCTGCTGCTCGAGGCGCCGTGTCTCTTGCACCCCAGCCTCCAGGATCGAAGGGAGATCACCGCCGTCTTCCGCCAGCCGCATCGCCTGGTGGATCTCGCCCCAGCTCAGGCCATCGAGGTGAGCCTGGGTCGCCGTATCAAGGTCGGTACCTCCCTGCTCCGCCACCCGGGCTGCGTGGCGCAGCTCAGGAAGCGACAGGCCTTGATCCAGGTAACCCTGCACCGCCGGGAGATCCATGCCGAGATCGGAGGCCGTGCGATACATCTGGCCGATTTCGCCGGGATTGGCGCCGCCCTGCACAAGAGCAAGGGCCTCGCCGAAGTCGGCCTCGAAACGCGTCGCCATACCCACGGCGGTACGGATGTCGCCAACCGTGGCCTGACCGCTGACAACCATGTCGAACAGCTCGCGCAAGCCGACGTCGGTCAGGGTCTCGGAGAATCGGTCGAGCTGAGTCAGGAGTCCCCAGCCGCTCCCGTCCAGTTGCCACTGGAGAATCTCCTCCCAGGTGAGATCTTCCATCGTCAGGGCCAGGTTATAGGCGTGCCACATCCGCCCAAAGCCCAAGTTGTTGCCGGTCAGCGAGCCCTGGAAGATGGCGAAGATGTCCTCGCAGGTGTAGAGTTGCCCGGCCTGGGTTGGGAAGAGACTGTTGACCCCATCGGCGATGCGCTGGGCCATCGGATGGCAGGCTTGCGCCTCCGGGTCGACGACGACCACGGTCAAGACCGCGGTGGCCGTCAGCCCACAATTGTCCGTCACCTGGACCGCCGCCTGATATTTGCCGCCGGCGGTGTAGGTGAAAGCGGCCGTATCGGCACCGGCCTCGAACACACCGTCCCCATCCAGGTCCCAGGCATAGGCGAAGGGCGGCTCACCGGCGGTCACCTGGGCGGTGAAGTTCAGCGTCGCCGCGCCGCCTTCCAGAGTCAGAAGCGGCGGGAAGATGTCGCTGGTCAGTGTGACCTGCGGTCCAAGAATGAGCGTTCCGCCGGCCTCGGCGCTGAGCGCCGGGTCGGACGAGTCCAAAAGGGTCAGGGTCCAGGCGAACTCGCCACCCGTGGCATAGTCGTGTGTCGTCAGGAAGGGGAACACGGCGACGCTGCTATCGACCTGAGCCTCGCTGTCGCCGAAGACCCATTCCAGGGTGAACGGCGCCAGGCCGCCGGAGGCCTGGACTTCGAACGAAGCCAGACTGCATGTCTGGCTGGCGACGACTTCAACGGTGAGCCCGTCCTGCGCCAGGGCACTCACCGGTGCCGCCAGCAGTCCGATCAGCAGGATCGCTGTGACGAGACGATGTGCTTTCATGCTCCAGCCTCCCGGCACTAGCGGCAAGGCGTACCGCGTCTGCCTACACCGGGAAACGGGGAGAGGCGCCGGGCGTTACGAACTCGGGGTAGGAGACGAGTACCACTGGCCGGCGGGGGGCCGCCAGGCAAGTTATCCTTGGGGCGGCGGTGTAACGTGTA
>DATEVL010000039.1:0-5193 GCA_035281845.1 Anaerolineales bacterium | reverse complement strand
CAACAACCGCGAAGCGAGCCGCGGTGGAAGCACGGCATCGCCAGCCAGCGCGGCGCGGACGCCATCCAGGAACTCGGCCGAGCTGATGTTCTTCAACAGATAGCCATTGGCGCCGGACTTGACGGCCTCCAACAGCTTCTCACCCTCGTCGTGAACGGTAAGGATCAGAATGCTAACGTCGGGCAGGGCCCCACGGAGCAGGCGCGTGGCCTCCAGGCCGTCGCAAACCGGCATCTTGATGTCCATGACGATCAGGTCGGGCTGGAGATCCCGCGCCAGGGTCAGGGCTTCGAGGCCATCGCCGGCCTGCCCAACAACCTGAAGATCGCTCTGGGAGCGGATCAGGCCGGCCAGGCCCTCGCGGAACAGCACGTGGTCGTCGGCCAGAAGGATGCGGGAGGCCGTCACGCCGCCTCTCCTTCCTTATCGTCCAGAGGGATCAGGGGCAGGCAGGCGGTGACGCGCGTCCCGGCGCCCGGGCTCGATTCGATGCTGAGCCGGCCGCCGAGCCTCTCGGCTCGGGCGCGCATGATCGCCAGACCGAGGTGATGGTCTCCGGCGACGGATCCGGTTTCGAAGCCGCGCCCGTCGTCCTCGACGGCGATCCGGGCCTGGCCGTCCTGGCGGCCAACCACGACGCGGACCTGCCGGGCGCCGGCGTGGCGGCGGGCGTTGGCCAGGGCCTCGCGCACGATGGCGACCGCCTGCGCTTGTGCCAGAGCCGTCATAGCCAGCGCCGACTCGTCGCCGATCACCAGCTCCGCCGGGATGTCGCAATCGCGGCGGAAATCCTTGAGGCCGTCGGCGAGCCGTTGGCGCAGATTAGTCGTGTGCGGCTCGGGCTCGCGCAGCCCGGTGAGGGCGGCGCGAACCTGGGCGAAGGCCGAGGCGACGGCAGTCTGCATCGCCGCCAGTTCGCTGACAACGTCTGCGGCGCGTCCCTCGTCGAGCTGTTGAAGGGAACGTTCGATCTTAAGTCCGAGGAAGCTCAGCGTTTGCGCCAGCTCGTCGTGGAGTTCGGCCGCCAAGAGTTCGCGTTCGGCTAGCGCCGCGGCCCTCTTCGCCTGAGCGCGCCCGGCCTCGGACAGGCGTGCGTTCGAGATCGCAATCGCGGCCGAGTTCGCCAGCAGGGTGAGGGCCAGCGTCTCGTCCGTATTGAAAGCACGCCTGTCGCCGCGCACGACGCACAGCGCGCCGAGGGTGATCTCGCCGGTTCTCAGAGGCGCCGCGGCGCACAGCCCGGGGACGTGGGCCCGCTGGAAACCGCACAACGCGCACGCAGCATCGACGACAACGGTCTCGCCTCCCCCAATCACGCGGCCGGCGGGCACCATGGACTGGTACGGTAGGCTGTCTCCGCTCGGCCGGCACTCTCCGCTCGTCGCGGCGAGCCGCAGGTGGAGGCCGTCGTCTTCCAACAGGCACAGGGCGGCGCCCTTGGCACTCGTCAGGGCGAGGGCGCGGTCGGTGACCGACTGGATCAACTGGGCCAAGTCGAGCTCGGCGACGATTTCCTGGCTGAACTCGAAAGCCGACAATAGGACACGCGTGCCCTGAGTCGCAAGGGCCTCGGGCTCAACCTGCGCCCGAACCGGCTTCTCATCGATTTCCCCATGGGCTCGGGGACCACGCATAGGTTTCATTTCGGTTGCCGGAGGTCGATGCGACGACGGGTCAAACCGAGGGTCTCCCCACCAGGACCCATGGCGCGTTGTCGGCGGCATCTGGGCACAGGGAAGTGGAGCAACCTGCAGAATCCTACCTCAAAACGGATCAAGAAAGGTATGATGACGGCCCCCCCCGCGGCCCAAAGGCCATCGGCTTGCGGCGCGCGTGCGACCCGCTCGGTGGCGCCGGGCACGCCCATCGTGCCGCGGAGCGACAGGTAAAGCGGGCCTGCTCCTCTCGCGCGCGGCGATCACGATCTCTGCCGTCGCAGCGATTGGCCCGTTGAGCCCGATCAAGCCAGTGGTATCGGGAAGCGTCCGGCCACGTTCGACGGCCCCGGGGACTGGTTTTTGACCGCTATTCTGAAGAGGCGAGGGTGGGGTGCTGCACGACGAAGTCCCGAGCCCTTCGAGTCGTCTCAGGGCAGGCTCCGCGAGGGAAACCCACGAATAAAGACTCAGAGATTCAGGAGGCGACGGTGGGACTTGAACCCACGAATGAGGGTTTTGCAGACCCTTGCCTTACCACTTGGCTACGTCGCCGAAATAGCCGTCAGCCTTCCGCCGTCAGCTATCAGCAATACCCTCGGCTGGGGCGTTCTGGCTGATTGCTGAAAGCTGAAGGCTGACAGCTTTTCCAGAGCGGGCGATGGGATTCGAACCCACGACCTTCTCCTTGGCAAGGAGACGTTCTACCACTGAACCACGCCCGCGAGTTCTTTCAAGGATACCCTGGCCACTAGCGGCCGTCAAGGAACCCCGGCCGAAGGACCCGTGTCCCTGTTGGTACCTCGGTTCGCCTTCCTATTCGTGCCTTTCCGGATACACTTCCTCCTCATTAAATCTGGCAGTCGTCCGCCCGCCGGCCTGGCCCCCGACCGGCACCGTCTGCCTTAGGAGACCCATGGCTAAACCCCTGCGCACGTTTGCCCTGTTCGCTGCGCCTCTGCTCGTCCTGTCCCTCGCCTGTTCGTTGGTTTCCGGCCCCGATATCGATGGCAGCGAAGTTGACCCCGTCATCGAGTCGGGCCTGGGACAGGGCGTCCTCTTCCAGGACGATTTCTCCGACACCTCGAGTGGATGGGACCAGGTCGAGGCCGAAGAAGGCGTCACCAACTATGCCCATGGCGCCTACCGTATCTTCGTCGGCCAGGCCGATCGCGACTACTGGGCGAACCCTGGACTTTCCTTTGGCGACGTTCGGGTGGAAGTGGACGCGACGAAAGTCGGCGGGCCAGACGACAACGACTTCGGTGTCATCTGCCGCTACCAGGACGTCGACAACTTCTACGGATTCCTGGTCAGCAGCGACGGCTATTACTCGATCACCAAGGTCGCCGATGGCGTCCGAGAAACCCTGGGGACGGATGGCTGGCCCGCGACGGACGCCGTCCATCAGGGCGACGCCAGCAACCGAATTCGCGCCGACTGCATTGGGGACGAGCTGTCGATCTACGCCAATGGGCAACTGGTCTATTCCACCAATGACTCCGCCTTCGCCACAGGCGACGTCGGGCTCATTGCCGGAACGTTCTCCGAAACAGGAACCGACATCCTCTTCGACAACTTCGTCGTCCTCCGGCCGTAGGCGCGTTTTGGTCGCGCCCTTCACTAGCCGCCAGCCCACCGGCGGCTACTTGCTCTGTAGACCCGTTGTCCCGGCTTGACAACCTGGCTACACTTGGGACCATGGAGGAGAAGCAGGCCCAGCCGACGCCATCGACGGCAGACGACCGCCTTCCCTTCACGCCGGCTGTCGGTTGCCTGCTGAGCATCCTGGTCGGGGTCCTGTGCGCCGGCGCTTTCTTCCTCGCCCTGTGGATCAACGACCGCGGTGAGCTGGCCTATTCTCCCGAGCCGTTTCGCGTCACGCGCCTCTGGCTCTTGCGGGAAGCCGAAAGGGGTGGGCTCGGGCTCTCGACGACCCGGCCGCTGCCTGGCGCGACGGATCAGGAGGTCTGCGCGCTGACGAAGGTCCGCTTCGTATTCCTCGGCCCGAGCGACCCTTCGGCGGACACGGATTACTGCGAGTGCTACGAACGAAGCCCGTCCGGCTGGTCCTCCGTCGGACCGTGTGGGGAATAGTCCGTGGTGAATCGTCCCGCGTCCGCCGCCCGACGGCAACCGAGAGGTGTCACCGCAACCTCGTCATCCAGCCTGCCGCTCGATCAGGTGCTTCACGGGGACTGCCTCCAGCTGCTGGCTGGCTTCCCGGAAGGCTGCATCGACCTGGTCTTCGCCGATCCACCCTACAACCTCCAGTTGTCGAAGGAACTGTGGCGCCCCAACCAGACTCGGGTCGACGGCGTCGACGAGGCCTGGGATCACTTCGCCAGCTTTGCCGAGTACGACGCGTTCACCCGAAGTTGGCTGAACGCTTGCCGACGCGTCCTGAAACCGAGCGGGTCGCTGTGGGTCATCGGTACGTACCACAATATCTACCGGGTCGGGGCGATTCTCCAGGACCTGGGTTATTGGGTCTTGAACGACGTCATCTGGGTCAAGACGAACCCGATGCCGAACTTCCGAGGAGTTCGCTTCACCAATGCCCACGAGACTCTGATATGGGCCAGCACTTCGCGCGGCGCGAAGTACTTCTTCAATCACAAGGCGATGCGGGCGTGGAACGATGATCTGCAGATGCGCAGCGATTGGGTGCTGCCGGTTTGCGGTGGGGGCGAGCGATTACGCGCCGAAGGTGGAGAACGGGCTCATCCGACCCAGAAACCGGAGGCGCTGCTGGCGCGGGTACTGCTTGCCTCGTCACGCCCGGGGGACATCGTGCTCGACCCGTTCTTCGGAACGGGGACCACCGGTGCCGTGGCCAAGCGCCTTCGGCGTCATTGGATCGGGATTGAGCGTGAAGCCTCCTACGTTGCGGTGGCACGAGAACGCCTGTCCCGCACCGAGCCGGCGGCCGACGACCCCGAACTGTTTGAGGCGGGGGAGAGTCCGCCTCGTCCGAGAGTATCGGTCGGCGAATTGATTGCCAACGGTCGCCTTTCTGTCGGCCAACCCCTCTTCTTCCGGCGAGACCGACGCCGGGCGGCGCGCCTGCGCTCTGACGGACGCCTCCGACTTGGCCAGGAGGTTGGGTCGATCCATCAATTGGGGAAGAAGTTGTCCAACGGAAGTCCCTGCAACGGATGGGACCATTGGTACTTCGCCGACCGCAGCGACCAACTGCTTCCCCTCGACACGCTGCGACAGGAGTACTTGAGGGACCTCAGCGCTCCCCCGAAGGCGAAGCCGCCCCGACCCAGCCGGTCTTCGCGCCAAAAGACGGCCTGACATCGAAGGCAACCTTCATCCATTTCGTTGCTACAGCTCTCGGAAAACCAGAACACCCCCACCGGGGGTGTTCCGCGTTTGAGGACTCGGTGAAGTGCCGAGAGCCAGAATCGAACTGGCGACACCGCGATTTTCAGTCGCGTGCTCTACCAACTGAGCTATCTCGGCGGGGCGCAGCGCATTTTACATTAGAAACCGGGTTTCTGAAAGAAACCCGGTTTCTCACAATCGCCAT
>DATEVL010000038.1:0-87675 GCA_035281845.1 Anaerolineales bacterium | reverse complement strand
TGAGGGGATGAACGGTCTCGACGGAGGCGGATGGCGACGGACTGCAGGCCGAGAGGCGCCGAGCTCGCTAAATCAGCGCAACAGCTAAGTGCCAACCGCACAAGCTACGCGGCTCTGCCGCTCGCAGCGTAAGCTGACGATGCGCTGAGCCTGCCCCGTCAAGGGGCGCGCCCGGCCTGCCTCCTCGGCGGGCGGAGCCAGGGCGCACATGATCGCCGAGGTGCCCCGCAACTGGCCGCGGGTTGCGGATAAGAAGGGCTTTCGGGCCCAAGTGGCTGGCCCCACCGGAGACGCGTCGGCCGCGCCCCGGCCGGGTGAGACTCAAACGGCCGACTACGCCTGTAGATGTCCGCCGACTGAGGCTTTCGGACGCGGGTTCGATTCCCGCCATCTCCACCTGGCTGCCAGAGGCGCCTCGCCCTGGCAGCCTTCGCGCTCAGCCTGGTTCGTCCGCCGGGTTGTCGAGGCGGAATCCATGGCCTCGGACGGTGACGACGTATTGATAGCCGGCGTCAACCTCCGCCAGCCTGTCTCGCAGGCGGCGGACGAGCGCATCGATCGCTTGCTCTGAAACCCCATCGCCGGCCACGTCCGGCCACACCTGGCCGACGACCTCCTCCCGCGGAACGACACGCGACGGCTGCCGGTACAACGCTTCCAGCAAGCGGTACTGCGGAGCCGACAGCGGGGGCGACAATTCCATTCCGCGTAACCACACCCGGTGGCTCCGCGAGTCCATCCTCAATCGACCAAAGCGGCCGAAGTCGGGGCCTTCCAGCGGCAAGGTCGCGTCGTAGGCGACGTACATCAACTCCTGGCTGAAGGCCACTTGGATGATGTCCCCATCCTGGAGAAGAGTCGGAGAGACGATACGCGACCCGTTGACGTGGGTCCCGTTCTTGCTGCCCAGATCCTCGACCACGATCCCCTGCGGGGTTCGCACCAGACGGGCGTGCTGCCGCGAGATTTGTCGATCCGGAATCACAACGTCGCATTCGGCGCCGCGGCCGATCAGCAGACGGTCGTGCTGCAGCACCCAGCGCTCACCCTGATCGGGGCCTGACTGAGCGATCAGGTACGGGTTTTCAGGCGTGGGGCTCTCGTCTCCGGACATGACTCCCACAGTGGCATGGCGCCCCGCAAGTATAATCACCTCCGGACGGCGGAAGTCGCTCCCGCATCCACGAAGGCCTCTTCGAGATGTCTCCCACCCTCGCCGTCGGCACTACGCTGCGCGATCGCTACGTCATCCAGGACGTCATCGGCCGGGGAGGCATGGGCTCGATCTATCAGGCGGAGGACGGCCGGCTGCCGGGTCGCATCTGTGCCGTCAAGGAAGTGGAATACGAAGCCGAGTTGCCGGAAAGGATTCGAGAGGAAAGCCGCGAGCAGTTCTATCGGGAGGCGTCGGTGCTGGCCCGCCTCGATCACCCAAACCTTCCCAAGGTCTCCGACTATTTCAGCGAAGCCGGCCGGGACTACCTGGTCATGGATTTCGTTCCAGGAGAGGACCTCAAGTCCTTGATGGACGAGGCTCGCCGGGCGCAGCAGTTCTTGGATGTGGCCGTCGTCGTCGGCTGGGCGATGCAACTGCTCGATGCCCTTGACTACATGCACCACCAGGAACCGCCGGTCATCCACCGCGACATCAAACCCGGGAACATCAAACGGACGCCCACCGGGCTGGTGAAACTCGTCGACTTCGGTCTGGTGAAGCAAATGCTGCCCGACGAGATGACTGTCACCGTCATCCAGGGTCGAGGCACGGCCCTCTACACCCCGCTCGAACAATACGGCGGTGACACCGGTCACACCGAGCCGCGCAGCGACGTCTACGCCCTCGGTGCTACTCTGTATCACCTCCTGACCAACCATCCCCCACCGGAAGCAAAAGAACGCTTCCTGCGTCCAGAGACGCTGATCCCGCCCCGCCAATGGAACCCGGCGATCGACAGCGAAGTCGAACAGGCGGTCCTGGCCGCCATGAGCTTGCACCCGGACCAACGGCCGCCGGATGCAGCCAGCTTCAGGGACGCGCTGATGGCCTCGCCCTCCGGTTCCCCCGCGCCGTTTCCCCCAGCCAGGTCGTGGAGGATCTTCCTCTCGCGGATGACCCCGCTAGATCGAGGCATCGCACTGGCTTTCGGCGGGGTTCTGCTGCTGGCAATCCTGGCCAGTCTCTCCTAGCGCTGCCAACCGCGCTTCCACCAGGAACTCGCCGCGAAGACGCCGGCCGCCCCGCCGGCAGCGCAGAATAGGGCCAGGGCCAGATAAGCGTTATCGAGCATCAGGCCGTTGCTTCCGGGAAGGCCCAAGGCCAGGTAGTTGAATCCGAGCAGCGCACCGGTGGCGCCGATGGCCGTGGCTCGCATTGAGTCGCGAGAGCCTGCCCCGTTTCGCTTCAGCAGGTAATAGCCCGCGCCTCCGGCTCCGCCGGCGAATAGCAGGCCGAGCAATAGGGCTCCAGCGGGCAGCGCCACGCCTCCAGCACCGAGGCCCCCGTTGGATCCGCCCGCCTGCCCTGCCAGAACCGCCGGCGAAACGGCGGTATCGGTCGCCTCCGACGTCGACGTCGGAGCCGGAGTCGGCGCAATCACCGTGGCGAAGGCTGGCACACCCTGTTCGACATCGAGCTGCACAATGTCTGAGACGCGCGCCTGGTCGCTGGCTGCCCGAATGGTCAATAGGCCCGTCCGGTCGAGCCTGATGGTAGCTTGGGCAACACCCTCGAAGGTGGTCGATTGCAGCACGGAACTCAAACTCTCTCCGGGATAGGTGATGTTGAATTCCACCGGCGTCCCGTCGGGCACGGCTCGGCCATTGTGATCGAGCACAACGCTCGTCTCAAGAAAGACGTTGTCGCCGACGCTGAACCCCGCTTCAGGGGTCGCCGATTCCAATCCGGCCTCGGTCGAACGGACCTGTAGGCCGATCTTCTGACCCGGGTCTGGGCTCAAGCCATCCAGAAGACGATAGCCGACGCCCGGGACACTGACCGGCGGATCGCCTTCCGGGTTGAGCTCCTGATACAGCAAGCGCGCCGCGGTGCCGACGAACGAGGGACCCGACGCATACAACGCATAGTACAAGTCAACTTTGCTCAGGTCCGTCGCGTCCAGCGGATACGGCGCACCAAAAGCGAAAACGACAATCTGTTTGCCTTGCAGTCGCTCCGGATGCCGGTCGAGGAGCAGCTTGAGCGCATCCGTCCCGTATCGAGCCGGGGCCGCCGAGAGCACGTTGAACACCACCCAGTCGGCCGCATCCAACGCGGCCCCTACGTTGTCGGAGTCGGCCAACGACAAGACGGCGTCCGACGGGGGGCGCTCGCCCAGCATATAGGCCAGATCGGCCATGCTGAAGGAGGTGAGATTCCACGGCCGGGCCTGGCCCCCGGCTCGCGGTCCATAAAGGTCGGCGATCGTTTGCTCGAAAGAATCCACTGAAATGACCGCTTCGGCCACGCACGCTGAGCACTGTTTCGATTCCATCAGGTCGGTGAAAACGACAAGCCGTTGACCTGCCGTCGGAACAAGCGCGAGCATCTCGGGGGTCAGCTCCGCTGGGCTCACCCGGCTGGCGCTCTTCCGGGCCACCAGGAATGCCAACGCCGAGGACGGCTGAAGCCTGGAGACGCCGGGCGTCAGGACGACCGATTGTGGGCTGAAGCGACCGCCGTACAGACGGAGCTTCAGACGCAGGATCCGCAAGGCGGCCTCGTCCACTTGCTCGGCAAAGACAACGTCTTCGCGGTACCGGGTGACAAACGCCTCCAATGTCTTGCGGACGGTCGTGGCCTGATCTGGATCGCTGGAGGAGACGAAGTCCTCGAGCAGCAGCAGGTCGGATCCTGCCTGAAACGCTTCTCGCGCGACTTGCGGGCCGCTAAAGGTCTGCTCGGACGGGTCGAAGAAGCGGCGTACCGCGCGCGACCCAAGCGAGTCCGACACAATCAGCCCGCCGGCTAGGCGCCATGCCGGGAGGGTATCCAACCCGAGAATCTGAGTCAGGGCCGAACGATCCAGGCTGACCGGCCGCGTGGTCTGACGGATATTCCCCTGCAACCCCTGGTAGCGCAGGTGCGAAAGGAGGACGCCGTCCACGGTCGAGGCATCTTCTCCTGGCACCCCCAGTGTGACGCTGAAGAATGGCGCCAGGTCGACTTGCCGCAGCCCCTCGATCGACTTGCGAACCGCTGCCACTTCGTCTGAGGGCGGGCGGTCGCTGCTGCCCGTGCCTGGGAAATGCTTGGCGAGGACACCTAGCCGATTCGCTCCACCCGTATGCAATCCGCGCACGAAGGCCCGCCCTAATTCGCTGACCCAATAGGGATCGCCCCCAAAACCCTCCACCCCCAGGTCGCCCGGGCTTCCCTGCGAAGCCTCGTCGAGAACATCCAAGGACGGCCCGAGCACAAGATTGAACCCGAGCGCGGCGAGCTCGCGTCCGGTCTGCTCTCCCGCATCCTCAGCCAAGGCTGGATCCCACGCGGCGCCCAGAGCCATCGGCGTGACGGGTTCGCTCAAACCGCTTTGGATTTCGGGGTCGGCCGACCCCTCTCGATTCAACGACAGCGCGACGAAGAGTGGCACATAGACCGGGGCGGTCGGCGCCTCAGTCGGCTGGGGCGTGGGCTCCGTGGACGAAGAACTGAGGCGCGTTTGCTGCACCGTGTCGATCAACGCCTCGATGTCTGCCGCGGTGCCTGGCGATGGCGTGAAGTTGTCGTTGGCGGCGCGCAGGACCACCCCGGATACATGGCCGCGCCGAATCAAATCGAGAATGGGCTCCTCGGGCTCAGCTCCATCGAAGGCGATGAGCAAGAGCTGGCCTACGCGCTCGTCCGGGCCCATATCGGCCAGAAGCTCTTCCGCCCGGTCGGCGGGAGGCGCTTGGCCCCGGACCGGCGAGCCGCCAGCCGACGATAGAGTCCTTGAGGGGAGACCCAGGGGAAAACCGGCGGGGAGGACAGCGCCGGCCAACATGAAGGCCGCAAGTAGCCGCTGCTTCATGACGCGGCCAGTATACCGCCCCCTTCTTACGACCTCGGCGACAGATCGGGCCGTTGACCCATGCGACTGCCCCTCTCCACGAACAACTCAACACGAGGGATGGTTGTGGGGTCCGGCTGTCGCCGGTGAAACCGTCCTCATCTCGCAGCGAGGCGCTCTAGCAGACCCCCGGCAACATTGCCACCGCTCAGCACGGCGATTCTGCGGTCACCTTTGCTCCGTCTAGCTCCGGCTACCGCCACCGCCGCCGAGGGCTCCACCACCATTCCCGTCCCGCGGGCTATTTCCACAAGCGCCGCGGCGATCTCGCCCTCGCTCACCAGCACGATGTCGTCGGCGACTCGCTTGATCAGGTCCCATGTGATGGATCCGTCTTCGACGGCGCCGGCCAGCCCATCGGCCATCGTCGGGCTTTCCACGACCGAGGCTGGATCCCCGCCGTAGAAGAAACGATGAACGTAAGGGGCGGCCTCCGTTTGCACTCCGATCAATCGTACGACCGCGCCTCCCAGCCGCAAGCCCAACCCAACACCCGCCAACAGGCCTCCGCCGCTGACGGGTACGAACACCTCAACTTGGCCTGGCTTCCCGGTCCGGGTCAGCTGCTGGGCTAGTTCGAGTCCCAACGTCCCTTGGCCGGCGACCACATCCGGGTCGTTGTAGGGCGAGACGAACAGCGCCCCGCTGGCGGCGGCCAGAGCGCGCCCTTCGAGCTCGGCAACGCCGTAGTCGCCGTCGGCCAAAACGACGGCCGCGCCGAGGCTTTCCAGCGCCCGCCGTTTCCGTTCGACGACGTCTCGCGGCACGACGACCGTCGCGTGTGAACCGGCAATCTGGCACGCAAGCGCGACGCCGATGCCGTGGTTCCCGGCGGAGGCCGCCACCACGCCCCGCCTCAGATCTTCCGCCGAGCAGCCAAGGATCTTGCTCAACGCTCCGCGCAACTTGAACGAGCCGGTGAGCTGCTCGTTCTCGCACTTCAACCACAATCCCTGACCGGGCCACTCGAGCAGCGGCGTCCGAAGGATGTGCCTCCGGATCCGCCTCTCGGCCGCCTCGACGTCAATCGACGTTTCGGGGATCATCTCTGGTCGCGGGTGCGACGGGCCAGGTCGGGAAGGTCAGTGATCAAGCCATCGACGCCCCACGACCAGAAAGTCCGCATCCGCTCCTCGTCCAGAACCGTGTAGACATGCACCCGTCGGCGCGACCGGTGGGCGGCGGCGATCCTGTCCGGGCGGACGCGCGATTCGTGCGGATGCAGAGCAGCGACGGGTACCCTGCGCCGCAACAGGTCGCGATAGGCAAGCGGAGTCGGTCCGAACAAGTGCCCCCGTGGAATCTCCGGCGCCATCCGCTGCGCCGCGGCCAAGGCCCCCGAGTCGAAGGACGAAAACAGGACGCGGTCCGCCATTCGATGAGCCCGGACGGTGTCCACGATCAACTCGACCAAGCGATCCTGTGCGCCTCCGTAGTCCGAGAGCTCGACGTTGACCAGCAGGCGGCGGCCGATGGTTTCAAGAACCTCCGACAGCGTCGGGATGCGCGCCCCCCGAAACGCCTCCGACTTCCAGGCCCCGGCGTCCAACTTCCGCAATTCGCCGAGGGTCCAGGCCGCGATCGAACCCTCCGCACCGGTGGTACGGACCAGAGTCCGATCGTGGAACGCCACGACATGGCCGTCGAGAGTCCGCTTGGCATCCAGCTCCACCGCTTCGGCGCCGAGCTTCACGGCGAGTTCGAAGGCCGGGAGTGTGTTCTCCGGGGCCTGAGCAGACGCCCCGCGGTGGGCAATCACCAGCGGGCCGGCAGCCAGCCACGTCGGGGGGCCGTTCACCGCACCATCCGCCCTTTCAGAGTGACCGGCGCCAGCTTTCGCAGCCGGTATGCAGCCTCGCGGCCCCTCGCCTCGCTTGAGGCGCTCCGCGGGCCTCTGCAGAAGAGGGCCTGGTCGACGGATCGCTGCTCAGGTGCAGGATTCGCGACGAAATCCAAGGTTTCATGAAGAAGGCAAGTTCACCTGACGACGGAGTGAGGCTCAGGCAATGCGTTCCAGCGAAAGCGATGGAATGGATTTTGGGGACAGCGGGGTTTTCGCCCCTCCCTACAGCTCGACGAAGTACGCTTCCGCCGCGCGGTCGAGCAGATCCTTGCTCATCTCCGCCTCGACGTTCAGATAACGGGAGATGTCGAGGATCTGGTCGCAGATATCCCGCGGATGCGAAGCGCGCAGTTTTCGATTGCGCTTGATGTACCACTCTTGCAGCAGGTAGGCCAGGCCCTTGTCCGAGTACGTGACGCCCTTCGCTTCCGCCACACGCTTGAAGATGCCTCGATACTCCTCGTAAGATGGATCCCCGACTTCGATCTTGTGGCGCAAGCGCCGCAGGAAGGCCTCGTCGACCAGATCCCGTGGTGGCAAGTTGGTGGAGAAGACGACCATGACGTCGAAAGGAACTTCGATCTTGCGCCCGGTGTGCAAGGTCAAGAAGTCGAGGCGGTTCTCCAGCGGGACGATCCACCGGTTCAGCAGATCGCGCGGCCGCACCTGCTGGCGGCCGAAGTCATCAATCAGGAAGACGCCTCCGTTGGCCTTCATCTGAAACGGGGCTTCGTAGAACTTGTTGACGTCGTCGAAGACGAGGTCGAGGCCGGCCATCGTGAGCTCGCCGCCGACGACGATGAAGGGCCGCCGCACCTTGACCCAGCGAGCATCGGTCTTGGCGCCGCCTTTGAGCGTGCCGGTGCCGGCCCCGGTGACATCGTCCTCGGGAGTCAGGACGTGATTGACCGAGTCGTACAGCTTGACCACCTGCCCGTCGATATCGACCGAGAACGGAATGTACATGTCTTCTTCGAGGATCATGTTGCCGATGGCCCGAGCAATCGTCGTCTTGCCGTTGCCCGGCGGGCCGTAGAAAAAGATCGAGGTGCCCGAATTGACGGCCGGGCCAATGCGGTTGAAGGTGCGCTCAGAGAGAACCAGCTCGGTCAGGGCCTGGCGCATGACGCGCGGATGCACGGTCGGGCGCCCACGGCTTTGCCGGCGAATCGAGTCGTTGTAGACCGAGATCGGTACGGGCGCCGGCCCGGCGTATTGGCTGCGCTCGAGCGCCTCGCGGGCACGGGCAATGCCGGCTCCGGTGATGGCATACTGATAGGAGCCTTCGCCGAACCCCACCTGCGTCTTGACCTCGACGAACTTCTCGCGCTTCAACGCCTCAAGAATCTGATCGACCAGGCCGGCGAAAGGCAGCGCCATCGCCTCGGCCACGTTGAAACCGGTCAGGTAGCCGCGAAAGTAGAGGATCTTCAGCGCCAGGTCCTGGAGCCAAAGCTGCGACAGGCCCGTGTCCTCGACGCGACTGATCGGGGACGGCAGGAACCGCAGGCTGGAAGTGGTCGGCTCGGCGCCATCGAGGGCGGCCGGGCGGATTCCGGTTCGGGGCAAGGACATCGATGCGACGACCTCCACGGCCTCGCGGAAAACGAGCCCGGGGCACGCATCCGCCGGGCAGGCGGATTATAGCCGAGGGCCCGGACCCAGGCAATCGCCCGCGGTAGCGAGCCACGGCGGCCCCGGGTAGAATCCGCCTTGTGCGACTCAGCGTTGTCATCCCGGTCTTCAATGAGAAGGACACCATCCGCGAGATCTTGCGCCGCGTGCTGGCCACCGGTCTGGCGGAAGAGATCCTCGCCGTCGACGACGGCTCGACCGACGGCACCCGCGCCATCCTCGAGGAGATGGCACCGCACCACGCGGCACTCCGCCTCCTCCTGCAGCCCCGCAACCTTGGCAAAGGGGCCGCCGTCCGCACCGGGATTCAGGCGGCTGCCGGCGATCTCATTCTCATTCAGGACGCCGATCTCGAATACGACCCGCGCGAGTACCCCGCCCTGTTGACCCCCATCGAAGAAGGCCGCGCCGACGTCGTCTACGGATCCCGATTCCTCGGCGGTCCCCGCCGCACGACGATGTTCTGGCACATGGTCGCCAACAAGATGCTGACCCTGATGACGAACATCTTGTACAACAGCATCCTATCGGACATGGAGACCGGCTACAAACTCTTCCGCCGCGAAGTGATTCAGCCGATCCCCTTGCGCTGCCGGCGCTTCGATTTCGAGCCGGAAGTCACGGCCAAGCTGCTCAAGCGGCGCATACGCATCTACGAAGTCCCGATCTCGTTCGACCCGCGCGAGTACTCCGAAGGGAAGAAGATCGGCCTGAAGGATGCTTTCGCCGCGGTTTGGACGCTGTTCAAGTACCGGTTTGTGGATTAGCGGCTTGCGCAAGACTCAGGGGAAGCGCATTCCTGCCTCGTCTCCCTTTTCCCACCGGCCCTTTCCTGAACTCCGCCTTCTCTGCTGCCGCGCATCCGCGCGAGTCTCAGGTCGTTGTTGTTGACGTCGGAATCGGACATCCTACCCTCCGCCCCTCGAGGACGATGGCGCTCACGCCCGACGGATTCTTGCAGTGGGCGGCGGTTTCCCTTGGGGGGAGTACGCCCTCCACGCGCCCAACCGTCACCGCCAGAGGCGAAGCCGAGAGGCGGGAATTCGAGCGAACTCGCTCCAGGAAGCCTCTCTCTGCCCCTCCGTCGCGAGAACATCTCTGGCCGCTACCAGGGCCGGCTGCTGGGGAGCGCGGTTGCGAGACGGCCTGTATGGTCTGCGGCAGAGAGTGCCGCGCTGATCTCAGACCGCCGGTCGCGCTGGTGTTTCTAGGGGAGGTGAGCAGTGCGCCTCAACCCAGCGTGAGGCGATGGCGACAGCAACGACCTAGGACTCGCGCGGAACCGCGGCAATAGAGAAGGCGGAGTTCATGATGAGGCCGCACGCTGGACGCTCGCGCAGCATCGAGCGAGGCGCGCCGCGCCGGTGGCTACCGTTGCGCCGGCCGAATGGCCTGCACATTCCAGCGCACCGACTCCAGTCCCAGATAGAGCTCCCTCTCGGCGTAAAACGCCAGGTCGATTCGCTCACCGCGTGTCAGCGGCCGATCGCCCCGACGGAAGGCGATGGCGTCCACCGCCCTGTCCTTGTGGCGAAGCGTCAAGCGAAGGTGGGCCTTATCTCGGCCAACCGGCTTCGTATCGACCACGGTCAGCCCCAGGCATGCGAAGAGGGGCACCGGAAATCCATTCCCCAGAGGTTCCAAGCGGTCCAGGAAGTCGAGCAGCCGGCGGTTGACATCGAGCGGCTGGACCACGGCGTCGACCTGTAACGGAGGCGGCTCCCCGGCCGTCACAAGTCGCTCGGCCGCCAGCCCCTCCAGCCTGGACTTGAGCTGCGGCACTCGTTCGGCGCGCAACGAGAAACCGGCGGCGGCGGCGTGCCCGCCGAATCGCTCGAGCAGGTGCGCACAGTCCTCGAGCGCCTCCGTAATGTGGAAGCCGGGGACGCTGCGTGCCGATCCGCGCGCGCTCTCGCCGCGCAGCGAGACCAGGACGGCCGGCCGGCTCCACTCCTCGCTGAGCTTGGCCGCCGCCGGACCGAGGATCCCCTCCCCGTAGTCCTCATCCGCATCGAAGATCAGCGCCGGCATCGCCGCGACCTCCCCCAGCCTGGACCGGGCTCGAACCAGCAGCTGGCGGGTGAGGTCCTGGCGCTCGCGGTTCGCGCGATCGAGCTGCTCGGCTAGGGGGAGCGCCTCCGCCAGATCCCGGGCCCGCAGGACACGAAAGGCTTCCATCGCGCTGCCCAGACGTCCGGCGGCGTTCAAGCGAGGCCCGATCGAGAACCCGACGTCGCGCGCCGTCAGCCTGCGCCGATTGACCCCGCCGACTTCCATCAGGGCCGCCATCCCCGGGGGTGGAAACTCGCGTAATCGATCCAGGCCGCGCGCCACGAGAGTTCGGTTCTCGTCCGTCAGGGAGACGATATCGGCGATCGTTCCGACCGCTACATAAGTCAAAGCCTCGGCCTCGATCCAGCCGCGTAACGGGACACCGGCCAACGCCTGAGCGACCTTGTAGGCCAGCCCCACCCCCGAGAGCTCCTTGAACGGATAGGAGTCGTCTTCGCGCTTGGGGTTGACGACCGCCACCGCCGGCGGGAGTTCCGCCCCGGGCTCATGGTGGTCGGTGACGATGACGTCCAATCCCGATTCCTGGGCCGCGCGCACCTCCGCCACCGCCCGGACCCCGCAGTCGACCGAAATCACGAGATGGCAACCTTCGTCCTGCCGCAGCCGCGCCAAGGCGTCCGCCTGCAAGCCATAGCCTTCCTCGAATCGGCTGGGGATGAAGGGAAGGACGTTTGCCCCCAAGGCCTCCAATGCCGTCGATAGCATGGCGGTCGCCGTCAGGCCGTCGGCGTCATAGTCCCCATAGACGGCGATCCGCTCGCCGTGGGAGACGGCATGCTGCAGCCGCGCCACGGCCCGCTCGATGTCGCGCAGAAGGTGCGGATCGTGCGTCGGACCGGCGGCGGGTTGCAGCAGGTGGGCCGCCTCCGCAGAGTCGTGCGCGCCTCGCTGGCGCAGCACCTCCCACTCGATCGAGGTGAACTCCGACGGACGTGCTTCCACCGGGGGCGGAGGGAAGGTCCAGCTGGACGCCGTGCTCATCAATGTCCCGGGAACGGAACGGGCCCGCGCCAGGCGGGCCCGTTTTCTCGAACGCGGCGCGCTTAGGCCCAGCCCTGGTTCTTGATGAAGTTGGAAACGACGGGCAGTTGCGTAAGCTTACCGGTGTAGGCCTCGTACGCCGGCCACAGCGGCAGAAGGAAGATGATCCACAAGCACAGGCCGAGGATTCCAAACGACACCAGGCTGAGGACCAGGTAGATGACCGTCAGGGCCACATCCAAGACCAGGGCCTGGATGGCGCTGAACTTGATGAAGGGCCTGGACTTCTTGCCCTCCGATACGAGCATCACGATCGCAATGATCCACCCCACGAATGGCAGGTAGCTCAAGGCGCCCCACAGCCGATCATCACTTGTCGATTCCGGACCGCTCATCGTCGACATGGAATCCTCTCCTTGTTAGAGTATCTGGTCGCGAGATGGACCGATTGTACGCGCCCGCGCCCAGACCGCAAGTCCACTTTAGGTAACCCCGAGACCCGCCCGGCGTTGCTCCGGTGTCGACGGCGTGTGCTAGGATGGGCCTCGTGCGAATTGCCTTTCTTGGCACGCCGGCCTTCGCCGTTCCATGCCTGCGAGCCCTTTCCCAACGGTTTTCCGTCGTCGGGGTGGTCACGCAGCCGGACCGACCGGCCGGCCGAGGCCGTCGCCTCCAGGCACCACCAGTCAAGCTGACCTCGCGCGAACTCGGCCTGCCACTGATCCAACCGGAGAAGGTCGGGTCCGAAGAAGCCCAGGAGACGCTCCGGGGCTGGGCGCCCGACGTGATCGTGGTCGCTGCCTACGGCCAGATTCTGCGCCCGCTCGTGCTCGACCTTCCACCTTTCGGGTGCATCAACGTACACGCCTCCCTCCTCCCTCGCTGGCGTGGTGCCAGCCCTGTTCAACACGCCCTTTTGCACGGGGATCAGCAGACCGGCACGACGCTGATGAAGATGGACGCAGGTCTTGATACCGGGCCGATCCTCGCACGGCGGAGTCATCCGATCCGTGTCGGCCACACGGCGGCGAGTCTTGAGGAAGAACTGGCAGAAATCGGTGCGCGGTTGATCGTCGAGTCCTTGCCGGCATACTTCGCGGGCGATTTGCAACCGGTTGCACAGGACGAGCAGGAGGCGACCTATGCCCCGCGCCTCAAGCACACCGACGGCCGGTTGGACCCCGGGCAGACGGCGGAGGAGCTCCAGCGGCGCGTCCGCGCCCTCAACCCTAGGCCGGGGACGTACTTGCCTTGGGACGACCTCGAACTGGCGGTCTTGCAGGCGCGAGCCGCGGAGGAAACTCCTGGCGAGCCACCCGGTGCAGTGGCCGCACGGGAAGGATATCCAGCTCTCGCTACCGCTCGCGGGTGGTTGATCCTTGAGAAGCTTCAGCTCCCGGGGAAGAAGCCGATGGACGGGAAAACCTTCCTTCGAGGCCAGCCCCATCTCCTGGGGGCCAAGATCGCCACCGCGGCGCCCTGACCCCCGGAAGTGCCCTTGCGTTCATTTGCACCCCGGCGGAGAATTGGGGTGATTCAAGCGCCGTCCCGAGGTTCTCCGACGTCACGCGCCTCAGAGAGGAGTTCGAAATGATTGCGGACTCATCCTCAATGGGAATCGCACCGCCTGTACCGCCGCTTCCCTGGTACACGGTCTGGTTCAAGGCGCTGACCGAGCCGAAGGTCGCCACCTATGAGAGGCTGGTCGCCGGCCCCGGCGTCACCTTGGTCAAGGCGTGCCTGTGGGTTGGACTGGTCGCCGTCGTCGCCACCCTTATTAGCTTCGGGATCCTCTTCGTCCTTGGCGGCTCGAGCTACCTGGACCCATCGCTTCAGCAGGCCTCCAGTTCTCTCGACTTCCTCACGGGTTCAGCGCTTCTTCTGGTGTGCCTGGCGCCGCTGGCGGGCGTCTTCGCTGTTGTCGCGCTGCTTATCAGCGCAGGAATCAGCCACCTTCTCGCACGGGCCCTTGGGGGGACGGGTGCCTTTGATCAGCTAGCCTATGCCTTCGCGGCCTATTCAGCGCCAGGATCGCTGGTCAGCTCGGCCATCTCCTTCATTCCGTGCCTCGGGTTGCTGCTCGGCATCCCGTTTGCCTTCTACCTGCTGTTTCTAAACATCCTTGCGATCAAGGCCGTCCACCATCTTAGCTGGGGCCGCGCGGTGATTTCCAGCACGGCCTTCCTGGGGTTCGCCCTCGTCGTCATGGCCTGTGGCGCCATTGTCATCTTAGCTTTGCTGGGTCCGGCGATCGGGAATGTCTTCTCCAATATCGTTGGCGATATCTAGCGATCGCCGCAGAAGGCTCCCGGCAAGCCATGGGGTCATGCGGCCGGGTCAATCCTGATTCGGAGGGATGAATGAACATCCGAGCTGAGCTCGCCGAATTCGTTGGGACGTTCACGTTGGTGTTTATTGGCGCCGGTGCCCAGGCGCTGGCTGTAGCCGGAACTTCGAGCGGCGGGCTGGTCGGCGTCGCCCTCGCTCATGGGCTGGCCCTCATGATCATCATCTACGCATGGGGAGCGATCTCGGGCGGTCATGTCAACCCCGCGGTTACTTTCGGTCTTGCGATCACCGGCCGGTTCCCTTGGCCGCGTGCGGTCCGGTACTGGATCGTCCAGCTGTTGGGGGCCGCCGTTGCCGCCTTCCTCCTTCGCGCCTTGATCGGCACGCAGGGGAACATAGGCATGACCCTCCCCGCAGCCTCTGTCTCCATCTGGCAGGCGATCGTCATCGAGGCGGTCCTGACCTTCTTCCTGGTGACCGCAGTCTTCGGCTCTGCGGTCGCTGGGCGTGGCGGCAACGCCGCTGCCGTCGCCATCGGCCTGGTCCTTAGCATGGACATCCTGATGGGCGGCCCGCTGACCGGAGCTTCCATGAACCCGGCGCGCTCCTTCGGACCGGCGTTGGCCATGGGCAATTTCACCGACCTGTACGTCTACTTCATCGGACCCCTGCTCGGTGGCGGATTGGCGGCCATCTTCTACGATCGCGTCTTCCTGCGGAGCGCCTGAGTCCCTCGAGGCAGCGTGCCCGGCTTCGTGCTTGCCCTCGATCAAGGTACGACCTCCTCGAGGAGCATACTGTTCGATGAGGGCGGCCGCGCCGTCGCTTCGGCGCAGAAGGATTTCGCCCAGATCTATCCGCATCCGGGTTGGGTCGAGCATGACCCCGAGATCATCTGGTCGAGCCAGCTCGAAACGGCGCGCCAGGTGCTAGCCCAGGCGGGCGTCCGGCCGCAGGAAGTCGCCGCTGTAGGCATCACGAATCAGCGCGAGACGACGGTCCTCTGGGACCGGGCGACGGGAAAACCCATCCACAACGCCATCGTTTGGCAGTGCCGCCGCACCGCATCGATGTGCCAACAGCTCAAGGCGCGTGGCCTCGAGGATGAAGTGCGCCGGCGAACGGGCCTGGTGATCGACGCCTACTTCTCCGGAACCAAAGTGGCCTGGCTGTTGGACCATGTGGACGGCGCACGCCGGCTTGCCGAGGACAGGCGGTTGGCCTTCGGGACGATTGACTCGTTCTTGCTGTGGCGCCTAACCGATGGCGCGATCCACGCCACCGACGTTTCGAATGCCTCGCGCACGATGCTCTTCAACCTGTCGACCCTCACCTGGGATCCGTTCCTCCTCCAGGAGCTTCGCATCCCCGAGGGCATCCTTCCGCAAGTTGTCTCGTCCAGCCAGATGCTCGGCGAGACCACCGCCGAGGCGCTGGGCGGCCGGATTCCTATAGCGGGGATCGCCGGGGATCAACAGGCGGCCCTCTTTGGGCAATCCTGTTTCCAACCCGGCATGGCGAAGAACACCTACGGGACCGGCTGCTTTCTGCTGCTCCATACGGGAATGCAGCCCGTCCCGTCCACCAGCGGATTGTTGACAACGGCTGCATGGCAATTGCGCGACCGTTCCACGGGGAGTCCAGAGGCGGCGGCGTTTGCTCTGGAGGGCAGCATCTTCATCGCCGGCGCCGCCGTCCAGTGGCTGCGCGACGGATTGCGCATCATCCGCGAATCGAGTGAGGTCGAATCGCTGGCCGCCTCCGTTCCCGACAGCGGCGGCGTCGTCTTTGTGCCGGCCCTGGTCGGGTTGGGAGCGCCGTACTGGGATCCGTATGCACGCGGGACGATCGTCGGGTTGACGCGCGGCTCGACCCGCGCGCACCTGGCCCGGGCCACGCTCGAGGCCATCGCCTTTCAAACGCGAGACGTGTTGGAAGCCATGCAGCGCGACGCCGGACTTGCTCTTCATGCCCTGCGCGTCGACGGAGGCGCCGCCCGCAACGACCTCCTGCTTCAGCTCCAAGCCGATCTTCTGGGGACGCCCGTCCAGCGGCCGACCCAGAGCGAGACGACCGCCTTGGGCGCGGCGATGCTCGCCGGACTATCGGCTGGCGTCTGGTCATCGGTGGCAGACCTGGAACGCGTCTGGACACTGGACCGGGAATTCGTCCCTGCCATGTCACAGGACGAACGTGATCAGCGCTATATTCGCTGGCAAGAGGCGGTACGCCGCGCTCGGGACTGGGCCGCCCCCGAGGCGAACGCGTGAGGCCCGCATGAACCTCCAAATCATCCGCACCCGCCACCCTCCCGAGCCCCATCTGGTCCAGCTCCATGCGATGCTGAGCGACGCCGGAGTCCGCTTCGGCCCGGAAGAATTCCGCCGACGACTGGAAAGTCTCCCGAAGGAAGATCGTCTCCTTCTGGGGCTGGACGGCGAGCACGTCGCCGGTTTTGCGCATCTGCGCGTCGCACGCGACCTCACTTCAGAAGAGACCGCCGAGGTTGTTGCCCTCCTTGTCGCCCGATCGTATCGGCGTCGAGGGGTCGGACGCCATCTGATCGCCGCCGCCGAGACCTGGGCGCTCGAGTCCGGCCGGGCGCGCCTACTGCTGCGAACCGATGTCATTCGAACCGATGCCCACGCGTTCTTTACCGCTCTCGGTTACGAGATCTCGGCCACCACCCTGGAATTCGTCCGCGACCTGGAGGCCATGCGCAAGGCCGACCGGCCCACCCAACCGATGGGTGACTTGCCGAGGTCATCCTAAAGAGAGTGGTCAGTGGTCGGTGGTCAGTGGTCAGCCTTGACGGCGACCAGGAACCGATACTTTGCAACCAATCGCATTCACTGACCACTCACCACTGACCACTGACCACTCATCATGACGACACGATCTTCCGAAATCCTGATCATTGGCGCCGGGGCCACCGGCCTGGGCGTTGCCTGGGACGCCTGCCTGCGCGGCTACAGCGTGACCGTCGTCGAACAGGGTGACCTTGGCCAAGGGACCTCCGGCCGTTATCACGGCTTGCTCCATAGTGGCGCCCGATACGTCCTGAGTGACCCCGGGTCGGCCGGAGACTGCTGGCGAGAAAACGAAGTCCTGCGCCGGATCGTCCCCCACACGATTGAGGCAACGGGCGGATTCTTCCTGAGCACGGACCACGATCCCGCGGAATACGCAGATCGCTGGCTGGCCGCCTGCCGGGAAATCGGCGTGCCGGTCGAAGAGATCCCGCCGGGGTCCGCCCTCCGTCGTGAACCCCTACTCACACCACACCTGTCGCGGGCCTTCGAAGTGCGTGACGCCGCTCTCGACTCTTTCGAGCTCCTGCATGCCCTCGCCGAAGGGGTGCACCAGGCCGGTGGGGTCTTGCTCACTCGCCACCGCGTCACCGGTTTGGTGTCCCACGGTCACGGGATGCTGGCCCGCATCGTTTCCCTCGCCGATCAGAGCACGTTTCAAATCGAGGCGCAGACCGTCGTCAACGCCGCCGGTCCGTACGCCGGCGTCGTGGCCGCTATGACCGGCATCCACATTCCTCTGGCGCTGGGCAAGGGGACGATGATCGCCATGGGCTCCCGTCTGACCCACACCGTGCTCAACCGCTGCAAGCCGCCCCACGATGGGGACATCATCGTCCCCGTCGGCACGGTCTGTGTGCTTGGCACAACCGATATCCCGGTTCGCGGTCCGACTGACCTGACGATGGAAGCCTGGGAAATCGATTTGCTGATGGCCGAGGGTCAGGTGATGATCCCTTCCTTGCGCCGGCATCGCGCTCTTCGCGCTTGGGCCGGCATCCGAGCGCTGTACCAGCCCGCGGATCGAGCCGTCGCCAACCGCGAGTTGCCTCGCGCCCACGCCGTTCTCGACCACGAGTCCTCGGACGGCCTCCCCGGGTTCCTCACGATCCTGGGGGGCAAGCTCACGACGTTCCGCAAGATGGCGCAGGACACCGTCGACACGTTCTCAGCGCGGACGCCCGCTGTCCGGGAATGCCGCACCGAGTCGACTCCGCTGCCGGCCGCTTCTCGCCGCCACTACGCCGTAGGCGACCGTCTTCCGAAGTTGCATCCGGCGAGTGGGCGCTCGGACGAGGAGGCGGTCTTGTGCGAATGCGAGGCCATCGCTCGTCGGGATCTGGCCCAGGCGCTCCAAGACGCCGTATCCACCGACCTCGACGACATCCGCCGCGACCTGCGCCTCGGGATGGGGCCATGCCAGGGAGCCTTCTGCGCCTATCGCGCGGCAGGACTGGCCAGCACTCTTCTCGGCGACCCACCCCCCGACGGTGGATTCGCCGACTTCGTTCAAGAACGCTGGCGCGGACTTCGCCCTCTCGCCTGGGGGCGCGGTCTCCGTCAGCTCGAAATGCTTCGCCGGGTGCAGCTCGAACTGCTTGGCGCCGAACAAGCCGAAACGACGCCAGGATGAGCCCCACCTTGCTGATCGTCGGCCAGGGGCTGACGGGGTTATTCTCAGCCGTGTTGGCGGCTCGAAGAGGCGCCACCGTGCGCTTGATCGCCGAAGGGCGCGGCGGGCTTTCTCTTTCCCATGGTTGCGTCGACATCTGGCGCAACGGCGACATTCGCTTTGCGCGTAGATCCCTCGGGCGAGGCCACC
Organism: Anaerolineales bacterium; assembly: GCA_035281845.1. Lineage (GTDB taxonomy): Bacteria > Chloroflexota > Anaerolineae > Anaerolineales > E44-bin32 > DATEVL01. The sequence continues at coordinate 69,171 of DATEVL010000038.1, read as the reverse complement.
CGCTCTCTGAACTGCCGCGCGAGGTGCGCGCCGAGGCCCTGTCCGAGTTTCTGCAATTGGCGCAGGAGGCTCGTCTTCCCTACGTCGCCGCGCCCGACCGCGTTCTCCGCCTGCCGACCGCCCTGGGATCCGTCCACGTGACGGCCGCAGCACCGTACAGCCTCGCCGCAGGGTCTCTCGACGATCCTACCCCGTTCCATCTTGGCCGAATTGGCGGATTGCGAGATTTTTCGGCGGATCTGGCGACCTCGGCGTTTCGGGCGCGCGGCGTCAACGTCGCCGGGACGATCGATCTGCCGGTTCCCGCGCGAGCCCGCGATCTCTACGCCCATGATCTTGCGAGGCTTCTGGAAGATCCCGGCTATCGCGAGTCCTTGTACCGGGATTGGACGCCTCACATGAAAGGAGTGACGCGGCTCGGATTGCCTGCGATTCTGGGAGGAGATCACTCGCTCGAAGTCTTCACGGCGATGGAGCAGCGTTTAGGCGTGTCCCTTTTCGAGATCCCGACCTTGCCTCCCAGCCTTCCTGGCCTACGCCTTGAGAGAGCCCTGCGACGGTTGGCCGTCGCCAGCGGAGTGGAAGTGATCGAGGGGCCATCCGTGCGGGGTGAAGTGGACGGTCGCAGCGCCGGCAGGCGAGTCTCGGGAGTGGTCGCCACGACCGCCGGCGGGCCCCGCGTCTTCCGTTCGCAAGCCGTCCTGCTGGCGACCGGCGGCGCCCTGCACGGCGGGTGGATGAGCTTTGCCAATGGGGAAGTGCAAGACTCGGTCTTCGGACTCCCACTCGAAGCCCCGGAGGACCGCGAGGACTGGACGGCTCCGTCCCTGTTCGAAAGCCAACCCTTCTCGCGTTTCGGCCTCCGGCTTGATTCTCGGCGCAGGCCCTGTGATCGTCGCGGCCGACCTTACTTCGAGAATCTGTACGCCGCCGGCGGGATCCTCGGCGGCGCCGACCGCAGCACAGAAGGCTGCCGCCAGGGAATCGATCTGGCGAGCGCCTACGCTGCGGTGGAAGCGGCGTTGGCATGACCCCGCGGCCTACCTTAGGGTCCTTCGCAGAAAGCCGCGGGGTGACCCCGCGGCCGAATGTCACCCTCACCCCAGGCCCCTCTCCCGCGGGGCGGGAGAGGGGTGCAGGGGTGAGGGCCAGTCTGGCCATGTTCGACAGTGACCTTTGCGTGAAGTGCAACATTTGCACGGCAGCCTGCCCGGTGGCTGCCGTCACGGATCGCTTTCCCGGCCCCAAGGCCGTCGGACCCCAGATGGCGCGCTTCCTCCACCCCCGCTCCCCCTCCATCGATCCCAGTGTGGCCTGGTGTTCCGGCTGCGGCGTGTGTAGTCGGGTCTGTCCCCATGGTGTCCCTGTCGCCGAGATGAATATCATCTCGAAGGCCGCAATCCGGACCGGGTGGCGGCAACGCCTTCGCGACTGGGGACTTGCGCGGCCGGCGGTGGTTGCCCGTTGGAGCCGGCCCCTCCGGCCATTCGTCAACGCCGCGCTTCGTTCAGGGTTTCTGCGGACCGCGGCCGATCGCACCATCGGCCTCGCCCGCGGCGGTCCTCTGCCTCAGGTCGCAGCCGAGTCCCTTCGTCATCGGCGTGCCGATCTTGCCCGCCAACAACCGGCGCAGCCAGGCGGCGCCGCCAGACCGCGCGTCGCCTTCTTTCACGGTTGCAGTACCGACGGATATGAACCGTGGCTCGGGGAAACGACCATCCGTGTCCTCGAGCGATTGGGCGTCGAGGTGGAAATCCCTCCGCAGGGCTGCTGCGGACTCCCGCTGCAATCCAACCGCAACTTTGCCGCCGCTCGCCGTTACGCTCGAGAAAACTTGGTCGGCCTTCACCCGTGGGCGGAGCGCGGTATCCCGATCGTCGGCACCTCGACTTCCTGCACCCTTGCACTCAAGCATGAATACCGGGCCGTGCTCGGCCTGGTAGGGCCCGAAGTCGAGACCGTCAGCGAAAGCACGTACGACTTCTTCGAGTACCTGGATCAGGTCCTCGCGGATCAGATCGGGGCCCTCGACTTGCGACCCCTTGCTCTGCGTTTGCTGTACCACCCGCCATGTCAGCTTCGCTCCCATCGAATCGGCACTCCCGCCCTCCGAATCCTGCGGCGGATACCGGGCCTGGAGATCGTCGTCACGGACGCCGAGTGCTGCGGGGTGGCCGGGACGTATGGGTTGAAGAGTGAACTCTACGATGTCGCCGTCAACGTCGGTGCGGACCTTTTCGCACAGGCCCGTCGGACGTCGCCGGACCTGATCTTGACGGACTCGGAGACTTGCCGTTGGTGGATCGAGCATCACACCCAAGTCCCCTCCCGCCATCCGGTGGAAATTCTGGCGGCGTCCTTAGGGCTGGAGGACCTGCGGCCCGCCGCGGGCCTCGGTTGACGCGATGCCTGCCTCGCTCCCGCCTGCCCAGCTGCTAACTCGGGGAAGGATCCATCTTCACGCGGACGACCGATCCACCGTGGATGCCATTCTGATCGTGGAGGGACGCGTCCTCGCCGCCGGCCGCGAGGCGGATCTGCGGTCGCTTTGGTCCGGCCGACAACAGGTGACCGACCTCGAGGGGCGCTCCGTCTTCCCGGGTCTTTGCGATGCTCACCTCCACCTCGAGAAGTATGCCCGCACCGTCGGAATGATCGATTGCGAAACCCCGACGCGCCAGGATTGCCTCGAGCGTGTACGCCGTAGGGCATTGACGGCAGAGCCCGGGGACTGGATCCTCGGCCACGGCTGGAACCAGAACACCTGGGGCGGCCACGGCTCCGCCGTCGACCTCGATCGCGCGGCCCCTAACCACCCGGCCTACCTCACCGCCAAGTCTCTTCACGCAGCCTGGGTCAACCATGCCGCCTTGCAGCTGGCCGCCATCGACTCAGCGACCCCCGATCCACACGGCGGTCTCATCGTGCGCGGCGATGGCGGTGATCCGACGGGCATCCTGCTCGAAGCCGCCATGGCCCTTGTGGCCGATCGCATTCCCGAGGCCACCGCGATGACCGCCGCCGAGCAGATACGTCAGGCGCAGACGGCGCTGTGGCGCGTCGGGATCACGGCCGTCCACGATTTCGACGGCGCACGTTGCCTGCAAGCCCTCCAGATCCTGCACTCGCAGGCGGCGTTGCAGCTGCACGTGTTGAAGAGTATCCCGGTCGAGCTCCTCGAGCAGGTCGTCGCCTTGGGGCTGCAATCCGGATTCGGCGATGACTGGATCCGCATCGGCCACATCAAGATCTTCGCCGACGGAGCGCTGGGCCCGCGCACCGCCGCCATGCTGCGGGCTTATGACGGAGAGCCCGAAAACCTCGGCATGTTACTCATCGATCGCGAGGGGATCCTTGAGGCGGGGATCGCCGCCTCCCGCAGCGGCCTGCCGTTGGCGATTCACGCCATCGGTGATCGAGCCAACCATGAAGTGATCGAGGGCCTGGCATCGCTCCGTCGCTACGAGCGCGGGCGCGGCTTGCCGGAGCTGCGACATCGGATTGAGCACGTCCAGCTCCTCCACCCGGAGGACGTCCCTCGCCTCGCCGAGCTAGGATTGGTCGCCTCGATGCAGCCGATCCACGCCACTTCCGACATGTCGATGGCCGAGCGTTATTGGGGGGAACGAAACCGGTTCGCCTACGCCTGGCGCAGTCAACGGAAGCACGGAGCCCGCCTCGCCTTCGGGTCGGACGCCCCGGTCGAATCCCCCAATCCGTTTCTCGGACTGCACGCCGCCGTCACGCGTCGTCGTCGTGACGGTTCCCCCTCGCCGGACGGTTGGATACCGGAGGAGCGACTTCCCTTGGAGGACGCCCTACGCGGATTCACTTCGGGCCCGGCCGAAGTCGCCGGCCTCGAAAGGCGTATCGGCCGGCTCGATCCGGGTTGCGCCGCCGACCTGATCATCCTGGATCAAGATCTCTACGAAACATCCTTCGAGGACTTGGCTTCCCTTCTCCCATCCGGGACGATGGTCTCCGGGAAGTGGGTCTTCCTTGGCGACGAACTGGTGCACCTGAGCGCCTAGGCATCGATGCATCAACTCTTGCCGACAGGCAATGGGTCTATTACTCCCTGGCAGCCCTGCCCCCCAGCTTACGCTCGTCCCCCACTCGCACGGTTACGCCGACGGCGTCGAGGTGTTCGAGCAGCGCCAAGGCGTACTTCCGGCTCGTCCCGTATCGATCGCGAACTTGGGCCACCGTCACCGTTCCCCCCTGACCAAGGCTGCTTGTGATCTCCGCCACCATCCGTCGATAGGACGCCGAGTCGAATGCAATATCGCTTGAAACCTCAACGAATTCGCCGCGGGCGACCAGCAGTGCCCACAACTCGTCCCCGAGCGCAAGTTGACAATCGTGGACCGAGGGTGGTGACGCGGGCGATGACTCGAACTGGTCTCGAAGGCCGGCTACCTTGCCCTCGTCCTCCGTGGTCAGGCGCGGTTCGAATCCGACGCGAGCGATGCGCGCGCCGTGGGTAGCGACGTCGCCGGTATTCTCCAGAGCCGCCACGACCAGGTCCATGCGCCGGGCTTCGATCCCCAAGCGACTGCGTAGCTCTTCGCGCGGGATCCCGACACGCAACGGGTACTTCGCCTGGTAGGCCTCGAGGATCGTACGCACCCGCCGCCGCAAGTCTTCCCACGTTGCCGACTCGACGTAGATGACCTGTGCTCCGCTTGCGGACGAGCCTCCAGGAATGGCACGAATACGCCCACTGAGGATCAGCCCTTCGAGGGCGGCCGCCATCTCCGGTCCGTCCGCCCCCGAGGCGGCGACGCTGGTTCCAGTCACAGGCCCTTCGGCGATCACCTCGAGCAAGGTTCGCTCCTCGCCGGTTCCACTGCGGGCCCGCTCCAACGCATCCACCACCCGCGAATCTCGTCGCCGGTGGAGCCGCGCCGGATGCGGCACGACGACGGTTCCCCCACCCAGCGTCGCCGCAGGCGCCGGCCGGCGCAGGATGAAACGGTCGCCCGAGGCGGCGATCACGGGCTCGGACAGCAGCAGCTGCACCCAACCCTCTTCCGCAGGAAGCACCTCGTCTCGCTCCAACACCCGCACCCGAGCCAGCACGTCGGCCGCCCCCAGGTGGAGCTTCAGCGATTGACCGTGTTTGACACCGACTGCCGCGTCGGGGAGCACCCGAACGCGCACGTCGATGCGAGTCGTCGCCGAATACCGCCCAGGCAGGCAGAGCACGAGGCCACGGCGGACATCCTGCACATCGACGCCGGTAATGTTGACGGCCACCCGGCTCCCCGGCAGGGCCTGGTCGACCGGCTTGCGGTGGGTCTGCAGTCCGCGAATCCGGCCCCGCGATTCACCCGGCAAGATGACCACTTCGTCCCCGATCGATAGGGTGCCATCGATCAACGTGCCGGTCACAACCGTTCCGAATCCGGTCATGACAAAGGCGCGGTCGATCGGCAGTCGAGGGCTGCCGATGTCCCGGCGGGGGTCGGTGTCGTGCAAGACCTCCGCCAGCCCCCGTCTCAGTTCATCCAGGCCCTGGCCGGTCTTGGCGGAGGCGCGTAGGACCGGGGCCCCGGCAAGGGCCGTCGGCGCCAAAACCTGCCGCACTTCGTCCTCCACGAGCCTGGCCCACTCCTCATCCGCCACCAGATCGATCTTACTCAAGACGACGAGGCCGCGGGGAATCTCCAACAGATCGAGGATCGCAAGATGCTCGCTCGTCTGCGGCATCACTCCTTCGTCCGCCGCGACCACCAGCATCACCGCATCGAAACCACCAACGCCGGCCAGCATGTTGTCGATGAAGTCGCGGTGGCCGGGCACGTCGATGATCCCGACCTCCGTCCCGTCAGGTAGGGTCGTCCAGGCGAAGCCCAGGTCGATCGTCATCTCCCGTTCGCGTTCTTCGCGCAGGCGATCGGGGTGAACTCCAGTGAGCGCTTCGACCAGCGCCGACTTGCCGTGGTCGACGTGACCGGCTGTGCCCAAGACACGGATCATCGAAGCGAGCCTAAGGAGGCCGTCGAGAAAGGAGCAAAGCTACCCATCCCCACCCCTACCTGGCGTGCACCCCGCCCTCGCCCCTTCGGGTGCACCCTGGGTGTGCGCCGCCCTTGGCGCCCTGCCCCCTGGGGGCGCCCGCCCTTGGCGGCCTGCACCGCTTCCGGTGCGCCGAAGGGCGTAGTGGCCGAAGGGGCGTAGAGAGCGAGGGCAGGGAAAGGCTCGCCCTGGGCTGGCGTGGTTTCGTATCGCAGAGATCAACGCAAGGCTCGTGGGATGAGGTCGGGGGAAACCTCGCCGGATATCTCATCGGTCTGGCCCCCCCTCCCCGTGTGACAATCGCGCGGGGTGTTCATGCGAGAGGAAGTCTTGACGAACTACGGGAATCAGGCCGAGACTCAGCGCACCCGAGTGGGTCGCCGCTCGGCCTCGCCGGCCCACTCACGCAGCAGCGCCAACAGCTCGGACAGCCGCCGCTGAGTCGAGTCTTCGAGCGTGATCGCCCCCGTAAGCGCCTGCATCGTGGTGTCTTCGAGGCGCCCAACCTCGTCCGATATCCGTTGATGCAAACGGCTGTGCTCCTGACTCTGCTCGTCCGCACCGAGCTTGAAAGAACTCCACCGCCGATGGTCTTCGGCGATGAAGGTCGACCACTCCTGCTTGTGCCGTTCCTCGCCCAGGCGCTGCATTTCGCTGACTTCTGAGATCCTTCGCTCCAGTCGTTCGAGCGTTCTCTCCAGCTCGAGTTGTAATTGGCGCATCGCCCGGTGCGTCTCATCGTAGGCATGAACGCGCTCGTCGATCTCCGCCGCGCGCTTCTCGAAGGCTTCGAAGCGGCGGGCGTAATCGCCCCAAACGCGCTCCAGGTCGGCCATTCGCAGGTTTACACTTTCCATCCAGCTGGTGGTCGTCTCACGCCTTTCGACCTCGCCGGCCTCGAGCTCGGCCGAACGGATCTCCAGTTGGCGGCTGCGATCCTCGACCCCTTCAAGGGAACCGCGCAATCCATCCACGCGCAGCCGCAGGTCGGCCAGTATGCCTTGGGCATCGGTCGACCAGCGGCCCTCTTGCTTGTGGACATCTTCATGATCGGCGAGCGTTCGCGCTTGCTCCCCCTGCGCCGAGACGACGGCTCCCAGTTGATCGGATAGCGTCGCCACGGTTCGTGCCGTTCGCAGGTCTTCTTCCCTGCGCGACTCGAACTCCCGGCGCAGGTCGGTCAGTGCCCGCATCTCCTGGCGAAGATCGGCGACGCCCCGGGCGACATCGTCATGGTCCTTCCGGCGCGCCTGCTCGAGGGCCTTTTCCTTTTCGGTTCGGCGGGCTTCGGACGCTTCCAGTTGGCGCGAGACTTCCTGGCGGTGTTTCGTCAGAGTCTCGTCGACCGACTGGATCCGCGCCGCCAGCGCCGCCAGTCGAGCAAGCTCCCCGGATAAGTCCTGCAGTTGACGGGTGTGCTTGCCGATCAGGTCTTCGGATGCCTTCAATTGGGAACTGAGTTTGCGGAGGAGGTCGGCGTCCTTTCTCCGCTGATCGTCCAGCCAGGAGAGACGCTTGTCGAGCGAATCTGACTTCGTCTGTTCCACCGGGGGCACGTCCGGATTATAGCATCCGGTTCTATGGAGGCGTTGGCGGAAGGATGCCCCCAAGTCCGGCACCGGCCGAAAGGGCCCAGGCGTACAACCAACCTGGCAGCACACCGAGAATGAGGATCGAGGCCGTGCCGCCGATCAGTAGTACCCTTCGTCCACGTGGCAGCGAAGGAACCTCGGCGGGAGGTCCCAAACCGCGCGCCCATCGCACCACCGAGTAGGAAACAGCGACCACGCCGAAGGCGATCGCCAGCGACGCCACCCGGTCGCCTTGAACCGTCGCCAGGGACATCCACCTTCCGGCAAACCCCGCCGTCAGCGGCAATCCCGCCAGGCTGAGCGCCCCGGCCAGGGCGGCCGCCGCCGCCATCGGGTGGATCGCTGGAATCGCCTGCGCCGGATCTGGTTCTGACCCCGTCGCCACCGAGAGATTCGAGAAGCCGATCCCCCAGACGACTGCGCCGACCGCCCTCGCCCCGGCCATCCCCAGCGCGATGGCGTATCCCTCGGGCGTCGCCGAGGCCACCGCGAGCAGTGAGACCCCGAAGTCGATGAGCAAAGCATAGGCGACGATGCGCGGCCCGCGTCGCTCCGCCAGGCACCAGACCCCTCCCAGCGCAATCATCAGCAGCCCCGCACCGCGCAGGAACGAGAAGACCAACGGCTCGGACCGCATCCAGGAATAGGACGCCAGCGAATTCAGCAACAGGAACAAGCCGGCGCTTTGTAGCGCGGTCGCCATGAAAACCAGCGCCATCGGATGGGACTCGTTGGCCGACGCCGTAAGCCAAGTATGGAATGGAGGGGTGACGACGATGATGGCGATCCCCAGGCCGAGCAGCAGCGACGCGGTGCGCGCCGGGGATTCAGTCGAAGCGGTCACCCCGCCCACCTCGATCAGCCAGCCGGCGGAGAGGATGGCCATCATTCCCAGGACGTAGGCCACGAGCAGACGCGGCGCGGCGCGCCCCGGCCGCCCATCCGGCCGGACGACCACCAGGCAGCCGAGGATCGCCGCCGCAGCAATGAGCGTGGGAGAAAAGACAAAGGGCTCCACCATCAGCGCCGCCGCCAGCAGCACGAGAATCAACAGGCCGATCGACCCCAGACGGCGCGGAGCATCGGCCGCATAGCTCCCGGCCAAGGGCAGAGCCCCCGTGATGAAGACGAACCCGATCGCTACGCGATTGGCTGGACTGAGGACCAGCGACCTGCCCAAGACCGACCACGCCGGTTCCAGTTTCACTCCGAACCCCAGGACCTGAAAAGGCTCGCCCAAGACGACGCCGAGGGCGACCGCACCCAGCAGGACCGCGCCGATGCCTGCGATCCACGAGGCCGGCGCGGCACGACCTCGCAGGATGAATCCGGCCAGGGCGAGAATCCCTCCCAGCACCAGAATCAGAAAAGGGGCGTTCAACGCAGCCTCCGGTCGCTGGCCGCCGCATCCGGGGGAGTCTCAAGAAGCACGCTCGTCACAAGAGCGGTGCCGAGCATGATCGCCGCGAGGACGGCCCGCAATGCCAACGACGGCTCCAGCAGGACGTAGAACATCTCAAAACCGACAAGGGCCGTTAGCAATCCCAGGGTCACGGCTCCTTGCTCCTGGCTGAGGCCGAGATGCAACAGCCCCATGGCGAAGGTAATCGCCGCCGCTGTGAGACGCGCCGGGGGAACCTGAATCGATGCCGCCGCGGCCGGCGTGCTGAGCCCCCACGCGGCTGTTCCAACGAGCAGAACGGCCGCCAGCCGGAAGCCCTGCCCACCAGGGATCGAGCCCTCTCGGAGAGCGCTTGGACTCCACTCGGAACGACGAAATCCGACGGCAAGGACCATGCAGCACAACGCCCCCGTCAGAAACAAGGCTGCACCAATCCCGGGCTGCCCAGATCCACCCAGAACGAGAGCCGCTCCGGCGAAGGCCCCTAGAAGCATTCCCAGCGCCACCCATCTTCCGTTGGTCAGAACCAAGCCTGCCGCGCAGATCGGCGCCAGAAACAGCCCGGCGATATACGCCCACGCATCTGGCATGGTCAAGTCGAGCCCCGCAAGAGAAGGAACCCGATAAGCAACACCACGAAAGCCCACAACAGGGAAGCGTCACCTTCCAGCAGATCGCGCACTCCACGCGCCGCCGCCCCCATCGGCACTTCCAGGCCGCGAACGAGGCGCGAGATGTCGAGGGAACTAGGCCATCGTAGCGAGCGCACCAGTCGCGATCGCCCTTCGATCGGCACCACACGCAGAACCGCCGTTCCACCGGCCGCGGCGGCCAAGCAGACGACAACGGCCAACGTCGAGGGTAGCGGGCTGATCGTCCGGAGGTAGGCGAACAGCGCCGCAGCGAGGACCGCCGTCACGACCAGCGCCAGGAACCCCACGACCGACGCCGGCTGGCCCGCCGGTCCTCCCCGCATCGGGAAGAGCGCCTCATACAAGAATCTGGACGACAATGCCCCCACACCGAGCACGCCGACCCATCGAATCGGCGCAGCCCCGCCAGGCTCACCCGCCACCGCAAGGACACCAAGGAGGAGTGCGCCCACCAAGAAAGGAATTCCGGCTGTTGTCGCCGTTGCGAGGATCGATCCGATCCGGCCGGCGAAAGTCCGGCTGGCTCCGGCGGATGCCATCCCTTGGGCCAGCACCAACACCGCACCGGCTGCCGCGAACGCGGACGGGGCGTCTGCTTGTGAAGCCCCGGCCGTCAGCGTGGCGGCCCCGGTCATCGCAAGGGCCCAAGCCGGCCAACGCAGTTCTCCCGGCGGCGCCAGCCACCAAGAGGCGCCTGCCCAGAAAAGAAGACCGGCGCCAAGCACGACGAGCCAGCCATCCAAGGCCTGCGCGCCTTTGGCTCCGAAATCCAGCGAGAGCATCGCCAGTACGGACACGGCGGTGAGGCCGCCGAGACGAAGTGCGTCTCGTTTCCCCACGGCCCTCTCCCCGGCCGCCAAGCCCGAAGCGAGTCGTACCAATCCCGCCCCCAGAAGCAGTGCATAGGCAAGGGTAGGTCCCGGCAGCTCGGACGAACCGCCCCGGAGAAGGCCCTGCGCCGCGAGCAAACAGACAAGGGCTGCCAGATCCAGACTTGAAAGAAAGCCCCATGGGGATGTCTCCGGACTTCCGCGGCCCTTCACGAGCCAGGCCTGTGCGGAGATCACCAAGGCCCAAGCCAGAATCAATGTAAGAGTGTTCGCCGCCAGGATCGACAAGGCCACGACAGCAGCATAGGCGAGCCAGCCTGAAGAGCGCACGCGTCCTTCTTCAGCATCCCGCGGTCCGGCCAGGACGGTCTGCGCGAAGGCGAAGCCGAGTGCTGCAACAAGGAGACTCCAGCTCCAAGGGGAAAGATCGAGTTTGACGCTGGCTGACGACGAGAGGCTAGGCGCCAGATAGGCGAAGCCGATTGTCGAGGGGATCGACCGACGCACGAATAGTGACGTCACCAGAGCTGCGCCAGTGAAGCCGGCTTCCGTCAGCCGGGCTTGCCGCGCGTCCGCTGGCCGCCACAGGCCGAGGACAAGCGATCCCAACAGGAGGAGGGTGATCGGGACTGCGGCCAAACCGGCTCGCTCGGCGAGAGAAACGACGGCGCCGAGGCGGTCTAGGATAACACGCCCGTGTCCTTTCCCGACGGACGGCGTGCTATACTCGCGCCGTCTGGCCGCAAGCGGTGGTGGGCAGTCGAACCGTGGAACCGAGAGTCACTCACCTCTTCATCAAGCCTGCCCACGGGTCCCCGATGGCGGCGCGTCCACAGGTGACCGCCGTCGAGGGCAAGGGCCTTAGCGGGGACGCCGCATTTGGCACGGCCCGCCGACAGGTCCTGGTTATCGACGCAGATACGCTGCGCGCCTTCGATCTAGCCCCCGGTGCGGTCCGTGAGAACGTAACCCTCGAAGGTATCCACCTCCAGGGTCTTCGCCGCGGTTCCCGTCTCTACATCGACGACGTCGTCCTGCTGATCAGCGGCGATTGCACCCCGTGTGACTACATCGATGGCCTCCGCCAGGGCCTGCGAAAGGAAATCGCCGGCAAGCGCGGCGTCCTTGCCCAGGTCGAGCGGGGAGGAACGCTGGCGGTCGGGTCGCCGGTGCGCCTAGAGGCCTTGGAGGATGTGGCCCCGCCCCTGAGGAGCCCTGGGCCGTGACCGACCCCTGGATCGGAAGAACTCTTTCGAAGGTCAAGATCGAACGGCTCATCGGACGCGGCGGCATGGCCGACGTCTACGTCGGCGTGCACACCACCCTCAACGTCCAGCGAGCGGTCAAGATCCTGCAGGGCCATCTTGCCGAAGATGACGACCTGCTGCGTCGTTTCCGCGAAGAAGCCAAAGCGGTCTCCGGGTTGTCGCGCCATGCCAACATCGTCCAGGTCTACGACCTCGACTTGGTCGACGGGCAACCGTACATCATTATGGAATTGTTGAGCGGCTTGTCGATGTCGGCCTACCTGAAAGAATTACATCAGCTCGGCCACAGCCTGCCGCTCGAGACCGTCAGCCGTTTGCTCAACGGACTCGCCTCGGCGCTGGACTTCGCCCACAGCCAGGGGATCGTTCATCGGGATGTGAAGCCGGCGAACGTAATCCTGCGACAGGGGGCCACGCCGCTCTCCGCGTCGATCCCCCTGCCCCCCGATTGCGAGCCGGTGCTGACCGACTTCGGCATCGCCCGCATCCGGGGCGCGACCACCCAAACGCTGACCGGCACCGTCCTCGGGACGCCGGCGTACATGAGCCCCGAGCAGGTGCGCGGCGAAACGGTGGATGCCAGATCCGACAACTACTCCCTCGGCATCATGCTGTATGAGATGCTGGAAGGGGCCCTTCCCTTCGATCCCGAGGTGGATACGACCGCCTCGGTCCTCTACAAGCAAGCCAACGTGACGCCGCCCCCGATGGCCAATACCAGCCCGAGTGTCCAGGCGATCGTCGACCGCGCGCTGCAGAAGGATCGGTCCGCTCGTTATCAGAAGGCAGGCGACCTGGCGTCGGCCTTCCGACAGGTGGCGCGCGCCGGGGCCAGCACGACGGTCATCCGTCCTCCTGCCTCCGCCTCACCCGCCCCCACATCCGCTCCGGCGCCTCCGGCGGAACAGAGACGAGGGATACGACCGCTGTGGCTTGGGATCGCAGGCATCGCGGGTGTGGTCGTCCTGCTCGGCGCGCTCGGCTTGAGCGCGCTCTCCGGCGGGGGCCCCAGCAGCGCAACACCGCGGCCGAGCGAGATCGTCGCCGGAACTTCCACTCCCGCCACGAACATCGCAGAGCCGATCGCAACATCCGCCCCTCCGGTTGAAGCGGCCACCGTTCCCGGCGGGGCGATCTACTTGGATTCGTCTTTACAGGCCATCATCGCCGAGGTGCCGCCTCCTGATGCCGATGAGCACTATGCCGCCTGGTTGATCGGCCCCGACATGCCCTTCCAGTCCGCCGAGGCCCAGTTCTCCCAGGGCGGCCTATCGGTTACCTTCGTCGAACCGCAAGGTCGGAACCTTCTGGCGCTGTATGACCAATTCGCCATCAGCCGCGAGCCTAGTCCAGACCCGGCGCCGGAAGTCCCCAACCCCACTCTGTACTTCTCCCAGGCGCCCGAGGCGATCCTTCTAGAGATTCGTCGCCTCGACGACTTCACGCGAGGGGCCCCGACCACGGCCAGCATCGCGGACGGCCTGCGGACGCAAGCCGACATCCATGACAAGCATTTGGGCTTTTCGCTGACATCCATTGCGGGGAACGATATCGCGGGGGCCAAGGGGCACGCTGAACACTGTATCAACGTCCTTGCCGGAGAAGGTTCGCCAGAGTACGGTGACTACGATGGGAATGGCCGGCCAGACAACCCAGGCGACGGATATGGCCTGCTGGCGTACTTGAGACTGGCGCAGGAGCTGGCGCAGAGCGAACTGGCCAACCCGGCACTCTCCGACGACAGGGCGGCCAACCTCCATTCGCTCGTCGACCAGCTCACGGAGACGATCCAGTTGGCGGAGGACTCGCTCTCGGTGGCGAAGCAGATCGCCTCGGCCGACACGATCGACGAGCTGCGCCTTCTCGCCGACGTGTGGGGAACGCAGCTCGTTCAGGAGCGCTCATCCCTGGAGGCCAACCAGATCGAAGAGCTTGGCCTCCGTCTGTGGTTGCCCATCCAACAAAGCCCATAAGACCAGTGGCCAGTTGCCAGTGGCCAGTTGCCAGGGGCCAGTTTCTGATGACTGATCACTGATGACTGGTCACTGATGGCTGGTCACTGATGACCGGTGACTGGTTGGTATAATCCGCAGGAATCGCCCGCGCCCCGTGCGGACCACGCTCCTTCATGCCCCTGCAGACCGAATCGGTTGAACTGGACGGCCGCTCCCTTAGCCTTGGTTCCATCGAGGCCGTCGCCCGTCGCGGCGCGACGGTGTCGCTCCAGCCAAGCGCTCGAGAAGCCGTCGAAGAGTCGGCACGTGTCGTGGCCCGTCTGGCGCAGGGCGACGGTCCCGTTTATGGGGTCAACACCGGATACGGCATCTTCGCCAATCAACGAGTCGATGCCGCCGATCTCTCCGACCTGTCACGCAACTTGATTCTGAGCCACGCCGTCGGTCTTGGCGCGCCATTCGCCCGCGACGTCACGCGCGCGGCCATGCTGGTGCGCGCCAACACTCTGGCGCTGGGGCTCTCGGGGGTCGGCCTTGGGCCGGTGGCGGCGCTTCTGGAAATGCTCAATGCCGGCGTCACGCCTCCGATACCGTCCCAAGGGTCGCTCGGATCGTCGGGGGACTTGGCACCGTTGGCGCATCTGGCGCTGGCTCTCATGGCGCCGGATCTTGTGCCGGACGAGCCGGAGGGCTGGCTCGGCGACACTTCGCTTCCCCTCAGGGAAGCCGTCCGTCGGGCTCGACTCGCACCGGTCCGCCTCGGTCCGAAGGACGGCCTGGCGCTGACGAATGGAGCGACCTTCGCCGCGGGCCTGTTGGCGTTGTCGTGCGGCGACCTGAAACGTCTGTTGGCCGCTGCTGAAGCGGCCGCGGCGATGTCGTTCGAGGCTCTCCTCGGCGCCTCGGGCGCGCTCGACGAGCGCCTGCACGCTGCCCGCCCCCACCCTGGGCAACAGCGCGTCGCATTACGGCTGCGACAGCTCACGGCTGGCAGCCGACTGGTGGATTCGGGCGATCAAGTGCAGGACGCCTACAGCCTGCGCTGCATCCCGCAGGTCATCGGGCCGGCATGGGAAATTCTGGGCTTCGCTGAACAAGTCGCGGTGCGCGAAGTGAACTCGGCGACCGACAACCCTCTCTTCTTCGGGGACACGCCCGTTTCCGGAGGCAACTTCCACGGCGAGCCCGTCGGTCTGATCAATGACTACCTGAAGATCGCTGCCGCCGAGATCGGAGCGCTTTCCGAGCGCCGTGTCTTCCGTCTGCTCTCCGGCCATACCAACGCCGGCCTGCCGCCGATGTTGGTGGCAAGGCCGCAGCGCGCCGGGCTGGAATCGGGTCTGATGATGCTGCAGTACACGGCGGCTTCACTCGTTCTGGAGAACCAGGGTCTGGCGTCTCCGGCCAGCGTCCGGTCGCTTCCCACGTCGGCCGACCAAGAGGATCACAACGCCAACGCCACCAGCGCTGCGAGAGAGCTCGGGCAAGTCATCGGCCACGTCGAACAGATCGTCGCCATCGAGTTGTTGGCGGCGGCTCAGGCGCTCGACCTTCGGCATCGCGCCGAGCCGGCGCGGTCCCCCGGCGCCGGCGTGAAGGCGATTCTGGCGCAAGTCCGCGAGCAGGTGCCGTTGGTCGAGGGCGACACCATCCTGACTCCGCACCTGGCGTCGCTGGTGCGGCTGATTCGCCGCGACGATTGGCTGCCTTCGGCCTAGCCCCGCGGGCCGAGACCGCGCGGCGTGGCCCCGGCCCAAGCCGCGAGGCAGGGGTTCCTGTCGGGGCCCGTGCTATACTCTGGACGGAATGAAGCAAGGATCCGTCCATCACGCGTCTTCCGGTGATCCCGGGGAGTAGCCTCGCAGAGCGCCCGAGCATTTGAGTCGGCGGCGGGGCACCCCGCCGTTTTTCATTCCTGGAGTCGAACAGATGCCCGCCATTCCGCCCGTCAAAGGGACCCGCGACTTCTATCCGGAGGCGATGGCCTTCCGCAACTGGCTCTACGACAAGGTGCGGCAGATCTCACAATCGTTCGGTTACCGCGAATACGAAGCGCCGTTCCTGGAACGGCTCGAGCTGTACGCGGCCAAGTCCGGCGACGAGCTCGTGAAAGAACAGGCCTACGTCTTCCGCGACAAGGGTGGGGACGAGATCGCGTTACGCCCGGAGCTAACCCCGTCGCTGGCTCGCATGGTCGCTGCCCGGAGCAACAGCCTGCCGCGGCCGATCCGCTGGTGGTCCTTCGGTCCGATCTGGCGCTATGAGAAGCCGCAGAAAGGCCGCTCGCGCGAGTTCTTCCAATGGAATATCGACCTCTTAGGCGTCGAGTCGGCCGAGGCCGACGCCGAAATTGCCGCCATTGCCGTGGCGTTATTTCGCGCCGTCGGTCTCGGGCCGGATAAGATCGGGCTGCTCGTCAACAACCGGGGGTTGGCGGAAGGGAAGTATCTTTCCCTCGGGATCGGCCGCCAGCAACTGCCGGCTGCTTTCCGGTTGGTCGATCGACGGGATAAGATGTCGTCGAGCGAGTGGCTGGCCTACGGGGAAGAGCTGGGCCTACCCCGCCCCTCGGTCGCCGGGCTATCTCGCCTTCTGGAGGATCCCGACGGCTGGAAGGAGTCGCCCGAGCTGCGAACCTTCTTCGAGGCGGCCGAGGCGCTCGGCTGCGCGGAGTATCTGCGGTTCGACCCGACCATCGTCCGCGGGCTCGATTACTACACCGGCACGGTGTTCGAAGCCCGCGATCCCGACGGTCGCTTTCGCGCGATCCTGGGCGGAGGCCGCTACGACAACCTGGTGTCCGACGTCGGCGGCGATCGGCTGCCCGGCACCGGCTTCGCGATGGGCGACATCACCATCGGTTTGCTGATCGAACAGGTTGGCGTCGCACCCGGCACACCTCGGCCTCCGGCCCAGGTCCTCGTGTGCTGGGTCGACGAAGCGGCCCGACTCGAATCGCTACGCGCCTCCAGCGATCTGCGCCGGGCCGGTTGGTCCGCGGAATGGTATCCGGCCCCGGACCGTCTGCCTCGCCAGCTCAAGTACGCCGATCGACAAGGCATCCCTCTGGCGCTGATCATCGGCTCCCGCGAGATCGAGCGCGGCGAGCTCGCCCTCAAGGACCTGCGCGACGGCTCGCAAGAGTCGATCGCCCGGAACGAGCTGCTGGCGCGCGTTAGCGCTCTGCTCGCGAAGGACTCTTGAAGGACACGTCATCAGTTATGAGTAGCCAGTGGTAGCCGCAGGCCTTAGCCTGCGGCACGGACGCAGCCTAAAGGCTGCGGCTACGCCACCGACCACTGGCCACTGACCACTGATCACTTCTTCATTTGTGGCATACTTGCTCGCGAACGTGGTGGGCGTAGCTCAATGGCAGAGCGTCCGGCTGTGGACCGGAAGGTTGCGGGTTCGAAACCCGTCGCCCACCCTAACAAGACGCCCACCGGGGCGTCTTTTCCTATGAGCGTCGTGGCCGCCTTCCCGTGGGACGCCCGATGGTGCCCTTTCGTGGCGGCCACCCTCTCACCCTTCGGGCATACCCAGGAGGGGTCTGGACGAAGGCGCGCCCCCGGGGGACGTAGGGCCCGGCGAAAAGACGGCGGCCCCGGATCTCTTTTCACTTCGACCGTCGGCCGCGATTCAAACAAAAGCCCGTCAGCCGCTTCATGCGCTCTCTGCCGCTCAAAGGACGGGTCAGAAACGGTTCTGACCGCGGCTGGTGTAAACTTGGCGAGCCGACGGCTCACCGTCATGATGCGCACGATCGCCATCGCCAACCCCCGCGCCGGCTCGGGTAAGACCGCCACAACGCACGCCCTGGGCATGATCATGGCCGAACGGGGTTGGCGCGTCCTGCTGGTCGATCTGGATCCGCAAGCCAGCCTCACCACCTTTTGTGGCATCGAGTCGACGGCGGGGGCCAGCCTGGCTGAAGTTCTGGGCGGCGCGCTGCCCGGCCCGGTGGCGATGTGGGATGTCTTGCGCGAGGTCGTGCCGGGAACCTACTTGTTTCTGGCGCCGGCCGACTTGGCCATGGCCTCGACCGAGCTCGGCATGGCCTCGCGCATCGGACGAGAGATGGTCGTCCGAAAAGTTCTGGGCTCGGTCGGCGCCAACTTCGACATCGCCTTGATCGATTGCCCTTCCACTTTGAGCCTGCTCACAGTGAACGCGCTGACAGCGGCCGAAGCGGTGTTGGTCCCAAGCCAACCCGACGTCACTCACGTGCGCGGCCTGTGGCTGTTTTTGGCGACCCTGGCGCAGATCCGCCAGGAAATGAACGCCGACCTCGACCTGTTGGGCGTTCTGCTTTCGCCTTTCGACCCGCGCTTGAACCACCACCGCACCGCGCTGCAGGCGATGCGCGCCGCACGCCTTCCACTCCTGGCGGTCGGGCCGTTGCGGTCGCCGATGGCTCCGGAAGAAGATGAGACGGCTTCCTACTTCCCCACCGATCCGATCGCCCAAACCCATCTGGCGGAGCGCGTCGAGAAGTGGGTTGCCGATACGCGCCCGTAGCGACGACGGACAAGTGGGTCCTTCTCTGGAACGAATCATCTCAGACGTCTTAGTCATCCGCAGAAGCGACACCAGGGGCGAAGGCGCCCCTTGACCGGCTCTTCACACGAGACGTCTCTCATGAAACCCGGCTCGGCGATAGCCGCCGCTCATCCCAACCTGGCGCTCATCAAGTATTGGGGCAACCGCGACGACGCGCTTCGCCTTCCCCGGAACGGCTCGATTTCGATGACTCTGGCCGGGCTTCACACGGTAACGCGGGTCCACTTCGACTCCGAATTGGCGACGGACCGGGTCACCCTCAACCGACGACCGGCCACGGCGGCCGAACGTCAGAGAGTGGTCCTGCACCTCGACCTTGTCCGCGGGCGAGCGGGCGTCGGCACGTCGGCAGAAGTCGTCAGCGCCAGTGATTTTCCCTCTGGCGCAGGGTTGGCTTCCTCGGCCTCGGCCTTCGCCGCCCTAAGTCTGGCGGCGGCGGCCGCGGCTGGCCTCGACCTGACGGCCTCCGACCTTTCACGCCTCGCCCGCCGCGGTTCCGGCTCGGCGTGCCGGTCGGTTTTCGGCGGGTACGTCGAGTGGCGTGCCGGCGAGGACGATGGCACCTCCTTCGCCGAGCCGATCGCCGACCCCGGTCATTGGGCGCTGGTCGATCTCATTGCCCTGGTTGAGACGGTTCCCAAAGCCGTCGGTTCGACCGAGGGACATCAGCTCGCCGCCACTAGCCCGCTGCAAGAGGCACGAGTCGCGTCGGCCCCGAGCCGACTCGAGGCATGCCGCCGCGCCCTGCTCGACCGAGATTTCGCCTCCCTGGTCGAAGTGGTCGAGCGCGACTGCCACCTGATGCACGCGGTCATGCAGACTTCCTCGCCCCCGTTGCTCTACTGGGCTCCGGCGAGCATCTCCGTGATCCAGACGGTGCGGACCTGGCGCGAGCAGGGCGACAATCTCTGCTACACCCTCGACGCAGGCCCCAACGTCCACTGCCTGTGCCCGGCGGACGTGGCCGACGAAATGGCCGACCGCCTTCGGCGCATCCCAGGAGTGTCGCGGGTGCTCGCCGCCGCGCCCGGCGGGCCGGCCCGATTACTCGATCCACAGGATCCCCTCCTCGCCCTGCTATAATCCCGCCAGGAATAATCCGATCGGGGATCGTTCCGTTACAACCGTCCCCTCATCGGAGTTTTCTCATGAGAGATGTACTTGTTTTCGTCGGAATCCTGGCGCTGCTGATCCTCGGCCACGAGTTCGGCCATTTCGTCGCGGCACGTTTGCAGGGCGTGAAAGTCACCGAATTCGGCATCGGGTTCCCGCCTCGCCTGCTGACGCTGTTCCAAGCCGGTGGAACCCGTTTTACTGTTAACGCTATCCCGCTCGGCGGTTTCGTCCGGCCGGCCGGCGAAGACGACCCCTCCGTTCCGGGGGGTCTGGCCGGCGCACCCAAGCGCACTCGGGCGCTCGTCTTGCTGGCCGGCCCAGGCGCCAACATCCTGCTGGGGGTGCTGGCCTTCACTGCGGCCTACAAGTTCGCCGCACCGGACCCGGCGCGGGTGATCGTCACGCAGGTCGCCGCCGGCTCGCCGGCGGAGGCGGCCGGATTGCAGCGCGGCGACCTCACCATCAGATTCAACGACATCGAGATCAACAGCTTCGAAACGTTGCGCGACGCGACGGCGGCCAACCTCGACACGCTGATCACCCTGACCGTGCTGCGCCAGGGTGAGACGATCAAGGTGCCTATCACCCCGCGCTCGGAGCATCCGCCGGACGAAGGCCCGATTGGAATCACGATCGGCCACCCCACCTTGCAGACGTCGTGGCCCGAGGCGAGCGTCTACGGGGTCAACGCTGCGTTCTTGCAGTTCGAAAACATGGTGCTGTTCCCCTCCCGGCTGATGCAAGGTGATGTCGCTCCCGAGGACGCCAGGGTCAGTGGATTGAAGGGCATGTACGACATGTTCGCCTGGGCGGGCGAAATCGACCGCGATGCCCAGCGACCGTTCCTGACGTTGAACCTGGTCGGGCTGATCAGCATCGGGTTGGCGCTGGCTAACCTGCTGCCCATTCCGGCGTTGGACGGAGGACGGCTGGCTTTCGTCGCGTTCGAAGCCGTCTTTCATCGGCGCCTGTCGCCCCGTCATGAAGGTCTGGCTCATGCGATCGGGTTCGTGCTGCTGCTGATCCTGATGGCCTACGTCAACATTCAAGATTTCTCCAACCCGCTCGTCCTGCCGCGTTAGACACCGCCCCCACCCATGAGCCCGACTCTCGACCAGGCGCTCGACGCGCTAAGCTCGGCCGACGACCTGCGTCCATCTTCGATGCGCGGCCTGTCGGACCTGGATGCGGCAGGGATCGAAGAGACTCGCCGGGTCTGGGAACAACTGCCTCCCTTGCGTCGCCAGGAAGCGATGCAGGTCTTCGGCGAGCAAGCGCGCGAGCACATCGAGCTCAATTTCGACCAGCTTGCGCGATTGGGGCTGTCGGATCCCGACCCCCTCGTCCGTCGGCGCGCCCTGGCGAACCTCTGGGAATGCGAGGACCCTTCCCTGCAGGGCAGGTTTGTGGAGCTCCTTCAGGCGGATCCCGACGTTGGGGTTCGGGCCGAGGCCGCCGCCGCGCTGGGCCGATTCGTCTACCGCTGCGAGGTGGCCAACGTCGCCGACGAGGAGAAACGCGCACTGGAGGACAAGCTTCTCGCCGCGGCCGACTCGCCCGAGCGGGACTTGCGGCTGCGATCCATCGAGTCGCTCGGGTATTCTTCTCGGCCGGAAGTCACGGGGTTGATCCAAGGGGCGTATGAAACGCAGGAAGATTCGTCGAAGCGGACGGCGCTCCTGGCCATGGGGCGTTCCGGCGACCGGCGCTGGCGGGAGGCGGTCCTTGCCGAAATGCGGAACGCTTCACCCGAAATCCGCAGGGAGGCGGCGCAGGCCGCGGGTGAGCTGGAGCTTCGTAGGAGCGTTCCGGAACTGCTCGAGCTGCTGGAAGACACCCACCCCGACGTGCAGGAGCGTGCCATCTGGGCGCTCGGCCAGATCGGAGGCAAGTCGGCGGAACGCGGCCTGCGCCGATTCTTGCGCGCCGCTCCCGATCCGTCGCTGGCCTCGGCTGCCGAGGAGTCCCTCGAGCACTTGGCCTTCGTCGACAGCACCCGGCAGTTGGAGGAAGGTCTGCGCGCCCAGGACCGAGGCGATTGAGTCTGCTCACGATCTTCCTCGAGAACTTGCTCCCGGTCATGATGCTGGCCGGCGTGGGTCTCTTACTCCAAAGGCTGCTTCGAATCGATCCGCGGCCGCTCTCGCAGGTCGTCTTCTACGCCTTCTCCCCGGCCCTGGTCTTCAGCCTATTGATCAAGATTCCGTTCGAAGTGGGCGAGATGTTTCGCATGGCAGCGTTTGTCGCCTTGCTCCTGCTCGTCCTGGCTCTCATTTCATGGGGCTTGGCGAGGGCGCTCGGGCTGAGCCGGACAATGACCTCGGCCTTCGTCTTGTGTGTGACCTTCATGAACGCGGGAAACCTGGGGCTTCCGATCACGCAACTGGCTTTCGGCGAGGTAACCCTGGCCTGGGCGACGGTCTTCTTCTCGACTACATCGCTTACCGCCAACTCCGCCGGGGCCTGGATCGCCGGTGTCGGGCGGACGAACGCCCGGGAAGCGCTTGCAGGCCTGGCCAAGGTCCCGGCGGTCTATGCCATCCCCCTCGCCCTGTACCTACGCTCCCAACACCTCTCGCTGCCCCCTGTGCTTGCGGCGCCGGTGGGACTGCTGGCGGCCGCGACGATTCCTTCGATGTTGCTTCTGCTGGGCATGCAGCTCGGGAGGAACGGTCGCCCAACCCGCCCGGGCCTTCTGGGGCTGACAGCCGTCCTGCGCCTCGTCGTCTCTCCGGCGTTGGCGTGGGGCTTCGCCCAATGGTTCCGCCTTCCACCGGCGGCGGCGCAGGCGGGAATCCTGGAGGCGGCCATGCCCAGCGCCGTCCTGACCTCCATCCTGGCAGCTCAATATGACGTGGAGCCCGAATTCGTGTCCGGGGCGATTCTGCTCACGACGGTGCTCAGCCCTCTGACTCTCGTACCGATATTGAGCCTATTGCGGTAGGCGGCCATTGACGATGAGCGACTCGTCTACCAGACTTCACGCCTTCGTCAGTGGCATGGTGCAGGGCGTTGGGTTCCGCTACTTCGTCCAGGACGCGGCCAACGACGTACGAGCCTCGGGATGGGTGAGGAACCTGCGCGACGGGCGAGTCGAAGTCGTCGCCGAGGGTCCACTCCCCTCACTTGAGACTCTGTTGCTACGTCTTCGCCAGGGGCCTCGGGCTGCACTCGTCGACCAAGTGGATGTCGCGTGGGAAACGGCCACAGGGGAATTCGTGCATTTCAGGTTAGAGCGGACGGCGTAGCCCCCTCACCCCCAAACCCCCTCTGCCGAGCTTTCAGCACGCGAGAGGGGGTTTGGGTGTGAGGGCTCCGCCAGGATCTTCAGCGCTTCCCAGAAGTATGTCGTCGACTCTTCTGCCGGAGCGCCTGCGATCAGCCCTCTCAAGAGAACGACCTCGATGGGGGTCTCACGCAGGGCTCGGACGAACGCCACGGAGCGAATGGCGAATGCCTCCGGCGAGGACGCTTCCGCCTCCGTGCCCAACTCCGTTATGACGATTGGCTTCTTCGGATAGTTGTTCAGGTAACCCACGAGAACGGCATCTCGTGGATCCGGCGCGCAAGCCATGCCGAGCCAATCCGCATCGTGAGCGGCGGTTTCTGCCTGGTGCAGAAAACTCAGCGGGCTTTGCTGCCGGCCCGTGACGTCGCCTCCGCTGGCCAGGGTAGGGAATCCGAAGCGCCCTTCGGGAAAGACCTCCCGGAGACGTCGCACAACTTCGCTGAACCAGACGCCAAAGGCCTCGCCGTCTTTCCACAGCCAGCCGAATCCGCCGCCGTGCTCGTTCGGACACGACACGACCTCGAAGTCGCGTACCCCCACGCGATAGAGGCGCCCAATTTCGCCGGCGACCCTAGCCGCGAAGCGGTCGGGTTGCATTCCGTCGCTGGCCGGGGCCACGGTGACGCGGGCGAACACGCGCACCGACGGACGGGCTGCCCGAAGCGCCTCGATCGTCTCCCTCGGCTCGAGGTGGGAAACCATCACCGCCTCCGACCCGGCCGTGGCGGCCGCCGTCAGCTCCTGAGGCGCCAATCCGCCGGTCCGAACCAGATGCAAACCTATGTGTGCGCCACGCCGGCTTCCCTCGAGGCCCTTGCCGAAAACCGGCGCCGGCCAAACGAGGAACGGAGTCGGGTCGATGATGTCCTTGGGGTAGATCGTCTCCTTTCGAGCGGTGGCGCCGTCGCGTTTCAGCGTCAAGTGCAGATGCGCGGCCGACGAATTCCCCGTCGAGTCGGCGCGGCCGATCAACTGGCCGGCCTGCACCAATTCACCCTTGCCGGCGAGCGCCTTGGCCAGGTGGGCGTAGACCGTCTTGTAGCCGTCGGCATGTCGGATCCGGATGTGGATACCATAGGCGTGGTCCTTAGGGTTGTAATGAACTTCGTAGATTTCCCCATCGGCGCAAGCGTAGACGTTGGTGTTCGTCAGGGCACGCAGATCGACGCCTTCGTGCCCCGGCATCCCATAACGCCGATAAGCTGCCGGGTTGGCTCCGAAGGTCTGGGTCAGCACGGGAAAATCCGTCGGCCACATCAAGTGGAACGGACGGCGGCTGGCCCCGTAGCGGTCGTTGTCTTTTGCGCGCCGACGAAGGACCTTCCCCAACCTCTCCGGATTGTCCGCCTCGATCACGTCGAGGCGAATCCCGTCGTGGTTGCGTCGGAACCAATCGATGGGGTCTCCCAAGTCGGGGTAGGCCCCGTCGAACACCGGCAGCGTGACGACTTGAGTCGGAGCCATGTAACGCGCGGCGACTTCGGGGTCGGGCGTCAGGTTGGCGCCGAACTTCTGAACATACTTGCGGCAGGCCTCGAGCCAAACCCAGTAGTCCGTCCGCGGCAGCAACACGATCTGAAAGTCGAGCGCCATGGCCGACCTACGAAAATCCCAGGCCGGCCTGTCGCAGCGACAGATGCCGGTCCTTGCCGATGATCAGAT
Organism: Anaerolineales bacterium; assembly: GCA_035281845.1. Lineage (GTDB taxonomy): Bacteria > Chloroflexota > Anaerolineae > Anaerolineales > E44-bin32 > DATEVL01. The sequence goes on along the minus strand of DATEVL010000038.1, from coordinate 44,823 downwards.
GATCGAGCACTTCGACGTCGAGCAGGCGGCCGGCCTCGACCATCGCCCGGGTGACGGCCACGTCTTCAGGGCTGGGGCTGGGATCGCCGCTGGGGTGATTGTGGGCGACGATCAGCGCGGCGGCGTTGGCCCGAACCGCCTCGCGAAAGATCTCTCCGATGCGGACGACCGATGTATTGAGCGATCCGACGTACACCTCGACAATGCGCAGCAAGCGGTTTCGCGTATCGAGCAAGACCACGATCAGATGCTCCTGTTCCCGTCCACCGATCTCATAGCGCAGGAGTTCGGCGACGTCCTCCGGCGACTGGATCGCTCGGCGCTCGGCAAGTTCGGCTCGGGCGAATCGCCGCCCCAGCTCGATCGCCGCCAGCAGCTGCGCTGCCTTCGCCGATCCGATCCCGTGACGGGCGCGCAGCTCGTCGAAGCGTACATGCTGCAGGCCGGCTACGCCGCCCGTGTCCTGCAAAAGGGACTCGGACAGCCGCAGAGCACTCCAGCCGTGCGTGCCCGTGCGCAACAGGATGGCGACGAGCTCGGCGTCGGCGAGAGCCGCCGCGCCCTGGTTCGCCAGCCGCTCACGGGGCCGATCGGAGTGTTGCAGGTCGGCGATCCGGTGACGCGCCGGGCGTTCTGGCATTTCCCCCTCCGGATGCAAGCTCCCTGCCACAAAGCAGAGGTACAGGGACTCTACAACAGGCCGCCCTAGCGTCAACTAGGACGGGGGCCAATCGCGGTTTCCCGCGAGAGGAGCGAACGATCACCTCACATCCTCCCTGAGCGGAGGCCGCCTTGAGCCCTGTCCGGAGTTGGTTCGTTTCTGCGGCCGAGGCCTGCCCTGAGCGAAGCCGTAGGGTCGAAGGGCGTTCTCCGCCGCGCGCTTCGACTGCGGCTCCTGCCACGCAGGAGCCTCCGCTCAGCGAGGAGGTACGCTCTGCGCAAGAAGCGGACGCCCCTACCACCTCCTCCCTTACCGGAGGCCGCCCTGAACCATGTCCAGAGACTGTTCGGCTCTGCGGTCTCCGCTCAAGGAGGAGGTCAGTCCGAATCCCCCCTCAGCGCGGGCTCAGCTGCGCGATGCTATAATCCCGGCCGCTATGCCCAATCTCGGCTTGGAAAGCCTTGGAGGTTTGTTTCTCTACTTTTCGGCCGCCTTCGGGGCCTTCCTGGTCGCCCTGTGGCTGAGCCTCGCCTTCTGGACCTGGCGCGACATCCGCGCCCGCTCGAACGACCGCTTCTTGCGCGTCCTGGCCCCCTTGCTGGTACTGCTCCTCAGTCTGCCGGGGGTCATCGTCTACCTCGTCCTACGGCCGAGGCTGACCCTCGAAGAGGAATACGAGCGGGCGCTGGAGGAAGAGGCGTTGCTGGTCGGGATCGAGGAGCAAGCGACGTGCCCGGGTTGCAGTCGCCGGGCCGACCGCGAGTGGCAAATCTGCCCGCATTGCCATACTCGTCTGCGGAAGGCGTGCGTCCGCTGCGGGCGACTGCTTGATCTCCCGTGGAACCTGTGCCCGTATTGCGGCACGCCTGCGCAGCCTGTCCGAGCGGAAACCCCGGCGGAGCAAGCGCTGCCGACCGGGGCCTGAGCGTTCTCCTATCCTTCACGAGCGCGGGGGGCGGCTATCCCTTCTCGCTCGGCCGCACGGCCAACGCCCCCCACCCCGCATAGCGTGCCTGCGGACCCAGCTCTTCCTCGATCCGCAGTAGTTGGTTGTACTTGGCGACGCGGTCGGTCCGTGCCGGCGCCCCGGTCTTGATCTGACCCAACTCCAGCGCCACCGAGAGATCGGCAATCGTCGTATCCTCAGTCTCTCCGGAGCGATGAGAGGCGACTGCCCGCCAACCCGCCTGGCGGCAGAGCTCGATCGCTTCGATGGCCTCCGTCAGCGTGCCGATCTGGTTGACTTTGACCAACAGGGCATTACACGATCTTTCCTCAATCGCCCGCCGGACACGGACCGGGTTCGTCACCAACAAGTCGTCGCCTACGATCTGGATCCGGTCTCCGAGCTCGGCGGTGAACGCCTGCCACGAAGGCCAGTCGTCCTGGGCCAAGCCGTCTTCGATCGAGACGATGGGATACTGGCGGACCCAGTCGGCCCAATAACGGATCATCCCTTCCCCGTCGAGAACGCGACCTTCACGTCGCAGGTTGTATTGCTGTTTCTCGGCGTCGTACAACTCGGACGCGGCCGGGTCGAGGGCCAGGGCCATCTGCCCGGGCGCGCTGAGGCCGGCCTGCAGAATGGCCTCCAGGATGACTTCGACGGCTTCGGCGTTGGCTTTCAGTGTGGGCGCGTAGCCTCCTTCATCGCCGACCAGCGTTGAGTACCCGCGTTTCTTGAGGGCGGCGCGCAAGGCCTGGTAGACCTCGACTCCCCAGCGGAGACCTTCGGCGAAGGTGGCGGCTCCCAACGGCATCACCATGAACTCCTGGGCGTCGGTCGACTGCCAACCGGTGTGCACGCCGCCGTTGAGGATGTTGAGCATTGGCACGGGCAACAGGCTGCCTTGCCCACCGCCAAGGTGGCGGTAAAGAGGGATCTTCTTCGAGGCGGCGGTGGCGCGGGCGACGGCCAGGCTCGTCGCCAGCACGGCGTTGGCTCCCAACCGGCCCTTGTTCGGCTCGCCGTCGAGCTCGATCAGAGCCAGGTCGATTTCTCGCTGGAGCGGTTCGCGCCCGACCAACCGCTGCGCGATGGGCCCGTTGACGTTTGCCACTGCGCGGCGGACTCCCTTGCCGCCGAAACGCGACGGCTCCCCGTCTCGCAACTCCAAGGCCTCGTGCGAACCTGTCGACGCGCCCGAAGGGACGATCGCCCTGCCGGTCGCGCCGTCGCTCAGCCGAACTTCGGCTTCCACGGTCGGGTTTCCACGAGAGTCAAGCACTTCAAGAGCGTGAACGGAACTGATGGTTGTAGTCATGGCAAATACCCAGCCGATTATAACCAGGACCCGCGACACGCCACCTCCGCCGCGCCGCGCAGTCCTAGCTCCAAATACCCTCGCGAAACAGCAGACGTGTTGCCTTCGAACGCCAACGATAGCCTGATGTTAGAATCGCGTCATGGCCTCGGCCCGCGTCTATCTGGATTACGCCGCCAGCACGCCTGTCGACGAGCGGGTGATCCAGGCCATGCTGCCTCACTTCCGCCCGGGGTTCGGCAACCCCTCCAGCATCCACGGCTTCGGCCAGGAGGCCCAGGCCGCGCTCGAACTGGCGAGGACGCGCGTCGGTGCCGTCCTCGGATGCGCCTCCTCGGAGATCATCTTCACCAGCGGCGGGACCGAGAGCGACAACCTCGCCGTCCGCGGCGCGGCCCTGGCGGCGCAAGCCGAGCGCGGAGCGCGGCACGTTCTAACCTCACCGGTCGAGCATCCGGCCATTCTCAACGCCTGCCGCTACCTGGAGCGCTACCACGCCTTCGAGATCGAGCTGCTTCCGGTCGACCGCTTCGGCCGCGTCGATCCGGACTCGGTGCGGCGCGCCCTTCGGAGCGAGACGGCGCTCGTTTCGGTGATCCATGGCAACAACGAGATCGGCACGGTGAATCCGATCCGTGAAATTGCCGCTATTTGCCGCGAGCGGGAAATCGCGCTCCACACCGACGCGGTCCAGGCCGCCAGCCAGCTGGACCTACGGTCGGACGAACTCGGGGCCGACTTGATTTCGATCGGCGCCCATAAGTTCTACGGGCCCAAGGGCGTCGGCGCGCTCTTCTGCCGATCCGGCATCCACCTGGTCGCGATCCAGCCCGGTGGCGGACAGGAAGACGGGCGACGGGCAGGGACAGAGAACGTCCCGTTGATCGTCGGCCTAGCCACGGCCTTCGAGATCACCGACGCCGAACGTGGCCGTCATGAACCTCGATTTCTCTCGATGCGTCGACGCCTGATAGAGGCGATCCTGGCCTCCGTCCCTGGTGCGGTCCTCACCGGACACCCTGAAGCGCGCCTCCCCAACCATGCGTCCTTCGCCTTCGACGGGGTCGATGGCAACCGATTGCTGGCCGCCCTCGATCTGGCCGGGTTTGCCTGCTCCTCGGCCTCGGCCTGCAAGACGGGCGATCCCGAACCGTCGTCGGTGTTGCTCGCTCTCGGTCTCGACCCTTCCCTGGCGCTGGGATCTTTGCGCGTCACGGTCGGCCGCCCTACGACGGAGGCCGACATCGGCGAATTCCTCGATGTGCTTCCTCGTCTTGTCGAAGCGCAACGCCGAGTCGCGCTGGCGGCCGGATGACCCTGCCAGGCAAGGTCGCCGTCGCGATGAGCGGCGGCGTGGACAGCTCTGTTGCCGCAGCCCTGTTGGTCGATCAAGGTGCGGATGTTTTCGGCGTGATGATGCGCCTGTGGGTCGAAGACGGGCGAGTCAACCGCTGTTGTTCCCCCGCCGACGTCGCCGGTGCCAGAAGCGTGGCGGCCAGCCTGGACATACCTTTCTACGTTCTCGACATGAAAGCCGCGTTCAAGGAGCACGTCGTCGCGGTCTTTCTTAATGGCTATGCGCAAGGGTTAACGCCCAACCCCTGCATCGAATGCAATCGCTACATCCGTTGGACGAGGTTGCTCGCCGACGCGATGAGTCTCGGAGCCAGCTTCTTGGCGACTGGCCACTATGCACAAGTGGTGGAACGGGATGGTAAACGCACTCTCCTGCGCGGCATTGATCCTCAGAAGGATCAATCCTACGTCCTGAGCGTACTCGGCCAAAGCGAATTGGCTCGGGCCGTCTTCCCGTTGGGAGGACTCACAAAACCCGAGGTCCGCGCGTACGCTCGGCAGCGGGGCCTGGCGATCGCCGATCGTCCGGAAAGCCAGGACCTGTGCTTCCTCGCCGGGGAGGACTACCGATCCTTTCTCCAGCGGAATGGTGGCGACGGACTTTCTCCTGGCCCTATCCTCGATCCGGCCGGGAACGCCGTCGGCGAGCATAGCGGTCTGGCGGCTTACACCATCGGTCAGAGACGCGGGCTCGGCTTGGCGTCGAACGAGCCGTTGTATGTCCTGGCCAAAGACGTGACGGCCAACACCCTTGTGGTGGGGCCGCGCCAGAGCTTGGGCCGCAACGCATTTCGCACGCTGCCGGTCAACTGGGTGTCCGGGGAGCCTCTCCAAGACTCCTCCAAGGCCGAGGTTCAAGTGCGCTACCGAGCTCGACAGGTCGGCTGCCAGGTCAAGCTGCTACCCGACGGCGGCACCGAGGTGGATTTGGACCGACCCCTTCCCGATGTGACCCCGGGCCAGTCCGCCGTCTTCTTCCGCGGCGAGGTCTGCCTGGGAGGCGGCATCATCGCTTCATGAGCCTGCCCTCGGCCTACCTTGGCTTCCTAATCGCAAGTCTTCTGGGTTTTGCCTTCCACGTCGTGCGCGGCGGGACTCTGGGCCGACTGCTTCTGTACATGGTCACGGCCTGGATCGCCTTCTTCCTCGGGCATGCGGTGGCGTCCCTGATGGGCTGGGGAACCGGCAGGCTCGGCAGCCTGAACCTGCTGCCGGCGGTCGTCGCCACGATCATAGGGCTGGCCGCCGCCTCCCTGCTGGTCGGCCCGCGCGGAGGCGGGGCGCGCCCCTCCAGTTCCGACTAAGACCATGGGCTTAGGGGATTGCGCAAGGTCGGCGGCCCCTCCCAAGCGGCCCCGCCCAGCCCTCCGGATCTCCCTCAAGCGATCAACAGTTGAATCTCGAGGCGGATTGGGTAACCGCGCGTGGCCCCAGGTTCCCTGAGACTCGACGGGACCGAGTGGGTCTGTGGGAGAAGAACTTCACTCCCGCTCGGGCGCTTTCGCCGATGACCTCCGGATCGACCCAGTGGTATAATCTTCGACTGTGGAAGGCCGCTCGACCGCACCGGACGACGACGAAATCGCCGCCGCGGAAGAGCCCTCCCGATCGTCCGACAACCGCAGAACGCTGATCATCCTGCTGGCCGTTGGACTGTCGTTGCTCTTTCTCGGCGGTCTTGTTGTCCTCGTCAATACGCTGGTCCAAAACCCCCTAAAGGCCGAGGCCCTGCGCGATACGGTCATCGTCTTGATCGGCATCGAGTCGCTGATCACGGGCGTGGCGGTCATCCTGCTCATCATCCAGGTGGCGCGGTTGACGGCCCTGCTTCAGAACGAAGTCCGGCCGATGCTGGAGGCGACCAACGAGACCCTCAGCCACGTGCGCGGCACAACCGAGTTCCTGAGCGATAACATGTTGCGGCCGGTCGTTCGTCTGGGCGGAGCGGCCGCCGCGCTGCGGCGGGCGATCGAGCTCATCGGGCTCGGCCGATTGCGGTAAACCTAGCGACCCTACGGGAGGCTGGCAATGTCGGACAACGGAAGTGATCTCGATTTCGGCACGTTCTTCTTGGGGCTGGTTGTGGGTGGAGCGGTCGGCGCCGCTGTCGCTCTGCTCTTCGCCCCGCAGTCCGGGGAAGAGACTCGGATGATGATCCAGGAAAAAGGCATCGAGATTCGCGATAAGGTCGGCGAATCGGCGACGGCGGCGAGGGTGCGCGCCGAGGAGATGGCTCGCGATGCCAAGTCCAAAGCCGAGGACCTGCAGCGGCGGGGACAGGTCGTGCTCGAGGAACAGAAGGCGCGGCTCGACGCGGCCGTCGAGGCCGCCAAGGCACCTCCGCAGACGAAGCGCAGCTAAGCACCCCTGTCCCAGCACCAAGCTCTATTTCGAGCTACCCAGAGAGCGCGCCGTCGGCGCGCTCTCTGGTTTTGTTCGTGACCTCCAACTCGGTCGGTGCGCAACCTCGGCGATGGGGTCTTCAGCTTGCCGGCATCGACTCCAATTCGGCGATCGCCGCAGGCAGATGACGGGCCACATCTCCGGCCAGGACTCCTGCCGTCGAACCGGCTTCGCCCGCCGCCAAGACCCCGGCGCGACCGTGGAGCGTACCGGCCAGGACGGCCGCTTCGGCCGGAGACACGCCTTGTGCGCAGAACCCGGCGATGGCACCGGCGAGGACGTCCCCCGTCCCCGCTTTGGCCAGGGCCGCCGTCGCGTATGGAAGCACCCAGGCCCGTCCATCCGGCGAGGCAACGACCGTGTGCGCCCCTTTGAGCACGACGATGTGGCCCCACTGCAAGGCCCAGTCCCTCGCCACGCCTTCTCGGTTGGACTGGATCGTGGCTGTATCTAGGCCTGTGAGGGCCTCCATCTCGCCCGGGTGCGGGGTGAGAATCGTTCCCGCCGGAAGAAGGGCCGGCCAGCCCTCCAATTCAGCCAGCAGACGCAGCCCGTCGGCGTCGACGATGAGTTGAGGCAGAGTGACCATACTGGGAGCCGCCTCGGCTTGCGAGTGGATGAAGCCGATTCGGGCGCGGCCGCCCGCTTCGGCTGGCTGCAGCAATCGGGCTAGAAACTTGCGTGTCGTTTCCTCCCGGCCGATCCCGGGGCCCACCAGCAGAACTTCCACCCCGGCCGCCCTACCCCGCAGGACATCTGCCGCGGCTTCGGCAATGACACCCATCTCTTGGGGGAGGATCAGCCACGTCGCCTCCGGAATAAGCGAAACCAGCAGGCCGTGGATCGCCCCCGGCACGGCCAGGCACACCAATCCGGCGCCCACCCGGTAGGCTCCGGCCGCTGCCAGGCCGGCCGACCCCGGGTAGTTGACGGAACCACCGGCGATGACTGCTGTCCCGAAGGTCCCTTTGTGGGAATCGGGCGGACGTTGCGGCAACCAGCCGCGGACCGTTTTCAGCTCAGCCAGTTCCATTTGCACCTCGGTCAACTCTCTCATGTCCGGTTTCAGGCCGATGTCGGCGACGACGATCTCCCCGACCAGGCCGGCACCGGGGAACTGTAACAGACCCGGCTTGGCTGCCGCCAGGGTTACCGTCACGTCGGCTGCGATAGCCGAGTCGGCAACGGCTCCACTGTCACAGTCCAACCCCGACGGACAATCTACCGCGACTCGCAGCGGCCGCGGGCGTCTGCGCTCTATGGCTTGTTGCGCGCTGCGCAGCGTCGCGGCAAGTTCGGCCCGCATCGGAAGCGTAAAACCGGTGCCCAGCACGGCGTCCACGATGACGTCCGCCGTCCCGGCGAATCGCTCCAGCATGGCGTGGCGATCGTCGTCCGGACCTTGCACCTGGCCGCCGAGCGCCCGCAGGTTAGCGGTGTGAGGGTCGGGGGCGGGCCTGGGCCGAACCAAGTAGGCGGTGACACGCATCCCCTGTTCGGCCAATCGGGCTCCGGCCACCAGACCGTCTCCGCCGTTGTTCCCCGGTCCCACCAGGATGAGGGCCTCTTTCCCGCCCGGATCGGGGAGGCGCCACAACACGGCTTCCGCCACCGCCTGGCCGGCGCGCAGCATCATGTTGTCGTAGCTCCACCCGCCCGCGTCAGCGGCCTGCTCGATCCGCTTCATCTGTCCAACCGTCACGATCTTGGCCAACGAGCCTCCGTCGGGAACGGATCCCGCGTCAGAAGGAGAGGCTGCTTACTGTGTGGACCGCATCGTCGGCCTCGCCGACGAAGCGAGATCCATCAATCCCAGCTCCCTGAGCTTGCTTTCGGAGGGCCAACCACTCGTTGTATCCCAAGCTCGGGCGGCGTAGTACTGCTGCAGCATCTCATCCAGCGGAGGAACGTATCCTGCGGCGCCGCCGTCCGTCAACGGCTCCAGCAGATGACGCGGCAACCGGTCATCTTGAGGGCGAAGCCCAAGCCGAAGATTGATCAGACGCTTCAGCTGCCAGCCTCGCTCTCCCGCCTCCATCAGTCCCTCCAGATCGTAATCGGCTCCGATCGCAAGGTTGGTCAACGCAAGCACCGTCGACGGAGGGACGTTGGCGAACTGGCATAGCACCAGGGCGTTTCCGATCGTCCGCCAATCCTGATGGCGGGCCACGTTGCGCGCCTTGGCTGCGCCAGCCTGGCGGCCGAACAGACCGACGCCGACCTCTTCGACAGTTTGCCCGATCTCCACCATGTAGTAGTCACTCTGATTATGGCAGGCCCCGCGCGGCGAGGTGGCATAGACCAGCGACATGCCGTCCAGTCCGCGCGGATCATGGAAGGCGACCTCCAGACCCTTGACCTGCGCCGCCGCCTCCGGGACTCCGCAGCGCGCAGCCAGGGCTCGGCTGCCCTCGGCGAGCCACGCGCCCAGACCCTGTCGTTGAACGGTTCGGTCGATCAGCACACGGACCACCTCGGGATCTCCCCACTCCAGCCTCAGCCCGTCGGCGTCGGAGGGAGAGAGGTGTCCGTCTTGGCTCAGGAAGATCGCCAGCCCGATGATGTTCGACATCGAAATCGAATCCAGGCCATAGCGGTCGCACTGCTCGCCGAGGCGCGTGATCGCTGCCAGATCGACGATCTCGAGGTTGGGCCCAAACCCGACCATCGTCTCATACTCGGCGCCTTTGCGTGTCTCTCCGTCGTCCAACCGCACCCGGCGGCCACAGGCGATGACGCAGCCATGGCAGGTCGATACCCCGGTCAGAATCGTCTCGGCCACGTGCGTGCCGCTGACGTTGGCCGACCCAGGCAACGTCCCTCGTGTGAAATACCGCTTCGGCATCGATCCCAGATAGTCGAAGTAATCCGCGCCGCTGGCTGATCCCGAGGTCCTCAAACTCAAAGTCACGGTGTCGCCGCGAAGAGCGCGATTGGCCGGGCTGCGTACTCTCTGGAACCCGGCCTCGTCGGCGAGCGGCAGTGCCTGGCGTCCGCGGACGGCGACGGCCTTCAGGTTCTTCGAGCCCATCACCGCGCCCATGCCGGTCCGCCCGGCCACCCGCCCATGGTCGCACAGCACTAACGCGAAAGGAATCCGCTGCTCCCCGGCGGCGCCGATGCAGGCGATCCGGACGAGTGGATCCCCCAGCTCTTCCTTGAGGCGGGCCTGAGTCTCGTACGTGTCGGCGTTTCCCCACAGGTGGCTCGCCGGTCGTAGCTCGACGGCCCCGTCATGAATCCAAACGTAGACCGGCTCCGGCGATTTCCCTCGGAGGAGGACCCCATCCCATCCTGAGGCGCGCATCTCAGGTCCAAAGAAGCCGCCGGCGTTCGACTCCGCCCAAAAACCCGTCGCCGGCGACTTGCCGCAGATGACAAAGCGGCCGACCGACGGTCCAGCCGTTCCGGTCAGTGGGCCGGAAAGGAAGAGCAGAGGAACTTCCGCGCTCAGCGGATCCAGCGACGGGATCAGCTCAGGGAATAGAATGCGTGCGGCCAGGCTGGCGCCGCCCAGAAAATCGTGGACGTGCTCCGCCGGGATGGTCTTTGCCGACCAGGCACCGCCGGACAGATCGATCTCTAGGAGGCGAAACGCGAGGTGGTTCATGATGGAGCGGCGAGGCGAACGGCGACGCCTCCAGGCTCAGCCCGTCCCACGTGCCGGCAGCGCCGCGCGGGGCGGAATCTGCGAGACGGCGTATTCCGCCAATGCGGCGATCGTCAGGCTGGGATTGATTCCCGGATTGGCCGGCAGCACCGTGCCGTCGATCACGAACAACCCGGGATAGTTGTGGACTCGGCAAGAGAGATCGACGACTCCGTCGGCGGCCGAGAGGCCCATCGGGCAACCTCCGATCAGGTGGGCCGTGGCGGCCATGTCGAAGAGAGTCTCGGCGACGTTTCCCATGGCGACTCCGTTGGTCCGGCGGGCGAAATCCCGGACGACCCGATGGGCCTGAACGATCTCGCCCGGTGCGGGACGCAACGCATCCCGAGCCGCGTGCAATCCATTCCCCAGGAACGGCAGCCGGCGTGGCCCCCAGCGCAGGGTCATCTGATTCTCGAGACGCTGCATGACCAACAGAATCGTCGTCCGTTCCGCCCAACGCGGCCCCAACAGTGAGTTGAGGAAGTCGAGCGGGCGCCGCAGGATCGCCAGGGCGACCCTGAGGAAGCGCCTCCCCCACGGTTGGTTGCGGCCCTCGATCAGCGGCAGGGCTAACAGTCGCATGAAGGACGAGCCCTTCGGGTAGCGAACCGGCTGCACACGCGTGATGGGATCGACGAGGACGTCGGCCGAGATGGCGAGGCCTTCCGAAAAATCCACCGCCGAGTGCCTTGCCCCCGATCCGAGCAGCGCCTCGGAATTCGTGCGGACCTGCTCGCCGAGCCGCGGCGACAGCCTGGGCAGCGAGCCGATCTCGTCGCGGCAGCGCAATAGAAGTTCCAGGGTGCCGAGCGTTCCCGCCGCGACCACCACGTGATCCGCCGCCACGCTCAAGGGTAGACCTCGCCAGCCCGCGGCACGCTGGTACTCGACCGTGAACCGCCTCGACGGCGACGGGGTTTCGTTGGCATGGATAGCCGTGACCCTGGCCTCAGAGCGAATGACGGCTCCCCTTTTCTCGGCCAGGTACAGGTAGTTCTTCACCAGCGTGTTCTTGGCGTTGTAGCGGCAGCCGACCATGCATCCTCCACAGAAGATACAGCCGGCGCGGGTCGGGCCCTCTCCACCGAAGTAAGGATCGGGTTGCTCGAGCCCGGGTTCACCAAAGAACACCCCGACTTCTGCCGCGCGGAAAGTGCTTCCCAGTCCGTAGGAGTCAGCCACCTCCCGAAGGGCGAGATCGGCGCTGGCGAACCTCGGGGCGACTGCCACGCCCAGCATTCTGCGGGCGGTTTCGTAGTGGGGGCGGAGAATCGAACGCCAGTCTGCCAGTCGCCTCCACTCGGGTTCCTCGAAGAATTCGGGGTCGGGCTCCATCAATACGTTGGCGTACACCAGGCTGCCCCCGCCGACGCCGCACCCGTGCAGCACCATCGCCTCCCTCAGAAAGGTCAGGCGCATGAAGCCGCGCAGGCGCAGCGTGGGCAGCCACAGATAGTCCCAGAATCGCCAGTTGGTCTTGGGGAAATCGGAATCGGCGAAGCGGCGGCCCTCTTCAAGCACGACCACCCGGTAGCCTTTTTCGACCAACCGAAACGCCGATACGCTCCCGCCGAACCCCGATCCGACAATGACAAAGTCGAAGTGTTCGTCGGTCACTGGAGGATGGGGGAGGATTCCTTGTAGGGGTGAAGCACCCTGGCGCCGTCTCGGCGCCCTGGCGAGGGCACCGCCCGCCACGCCGTTTCGGCGTCCTGAAAAGGACACCGTCTCGCCCTCTACGCCCTTCGCCCTCTACGCCCTTCGCCCTCTACAGGGCGCCAAGGGCGGCGCACCGGAAGCGGTGCAGGGCGCCACGCCCTTCGGCGCACCCGAAGGGGTGAGGGCGGCGCACACCCAGGGTGCACCCGAAGGGGTGCCCGAAGGGTGAGGGCGGCGCACACCCAGGGTGCACCCGAAGGGGTGCCCGAAGGGTGAGGGCGGTGTCCTGGCGAGGAGGGCAGGTCTTCTTCGCCCCTACCCACCCCGCCCGCTGGAACATTCGAAGCGCTTCGCGGCACCTTCTCCAATGGGTGTCATCGTGCCTCTGCTGAGCCGCTCTCGTCGAGCCAGGCGGGGTCCAGAAAGACGACCTCCTCCACCCGTTCGATCGGCGCCATCTCCAGCTCTTCTGGCAGGAAGCAGGCTCGAATCGCTTCGGGGGATGGCGCTTCCCATTCGCAATAGAGTCGCTTGGTTGCCGCGGAGTAGAGACTCCTCTGCCATCGAGTCTCCGTCGTGCCGCGCCGTCGCAACCCCTTCCAGTCGTTGACAAGGTCGTCCTGCGACGGGTAGATCCGTTTGACTTGGTGAGTTAGAAGGTATCGCGTCATCTTTCCTCCATGCAGCGGGAGGGAATGGGCTCACTCCACGCCGGCCAATCGACAGCAGCGGACGAAGTCGAGCACGACCGGCACGTTGCGCAGGATATAAGCCATGTTGCCGGCGACTTGCAGCCTCCGCGTGAGCATGGCTTGCATGGGATCGAGCTGGCCCTGAAGGATCTGTTGGAATTGACCGAACCCGGCGGTCAATGTGAAGGCAGGTTTCGGAAGATCGTGTTCCTCCGGAGGCACGTAGCGGCCCGACCGGCACTTGCCGTGCCATAGATCCAAATAGACATGGGACGCCCGCTCGCTCTCGGATCGTCCGCCGGACCCGTCCGGCTTCACCACGAACAGAAGATCTCCTTCCCAGTACCTGGCGATCTGCGCGTAGCGTTCATCCGCGTTGAGAACCGATACCAGGGCTTCGACCCACGCCTGGCTGGGAAAGGCTGCATTCATCCGGGCCCCTCCGTACAGCCGGTGATTATCGACCTTTGGCTTGCGCGCGTCAACGCGAGGGGCTGGGGCGACTCGATCCTTTCTAACGGCCCGTGTCCATATTTGACAGACCTCCCTCCGGTCCGGTAGACTCAATCACATCGCCTCCACGGCCACTTCGCGCATGAGTCCTCGCAGCGCCGCCCCCGACGTGATCCACACGCGCCAGCGCCTGGAAGCGCTGGAAGATCATGCGCTGGCACCGTACGGAAAGCGGAGCCGTGATTCGCGCGGTCGGGCGTATCCGGAAGACGAACCCACCGAACGCACCGTCTTTCAGCGTGATCGCGACCGCATCCTGCATACGACGGCCTTCCGCCGGCTCGAGTACAAAACCCAGGTTTTCGTCAACTACGAGGGCGACTACTATCGCACCCGCCTGACCCACACACTGGAGGTGGCGCAGATCGGCCGCACGCTCGCCCGGGCGCTCGGAGCGAATGAAGACCTGGTGGAGGCGGTCTGTCTGGCGCACGACCTCGGCCATCCGCCCTTCGGCCACGCCGGTGAAGCCGCCCTGTCACGCCTGATGACGGACCACGGCGGATTCGATCACAACCGCCAGTCGTTACGGATCGTGACCGGGCTGGAGCGCCGTTTTCCCGAGTTCCCCGGCCTTAATCTCACCTGGGAAGTGCGAGAAGGCATCGTCAAGCATGAGACCGAGTACGACATTGCCGATGCCGAGGGCTATGATCCGGAAAAGCGCGGAACGCTGGAAGCCCAGTTGGCCAACGTCGCCGACGAACTGGCCTACACCGCGCATGACCTGGACGACGGCCTTCGGTCGGGAATCATCGCCCCCTCCCAGCTGGAAGGCTTGGAACTGTGGGCGGTGCTCTCCCGCAGCCTGGGCTGGACCACCCTCGACATCGACGAGCTTGCCCGCCACCGCCTGATCCGGCGTTTGATCGGCCTGGAAGTCAACGACCTGCTCCAGGCCACCGCCGAGCGGATCCAGCGCAGTGGGGTCGACTCGGTCGAGGGCCTGCAGCGCCTGACGTACAACGTGGCCGGTTTCTCCGAAGCGATGGCCGGGCACAACCGTCAGCTCAAAGATTTCCTGTACCGCAACATGTATCAACACCACCGGGTCGTGCGGATGCAAGTCAAGGCCGACTCGATCCTGGAGGACCTTTTCAACGCGTATACTCGCAACCCGGAAATCCTGCCGGAGACGGTGCCGTCGCCGGATATGGGCGGCGACGGTTACCGCGCGGTCTGCGATTACATCGCCGGCATGACCGACCGGTTCGCACTGCAGGAACACGCCAATCTGTTCGATCCGGGAATCCAACCCTGACCACGGACGTGGAATGGAAGGCAAGCAACTCTACCTGACGCCGGAAGGAGCCGAGAAGCTGCGCGCCGAGCTGAAGGAGCTCATCGGTCCGCGCCGGCAAGCCTTGGCGGAGCGGCTGCACCACGCCATCCGGCAGGGCGACCTCTCGGAGAATGCCGATTACATCGCGGCCAAAGAAGATCAGGCCTTCCTCGAGGGACGCATCCTCGAGCTGGAAACGATCCTGCGGGAAGCCGTCATCGTCGACGGCGACGGCCCGCCCGATCGGGTCGACCTGGGGTGTCGGGTGGTGGTTTCGGAAGACGGCCGCGAGCCGGAGACCTTTCAGCTCGTCGGGCTTAAGGAAGCCGACCCGCGCAACGGAAAGATCTCGCACGAATCGCCGATTGGGCGGGCGCTGATGGGGAAACGAGTCGGAGAGACGGCCGTGGCCCAGACGCCGGGCGGCGCCCTGCACTTTCGCGTCCTGGAGATTCGGCCGCGAGGGAGCTAGTACTCCCTCACCCCCATGCCCCCTCTCCCGACCCGAAAGGTCGGGAGGAGGGGTGTGGGGGTGTGGGTTTTCAATCCACCCCCAGCTTCGACGCCGCGCGCAATTCGATCGTGATCCGCTCGAAGAAACTGTCCGCGGGCAAGGCGCCTCCGCCGTAGGTCAGATCCACGATGCGGGCTTCCACCATCAAGGAGGCCGTCTCCAAGGTGACCACCGCGCCGGGCTCGGCCAGGATGGGGTCGCCCTTGGCTGCCATGCGATTGCGGCTGGCGTCGTCCTGATGGGAGTAGCGACTCATCAGCACCTTGGTCACCGTCTGAATGTCGTTCTTGTCGAAGAGCCAGACTTCGAAGGCCGAGACTTTCTTCGGTTCGCCGACGCCGATGAGATCCCCGATTCCGACTCCGCACTCGCCGAGGAAATCGCCGGTGGCGCTCTCGATGCTGAAGGAGTCATCGTACAGATCATCCCCGAGCGTGTAGGTCGTGCGGAAGGTGGCCAGCGGTGGGCGATCCAGGCCCGCCGGGCGGGACGGCGGAGACGACACTTCGTAGGGCACCCGGTCTTCGCCAGGCTCCGGCAGGCCGTATCTTTCCGCCTCCCGCGGCGCGCGGCGTCCGCTGCGACTACGGATCAAGAGCACCCCGCCCAGCAACAGGCCGAGCACAAGGGTGACGCCGCACACAGGAAGCAGGTATTGAGTGATCGAAGTTGTCGGCGGAGCCGCCGTGGCGGAGGGCGTCGCCCCGGGCGTCGTGGGGTACAGCGTCACCGTTGCGGCGAATTCCTCGACCGCCGCCGGGCTGACCTCGCCCGGATCAGCCTGGATCGCGGCCAGCGTAGTGGGCCCGGCCGCGCCGAGCGACTGATACCGGGACACCGCCAGATCGACATCGCGGTTGACGGAATACGAGTCGATGGCTGCCTTCAAGTAATCGGTCTGGTAGTCTGCCCGCAGGAGATCCGGCGTGGCATCCGTCCACTGTACCGGGTTGATTACCCAGGCGTAGAGCAACCCCAGGGCGAGGCCCAAGACTGCGGCCACGGCCACCAGCGCCGTACCCCCTATGACGATAGAACCGATGCGGACCGTCATGGACTAAACCGCCTCCTGCGTCTGGCCAGCGGCGAATTCTAGATGTTTACGGCTCCGGCCGCAAACGTCCGTTGCAAGCCTTATGCCGCCTCGCTCTCAAGCGCAGGCAGGGAAGTCAGCTCGAAGCGCCGCTCGCACTTCAGGCAGACGGCGTGGGTGCGATTATCGACGACCAGGGTCCCGCTGCAGACCGGACAGGGTTGGGGCAGAGGTCTCTTCCAGGAAGTGAATTCGCAGGCGGGATAGTTGGCACAGCCGTAGAAGGTCCGGCCGCGGCGCGTCCGTCGCTCCACCAGGTCTCCCCCATCCAGAGGGCAGCGTACGCCGATCTTTTCGAGCCACGGCTCGGTATACCGACACGTTGGGAAGTCGGAGCAGCCGATGAACTTGCCGTAGCGCCCGTAGCGCACGATCAGCGGATGCCCCGACTCGGGACACAATCGATCGAGCAGCTCCGGCTCGGTACGGACTTCGGGCATGTGCTCGGTGGCCCGCTCGACCTGTTCCCGAAACGGGCCGTAGAACTCCCGGATGACTTCCGCCCAGGGGCGTTCGCCCTCGGCGACTTCGTCGAGCTCTTCCTCCATGCGGGCGGTGAAACCCAGATCGACGATCTCGGGGAAGAACTCAACGATCATGTCGCTCACCGTGAGCCCAATTTCGGTCGGAATCAAACGCTTCTTCGAGCGGTGGACGTAGCCGCGACCCTGCAAGGTCCCCAGGATGGGTGCGTAGGTCGAAGGTCGGCCGATCCCGTAGTCTTCGAGAGCCTTGACGAGGCTCGCCTCAGAGAACCGCGGTGGAGGTTGAGTGAAATGCTGTTCGGGGAAGGTCCCCTCCAACCGCACCTGGTCCCCCTCCTCGACCGCTGGAAGCTGGGCCAGGCCCGTCTCCCCGTCTTCGGCCTCGGCTTCGCCGTTCTCCGCCGGAACGTCTTCGTAGACTTCGAGGAACCCGGAAAAGCGTAGGCTGGAGGCAGACACGCGCAGCAGGTACGCATGAGCCGATGAGTCTCCGGTGACTTCGATCGTCAGGGTGTCGTATTCCGCCGCCTCCATCTGCGAGGCAACGAAGCGGTTCCAGATCAGCCGGTAGAGGCGGGCCTGTTCCCCGCTCAAGTAGCTTTCGACCTGTTCCGGCGTCCGATACACCGAGGTGGGTCGGATCGCCTCATGCGCCTCCTGCGCGCCGCGGGCACGCGTCCGGTAGACCGGGGGCTCGGCGGGGACATAGTCCGCGCCGAATCGTTCCCGCACGTATCGCCGCGCCTCCTGCTGCGCCTGCTCGGACGCCTGGGTCGAGTCGGTCCGCATATAGGTAATCAGTCCGACGGCCGCCTCTTCTCCCAGCTCGAAACCCTCGTAGAGCTGCTGGGCGACGGCCATCGTTCGGCGGGCGACGAATCCCAGACGTCGGGCGGCCTCCTGCTGTAGCGTGCTGGTGGTGAAGGGTGCCGAGGGGCGGCGAACGCGAGAACCTCGCTTGGCACTGCTCACCCGATACGCGGCGGCCTTCAGGTCCTGGACGACAGGGTCGACCTGATCGCGAGCGGCCAACTCCGGCGGCTGATCGTCTATGCGCATCAACCGAGCGCGGAAAGCCGGCGGCTTCTCAGGGGCGAGGAATTCCGCATCGATCGTCCAATACTCTCGCGGGACAAACGACTCGATCTCGCGCTCGCGGTCGACGATCATCCGCAGCGCCGCCGACTGAACCCGGCCGGCCGAGAGCCGGCTGCGCACTTTCGCCCACAGCAGCGGGCTGAGGCTGTACCCGACCAATCGGTCCAGGATACGGCGGGCTTGTTGGGCATCGACCAGATGCATGTCGATGGTGCGCGGATGGCGGAAGGCCTCTTCGACGGCCGGCTGGGTGATCTCGTGGAAGACGACGCGCCGCGCCTGTTCCGGCGTGATCGCGGCGGCTTCCAGCAGGTGCCAGGCGATGGCCTCGCCCTCGCGATCCGGATCCGTCGCCAGGTACACCTCGTGCGAGCGGGCCGCCTCCGCTTTCAAGGTGCGGACCACCTCGCGCTTCTCCTTCGGAACGCGATATTCCGGCTCGAAGCCGTTGTCGACGTCCACCGAGAGGCGCGACTTGAGCAGGTCGCGCACGTGGCCGACCGAGGCCATCACTCGGTATCCCTTCCCCAAGAATCGGCCAACGGTTCTCGCCTTGGCCGGCGATTCGACGATGACCAGGCGTCCCCTCGCCCGGCTCGCCTTCGTCGCCCGGGATTTAGTCTGTGGGTCGCGCGGGGGAGCCTCCAGCCCTTCGTGAGCCGGGGTCCGACCCATGCGCACCATCCGCGTCCCGCAAACCGGACACTTGCCCGCCGTCGCCGGCGTTCCCGATTTGGTGAAGATCGGCTGAGCCTCTGCCAGGGGCCGCTTCTGTTTGCACTTCACACAATACGCTTCCAATCCGCGCTCCTATGCCAGGAATCTTTCCAACCCGCTCCGGTCGAGCTGCTCCACGATCTCCCGCACCAGACCCGATTGATCTCGCCGGCAGACCAGCAAGACGTCTCCCGTATCGATCAAGACGAGATCTCGCACCCCTTGTAGCACAAACAGCCGGGCGGCGCCGCCCTGTGCGTCTCCCACAATCAGGTTCCCCGAGGATTCCCGGACCACCGCTTGGCCGCCGTAGGCGGCGTTCCCGGAGGCGTCCTTGGAAAGCAATTGGTAGACACGATCCCAACTTCCGATGTCGGACCAACCCAAACCTGCGGCATCCAGCACGGCGACGTCGGAGGCGTGCTCCATGATTCCGTAGTCGATCGTCTGTGGCGCAAGAGCCCGCCACGCGTTGGTCAGCGCCTCGTCGGCGGCGGTGCTCTTCCGCGCGGCGAAATCGCTTAGAGCGCGGTGAAGGTCGGGCATCCAGTGTTCGATCTCGTCCAGCAGCCTCTCCGGTCTCCACAGGAACATCCCGGAGTTCCAGTAATACTCCCCGCTGTCGACGTATTCACGGGCCGTGGCGGCGTCGGGTTTCTCTTTGAACTGGAGCGCGGCATAGACCTTCTCGCCGAGGACAACGCCCAGGGATTCCCCGCGTCGGATGTAACCATAGCCCGTGTCGGGCGCCTCCGGCGGGATTCCCAGGGTGACCAACCTTCCCGACAAAGCCAACTCGGAGCCAGCCAATAGTAAGGATCGCAGGCGATCTGGATGTTGTATCGCGTGATCCGATGTCAACACGGCCATCACCGCTTCAGGATCCTGCTGCCGCAGGATGACCGCCGCCAGCCCAAGGACCGCCGCCGTCCCTTTGGGCTGCGGCTCGAGAACGAAATTCTCGCGGCCGAGGTCGGGGACCTCGAGTTGCAGTGCCTCCACCAGGTCACCGGAGGCGGCCACCAGAATCTGCGGAAGGGGAAGCCATGGCGTCAGCCGGTCGATCGACTCGGTGAACAGAGATCGGTCGCCGGAAATCCGGAGGACTTGCTTGGGGTGGCTGCGCCGCGAGACCGGCCACAGGCGTGTCCCTCCACCCCCAGCCAGGATGACCGCGACCAAGTGGCTCACGCGCCGACCTCGGCAACCCGACGCGGCCGCCGCACGCTGACGTAATTCATTCCGCCCACCTGGACGGCCCGGCCTTGCAGCTCGAGCATGGCCAGGGCGGCCATCACTTCCGAAGGGGTTCGCCGAGTTCGCGCGACGAGATCGTCGGCGTGGATCGGATCGTCCGACAGCAGTCCGGCGAGCAGCATCTCCAGCTCGCCGCCCGTCCAGACTAGGTTCTCCTCTTCCAACGGGAGGGCGGTCGGAACCCGCAGGGCTTCAAGCACGTCTTCGGGGGACGTCAGCGGCGTAGCACCCGTTAGCAAGAGACGGTTCGTCCCTCGGCTGGCACGGCTGTAAATGCTGCCAGGAACCGCGAAGACGTCGCGTCCCTGGTCGGCGGCAAAATCGGCCGTGATCAGAGCGCCGCTCGCCTCACCCGCCTCCACCACGACCACCGCCCGCGCCAGGCCCGCTACGATCCGATTCCGCACGGGGAAGTTCCCCGCCTCCGGGCGGACACCGAGTGGATACTCGGTCAGGAGAGCTCCTTGCCCGGCGATCTCCTGAGCCAGCGATCGGTGCTCGGGTGGATAGATCTCGTCGAGACCGGATCCGAGGACGGCCAGCGTCCGACCGCCGGCGTCCAACGCAGCCCGGTGCGCGATGGAATCCACGCCGCGCGCCAGGCCCGAGATCACGGTGACGCCGTGGACCGCCAGCGCCGTCGCCACATCGCGGGCGACAGCCTGGCCGTAGGCCGTCGGCCGACGCGTGCCCACCAGGGCCACCGCATATCGATCGTCCGGCCGAAGCGCACCCCACCGATAGAGCACGATCGGCGGAGAGGCGATCTCCAGCAGAGGTGGCGGGAAGGTCTCATCGTCCCACGTCAGGAAATCGAAACCGGCATGATCCAGACGATCGACCTCGCCGTCCAGGTCCAAGCTGCGGCGGGCCTCGAGCAATCCGCCGACGGCATGCGGGCCGATTCCGGTCTGGCGCAACACCGGCTCCTCGGCGAACCAGGCGGCTTCGATATCCCCAAAATGATCGAGCAGTGCACGCAGGCGAACCGCGCCGATACCTGCGGCGCGGCTGAAACCGATCCAGTATTTGCGCTGGGACCCGATCATCTCATCATCATGAAGCGTGTCGACTCAGCCGGCAGGACGGCACAGATTACCACGTCGGTTTTCTCCGTGTCAAGCGACCGACCCGCGTGAGCTGGTTGCTGCCGAGGCCTCGGGTGAAACATCAACCGCCTGGGTTGGCCAGGCGGTTCAGCGGGGATGACGGGATTCGAACCCGCGGTCTCTGCCTTGACAGGGCAGCGTGTTGGGCCGCTACACCACACCCCCCAACGCCGAGAAGTCTACCACGCCGAGAGTCGCAGCGTCAAGAAAGCGGATCGATACAGGACTAAGCCGACGCCTCGGGATCATCCGCGGCCAGCAGCAGGAAAGGTTGCCCATTCCTTCCTCGGTGCCTTACCCTCTCTCTGCACGGCCGCCGAGTCCTCCATCAAGTAACCGGGCGGCCGCGCAGCAAGATCTTCGGCCTTCCCTACCCTGCACTCGCAGAACCACGCTTCGGATCCTGAGAGATTCAGCGGCCGAGAGCGCGCCGGAACGCGGCGACGGCGCGGTCAACCCCGTCATCATCGACGTCGTGGTGGAGCACCAAGCGAATCCGGCGAGGCCCCACAGGGAGCGCGAGGATGTTGTCATTCGCCAGGGTCTGCACCATCCCTCGCGCGTCGAAAGGCACTGCGGTCGACAAGCGAAGGTAGACCATGTTGGTGGGCGGTGGATCGAGATCCAGCGTTGCGCCAGGGAGCGATCGCAGTTCCGCGGCAAGGCGCCTCGCCCGTGCGTGATCCTCCACCAATCGATCAATCATGGTCTCGAGCGCGACGATCCCGGCCGCGGCCAGCACGCCCGCCTGCCGCATCCCGCCTCCGAGCTGTTTTCGAACCCGGCGGGCTCTGCGGATGAACTCGCCGTCGCCGCACAAGACCGAGCCGACCGGAGCGCACAAAGCCTTCGAGAGGCAGAAGGTGACCGAGTCGGCGGGCGCGGCCAGCTCCTTGGCGGACTCGCCTGTGGCCGCAGCCGCGTTGAAGATTCGGGCGCCGTCGATGTGGAGCTGCAATCCACGATCCCGAGCCAGCGCACCCACCCGCCGGGTGTAGTCGCCGGAGAGCGGGGCTCCTCCGCACCGATTGTGAGTGTTTTCGAGGCAGATCAGCCGCGTGACGGGAAAGTGCACGTCGTCCGCGCGGACCGCGGCTTGGATGTCGTCGAGGGCCATCGTCCCATCGGGTTGGGTCGCGAGGGCTCGAGGGTGAACGCCGCCCAAAGCCGCAACGCCTCCGGCCTCGTAAACGTAGGTGTGGCACTGGTCCCCAAGAATGACTTCATCGCCCCGGCCGCAGTGAGAAAGCACGGCCGCCAGATTCCCCATCGCCCCGGATGGTACGAGGAGTGCTGCCTCCTTGCCCAACCGATCGGCGGCCATCGCCTGAAGACGATTGACGGTGGGGTCCTCTCCGAAGACATCGTCACCGACTTCGGCACGGGCCATCGCCTCTCGCATAGCCGGGGTCGGCCGCGTCACCGTGTCCGATCGCAAATCGACGACGTTGCCCGGCATCACCCCTCCCCGCCCCATTCCGTCGAGTGCCCCCGGGCTTGCTCGATCACCCGCTCCATGTCCTCCGGAATCGGTGCTTCGAACTCCACCACCTCTTTCTCCCCGGGAAGCCGAAAACCGAGGCGCCAGGCGTGAAGCATCTGCCTGGCTGCATACAACGAGGGTCGACGCCATCCGTAGACGCGATCTCCTACGACCGGGCAACCCACAAACGCCAAGTGGATGCGAATCTGATGTGTCCGGCCGGTCTTGGGGCGCGCCTCGAGCAGTGCATGCGCGGGGAACTCCTCTCGGATGCGGTATTCGGTCGTCGCTTCCCGCCCTTTCGCCTCGGGTACGACTGCCATCCGCTGTCGATGGCGGGGATCGCGGCCGATGGCGGCTTCGATCCGGCCCTGGCGCGCCGGCGGCTGGCCGTCGACGAGCGCCAGGTAACCCTTCTCGACAGACTTCGACTGGAATTGTTCCTGAAGCCAGCGAAGAGCGCCCTCGTTCTTAGCAACGACGATCAGCCCCGAGGTGTCACGATCGAGCCGATGGACAATCCCCGGCCGCAGCTCGCCGCCCACACCGGCCAAGTCTGGGGCGTGAGCCAGCACCGCGTTCACCAGCGTGCCGGTGTCGTGCCCGGCGGAGGGATGAACAACCATGCCGGGCGCCTTGTTGACGACGAGAAGGTCACGGTCTTCGAACACAACATCGAGCGGAATGGGTTCAGGGAGGATGTCCGACGAAACCGGAGGCGGAAGCTCGACGAGGATCGCCTCCCCTCCGCGCAGGCGCAGCCCGGACTTCGTGGCGAGCTCGCCGGAAACCCACACCTGGCCTCCGTGGATCCATTGTTGAAGGCGCGAGCGTGAGACCTCCGGGAATAGACCCACCAGCACTTGGTCGAGCCTCCCCCCGGTCGGTGGCGCCCGGAGTGTCTGCCGCTCCGCCCCCGCCATCACCCCGACTCGCCTCCCGTGCTTGATGTCATCGATGAGCAGCGGACGGGGCCCCGGGCGTGTCTCCGAAAGGGTCGAGAGCCGGTTGAGTCGCGCCGAGATGAGACAGGCCGTCTCCCCTGTGACTATGCCTCTCCGGGCTCAGGGCCGCCCCGCTCGGGCGCTCCACCTTCCGCGCCGTCCTCTGCCTTGCGAGCTCGGCCCTGGACCCACATAGCGGCCAACAACAGGGCGACTCCGATCGTGATGCTGGCATCGGCGACGTTGAAAACGGGGAACGCCCCCAGCGAGATGAAATCGGTGACGGTGCCCAGTAGCACGCGGTCGATCAGATTCCCGATCGCGCCGCCGAGCTGCAGCGCCAGGGCGACGCGCACGGCGACCTGGGATTCCGGGACTCGCGGGAAATAGTAGATAATCGCCACCGAGACGACCACCGCCACGATCGAGAAGATCAATCCGGCGCTGGGAAGCAGACCGAAGGCGGCGCCGGTATTGTTCCAGTTGATCAGGCGGGCGTAAGCCGCCAGCCAGCCCACCGGCATCCAGAGCTCGCCGACGTCGAGTCGAGTGCGCACCAAGACCTTCGACCATTGGTCGAGGGCGACCACGAGCCCCGAAATGGCGGCCAGGAAGAGATAGGAGCGCAGACGTTGGTTTCGTTCCACGTTGGTCGCCGGATCGGGCCAAGCCATTCTACCCGAAGGATTGCCGGAGACCCGCCGAAAGGCGAGGCCCGCCCGTGGAAGCGAGTCTTTTCTCGCCTGCCGGCATACGCAGCCCGTCCCGCGGCTGCGATGGTCGACCAGGCGCGTGAGTCACATGCCCCATAACCTAACTGGGGGCGATTCTCACGCGCAGTTCTTCACCGTCGAAAGCGAAGGTCGGCGCCGAGGGGTCATGGGCCAGGGTGGCGGGCCCGAAGCCATCGGCCAGGACCTCCGCCGAAACGAATGCGCCATGCGACAGCAGCGCAGCGGCCAACGCCGGCGAAGCCTCGTACTCGACCCGGATTCGCTGGTCGACGTCGTACTCCGCCTGTCGCCGCAGTTCCTGAATTCGGCGGACGACTTCACGCGCCAAACCCTCCTCCACCAGGTCCGGGGTCAGTTCGGTCCTCAGCGCGGCGAGATAGGCCCCGTCGGCCGCCGCGGAGAAACCGGCTCGAGGCTCGATCCGAACTTCGACTTCCTCGGCCAGGACGACGACGCTGTCTTCGCCGAGTGGCATTTCAAGGTGGCCTTCCTCGGCGAGCTTCCCTGCCGCCCGCTCCGGGTCCAGCGCCAGGAGCGCCGTGCGGAGCTGAGGGAAACGGGCGCCGTACTTCTGCCCGAGCTGGCGCGGCAGCGGATTGAGACGGAACTCGACAGCCTCCGCCGTTGCATCGAGGGGCCGAACCGACTTGACGTTCAACTCGTCGGCGATCAGCCCGGCGTGACGCTGCAAGACGTCGGCCTCGTCCGGATGGCGCAGGGCGAAGGCGGCTTCTTGGAGCGGCTGGCGCAGTTTCCGACCGGCGAGATTCCTTGCGGCGTGGCCAAGGGAGACCAGTCGAAGGACGAGGGCCATCTCCTCGATCAGCGTGGCGTCCACCGCCTCCGGGTGAGCCGTCGGCCAGGCCTGATGATGGACGCTTTCCGGCGCTTCGGCATCGACCGACCGGACCAGGTTCTGATACATCGCCTCGGTTACGAAAGGCACGAACGGCGCCAGAAGCTGGATGAGCTTCACCAGAACTTCATAGAGCGTGGCGTAAGCACGCTCTTTATCTGCATCGCCCTGCGCGCTGGAACCACGGCGCGACCAGAACCGGCGCCGGCTCCGACGCAGGTACCAGTTGCTCAGATCCTCCAGGAAATGCTGAAGGGCGTCTGCCGCCGCATGTGGCTCGAAGGCTTGCAGCTGGGCGGTCACCTCCCCTACGACCCGTTCCATCCGGGATCGGATCCACCGATCGAGGACGGCGGGCTCACCGGTTGGGGCCGCGGCGCCGGGCGTCCAGCCATCGATGTTGGCGTAGGTGACGAAGAAGCTGTACACGTTCCACAGCGGAAGCAGGAAGAGCCGCCGGGTATCGTCGGCGCGGTGATAGCCGAAGAGAATGTCCTTCTCCGGCCGCTGCGCCAGGTAGAGCCAGCGCATGACGTCGACCCCCATCCGGTCGGCGGCTTCGTTGAACTCAACCATATTGCCCGCCGACTTGTGCATGGCGCGCCCGTCCTCGGCGAGCAAGGTGGCATAGGTGAAGACGTCGCGGAAGGGAGCCCGCCGTTCGAGGATCGTGCTCATGGCGATGAGGCTGTAGAACCAGTTGCGAAACTGCCCGGGGAAGCTCTCGCTGATGAAATCGGCCGGAAACCACGACTCCCAAAAGGCGCGATCCTCTCGATAGCGCAAGGTGCTCATGGCGACGATCCCGGCGTCGAGCCAGGGGTTGCCGACGTCCGGGATTCGCCTCACCGGCTCGCCACAGCGAGAACAGGCGATGACGACTTCATCCACGTAGGGCCGATGGGGTGAGCGGCCGGCGAAGGCCTCCCAGCCACGGACGGCGCGCCGTTGCAGCTCTTCCTTGCTGCCGACGACGTCGACCTGGCCGCACGCGGCACACTCATAGATCGGCAAGGCCAATCCCCAGTAGCGCTTCTTCGAAATCATCCAGTCGTGCATGTTGCGCAACCAGTCGAGCTCGCGCTCCAGGCCGAACGAAGGATGCCAGCGCGTCTCACGCTCGACGACCTCCATCATCTGGTAGCGAAGGTTCCGCCGCTTCTCGTCTTCCGAGACCTCCGACAGTGGCCGGTCGAGCGGTGCGCCCATCGAGATAAACCACTCGTCCACCAGACGGAACACCAGCGGGCTGCTGCAGCGCCAACAAACCGGGTAGCGGTGCGTGAAATCAGCCACGGCATACATCAGGCCGCGCGCTTTCAAATCCTCGAAGATGGCAGGTCGGACATCGTCGACGGCCTTTCCGCTCAGCCAGTCGAAGCCCGGCAGAAAGACGCCGGCCTCGTCCAGCGGGGCGATCACCGGCAGCCCGTAGAGCTTGCCCAGCGCGAAGTCTTCCGCGCCGCAACCCGGCGCGATATGGACGATGCCCGTCCCTTCTTGTTCGCCCACTTCGTCCCACAGGATCACCTTGTGGACCGACGGCGCACCGCTGTCTCGAGCCGCCGGCAAGTGATCGAACGGACCGTCGTATGTCCAACCCTCCAATTCCCTCCCCGGCAGACTGCGGACGACTTCGTAGCGGCCCCGCAGCATGCTCTGGGTTCCCTGGCTGAGATAGAAGGACTCGCCGCCCTGACGAACTTGCACATATTCGAGATCGGGGCCGACGGCGGCCGCCACATTGCTGGTAAGAGTCCAGGGGGTCGTCGTCCACACCAGCAAGTTCTCCCCCGGTCGTCCGCGCAGCGGAAAGCGAAGGGTGACGCTGGGATGCGTCATCTCCTGGTAGCCCTCGGTGACGATTTCGTGCTGGCTCAGACCGGTGCCGCAGCGGCCGCACCAGGGCATTACGTCGTGGCCTTTGTAGATCCAGCCTCGTTCGTGGCAGCGCTGGAGAAGATGCCAGATGGTGTAGTTGTTTTCGTCGGAGAAGGTGAAATACGATCCACCCAGCTCGGGCTCGCCCAGCCGCGCCACCAGGGCCTCGACGGTGTCGGTGACAGGGCCGTGAGGTCCTTGGAGAGTCGATCGCTGCAGAGGATCCTGGCCCAGGCGTTCGCTCAGCAGGGCCAAATCCTCAAGCCGATTCCAGTCCATCCAATAGCCGAGGCGGAGGCTCTGTTGCGTCTGCACGGCGGCGAAGTTCAGCACCCGCTGTTTGCAGAGGACGACGAACTTGTCGATTCCGAGAGCCTCGATATCGCGCTTGCTGCTGAAACCGAGATCGCGTTCGACGTTGACCTCGACCCACAGCCCCTGGCAGTCGAAGCCGTTCTGGTAGCGGGTGTCGAAGCCGCGCATGGCGGCGAAGCGATGGAAGAGATCCTTGTAGGTTCGGCCCCAGCCGTGGTGCACGCCCATCGGGTTGTTGGCCGTGATCGGCCCATCGACGAAGGACCAGCGCGGCCCTCCGGCGCGCAGGGCTCGCAGCTTTTCGAAGGCGCCGCTCGCTTCCCAGAACTTCAGCACCTCGTGTTCCTGAGCGATGAAATCGATGGAAGAAGGCACGGGCTTGAATATCAAGGCTCAGGCCTCCAGGGCCACGACGAGCCGCTTGTTGGCGGCCCCTTTGCTCTTGTAATCGACGATGCGCAGCGGGCCCACTTCGCGCGTGTTAGCGACGTGGGTTCCACCGTCGGCCTGAAGATCGAGGCCCTCGATCTCTACGACTCTCACCTCGGTGATGCCTTCGGGCAGCAGGTTGATCTTCGTTCGGATCAGGTCCGGGATCTGAAAGGCCTCGACGCGCGGCAGGATTCGGCTTCCGACATCGCGCGCGGCGTCGACCTCGACATTGATCGCCTGCTCGATCGAACGGACCAGGTCCTGGTGCATCGTAGGGAACTCGAAATCCATGCGCCCCTGCAGAGGGGACATCTGACCCCCGGTTACGCTGGCGCGATAGTCGCGCCAGATCACGCCGCACAGGATATGCATCGCCGTGTGGGTGCGCATCAACTGATGGCGCCTCTCCCAATCCAGGGTTCCTCGGATGGCCTCTCCGACCGATGGCAAGGCCCCCTCCAGATGATGCCAGATCTCGCCCGCCTCCTTCTTGACATCGACCACCTGGGCGTCGCCGGCTGCGGTTTTCAGGACGCCTCGGTCCGCGGGCTGGCCTCCACCGCCCGGGTAGAACGCCGTCCGGTCGAGTTGAGCACGGCCCCGGTCAAGGCGAACCACCTCGGCCTCGAACTCTCGTAGATATGCGTCCTGGTAATACAGTGCAACGGTCATCCCGATCCTCCGTCCGAAGCGCCCGGTTGGAACAGAAACGGCTCCCGTCCGTTCAGGGACGAGAGCCGTGATGGTTCCCGCGTTACCACCCTGGTTTCCGCGTCGGGCGGACCCTCATCCAGGTGCGACCTCGACGACGTCCTTCGGCGAGGCTTCTACCTGCGCCCGGCTAACGGTGGGCGAGACCGGCGCGCCTATTAGTCCCAGCCGGGACGTTCAGCTTGCGGCTCCGGAGGGATTTTCGGCATCCTGGCCAGCCCCGCTCGCACCACTCCGGGTTCGCTGACAGGCTCGAGATGCCTACTCGTCTCCTTCAACGCCTGCGTATCGAATTGAGCGTGGATTATGGCACGCCCGGCGACGGCGGTCAATGCCCGAACTCGGCGACGGACTGCGCGCGCGGGCGATGTCTCAATTGGACCTGCTTGAAACGGCCGAGCAACGAGTTGGCTTCGTCTCTCAGCCTTCGCATGCGAGAGTCGCGTGCCTTCCACTCCCCTTCCAACTGACGGATGACGAGCAGGCTGTCGCCATGTACGCTCAGGTCCAACTCCGCCGGGGACAGCCGCTTGGCCCTGGCCTCTTTGATCGTCCAGCGCAGCCCCTCCAGCAGACTCCAGTACTCGGCCTCGTTGCTGGTCCCTTGGGGGAAGCGCAGTCTGCGCAGCGTCTGGAGGGCGGCGGCGGCGCCGGTTCCCCGAACGCGGAAGGACCCGTAGGCCGGCCCCGGGTTTCCTCGGCTTCCGCCGTCGAAGGTGAGACGAACGCTCCCTTTCGACTTCACAACTTGCCGACGGAGGATCGCCGGCTGCGTCCTTCCTGTCGATGCAACAGCGCCTGCAAGTTGCGCGTGTGCAGATCACCGGCCAGGCCATTCATCAGGATCCGACTCTTGCCGAAATCCTCGACGGGCGCCTGATCGAGGTCCGTGGGCGCGCTGCGGCGCCGATGCGCCCGCCGCACATAGCGG
The DNA here is from genome assembly GCA_035281845.1 of Anaerolineales bacterium. Taxonomy (GTDB): domain Bacteria; phylum Chloroflexota; class Anaerolineae; order Anaerolineales; family E44-bin32; genus DATEVL01. The sequence continues at coordinate 15,781 of DATEVL010000038.1, read as the reverse complement.
TCGAGCGCGCTCAGGTAAGCCAGGTTGCTGCGAACGGCATTGGGAATCTCCCCGCGCAAGATGACCTCGCCGTGGCCCTGCACCAGGTTCTCGAGTTTCATTCGGGGAATCTGTCGCAGGCTGCCGGCCATCGCCTCGATCTCTCCGTCGATCAACGAGGGAAGAGGCATCATGGCGTCTCCGGCAAACAGCACCCGGTCCTCCACCAACAAGACGCCGAGCCCATCCGGGCTGTGCCCAGGCAGAGGAATCAGCTCCAGGCGCTTGCGGCCTATTCGCAGGCTGATCTGCTCATTGCGCACGACGACTTCCGGCAAGACGATCTCGATTTCACGCAGGTCGCGGTTGTTCTGCTGGGCTTGCTGCAGTGCCTGGCGACCGCGGGTATCCAGCAGCCGCCGGCACTCGGCGTGCCCGATCACGACCGCACCAGGGAAGAGCCAGGTCCCCAACGTGTGGTCGGCGTGGTAGTGGGTGTTGATCAAGTAGCGGACGTGGGAGCCGAGGCCGTTTTCGACGAATTGGCGAAGTTCAAGCGTCTCCGCCGGATAGGCCAGCGTGTCGATCACGACCGACCATCCGGGCCCCACGATGACCCCGGCGTTGACCTGGGCATACATTTCGCTGGTGAAGACGTAGACGTTGTCGGCAACTCGTTCGCGCATGATTGGCTCTCGGGTCAGCCGCCGAAAGTAGCACATTCACCGGCGACAAGTCAAACATTATTGACATAACTGGTCGACCTGCAACCAGGCCGCCCTGGCCGGTCCGGAAATTTGTCCCGTTCGGGAAGGGCGGGGGTCATGCTGCCTCATCCGATTCGGGGCGCTCCGACCCAGGTCGCCCGCCACCGCTTCAGGATGCCGACCAACTCCGCACACAATTCGCGCCCTAAGAAAGGCCCGCCGGTCCTCGGTGGCCGTGGCCTAGGAGGGATTAGATCTTTCAGCGGGAAACGAGGGCGGAGGGAGTTGGGGTTGGTTCGATCCGAAAGCCGCTGGTCCCCTGGAAGACAAGAAAGGTCGTCTGCCCGGGGAGGACGAAAAGCCAGGCCGTTTTTATGAGGCCTTGGAAGTCGATGTCGACCTGATACGGCCCTGCCGGAAGATCGCCCAGGACGAAGTTTTCGTTGTAGACCGCATCCGAGACGACGGTGCCGAGAGCGTAGGTCCACACTTCCCATTCCTGACTGGTATCCACCGAAGTCACTTTGACGACTTGTTCGGCCAGGGGACGCCCGTAGGTGTCGAGGACCCTGCCGGCAAGAACCCCCCATCCCTCCGGCGGCGCCGTCCACAATTCCGGATTACGGGTCGAGAAATAGTAGTTCTCGCCCAGGCGTACCTCGAAATGCAGGTGGGGGCCCGAGGCGTGGCCGGTATCCCCGACGGTGCCAATCACCTGGCCGCCTTCGACCAGCTGCCCGCGCCAGACGACGCTCGTTGTGAGATGGGCGTAAACCGTGTAGAGCGGCTGACCCTCGTAGCCGAAGTCATGCCGGATGGCTATGGCCAGGCCGTAGGGATCTTCTTCGTCGGGGATCCCGCGGTAGAAGCCGTAACCGGTCCAAACAACCTCACCCGATCCGGCCGCCAGGACAGGTGTGTCGCGTTTGGCTCCCAGGTCGACGCCGGTGTGCGTGCTCTCCTCGCCGAAGAAGGTACCGCCATACCGAAATCGGGGATGCGGCCAATTCACCTCTCCCGAGGGGATCGGACGAGAGAAGTAGAAATGGTCCTCGGGGCGGAGCGCCCACGGGACCGAGTAGGGTGGCGGTCGCCAGCCGGCGACGGCGTCCGGGAATGCGGTGGAAGCCTGGACGAACCCTGGGGCGGACAACCGTGAGGCGTCCGCGCCGATGGTGGCCACGGGCTCCGAAGGTGAGTTGGGCTCCTCTGGCGTGGTCTCCGGCAGAGGGGTTCCGGGCCCGGGGACTTCGGCGGCAGGTGCGCAAGCGCCGACCAGAAGCGCTATGGCCAGGATCAAGCCGAAACGTTTCGTTCTCATGGTGACGGAGTCAAGGTCGAAATCGAAGGTGAAGTGGAAGTCGAAGTTGAGCTCGGTTTCGCAAGCGCGGTTGCGGTGAGGATCCAGCGCCAGTACCAGGGAGTCGGCGTGGGCACCAGCGTGCGAGTGGGCGTCGCCGTGGGTGTGCGATACGGAGTCGGTGTGACGATCGCCTCCGGTGGGTAGATCTGCAGCATCGCGCTCAGCCATGTCAGCCCGTCGGTGCGGGCGAACTCGCTGTAGCGGGCAGCCTGAAAGTACGTCCGCCAGTTGGACATCGCCGGCACACGTTCGAATCCGTAGTCGGCGGCTAGCTTCGTCAAGTCCACGTAGTAACCATCCGGCAAAGTCTCCTTCAGGGAGCCGCCTCGATCGTAGGTGGTCGGGTCGCCAGTGTAACGAGTGCTGAAATCCCATGGTCGGACACGAATCGGCTCCCCCAGCGATCCGTCTTGCGGGATCACCCGCAGGTAGAGCCGCCAGTACGTCTCCGCGCCGTAATCCTCCCGGACGACCTCGATGAGTCCCGAAGTCAGGGCGGCCGGGTCTAGGGCAAAGGCCCGACCGGTGTACAGCCAATCGTTGTAGGAAAATCCAGGCGGCATCGGCGCGTTGATTCCAACGAACGCATTCTCCAGTCTTCCCAGGACGTCCCATCCAATTTCGTGAGCTGCGCGGGTGCGCAACTCCGAGAACGCATCGTCAACGAGATCCGAGAGCATCGGGGCGGGAGCGTCCACGCCCGCAAGCCGAGTCAGGGCGACCCGCGCTCCCGTGGGTGCGCTGATCGAGACGACACCTGCGTGGGCCTCGACGACTTCGGGCGACCACCCGGTTACTTCCGGCGGGAGGCCCCCCGCCGACCACGCCAGGCTCTCGATGCCTCGGATCGATGGATAACCGACGCTGGTGAGGTCGGCCGAAACGACGGGGTAAACCAGGAAATGGCTGGTCTGCGCGGAGGGGAGTATCGCCCCCAAAGCCTCGCTGCCCGGCGACCACTCCGGGTTGCGTCCGAGGCCGATCTCCTTCGCTTCTCCACTCTGGCTTTCCAGGGACGTTACGTAGACGAAGTCGAAACCATTGCCTCGGCCGGAGTAGGCGAGGGATTTGCCGTCGGGTGCAAAGGCGGGATCGGCTTCCGAGATCAAGGCCGAGTGAGTCAGGTTCAGATAGCGCTCATTCGGGTCTTGCAGGTTGGCCAGATAGACATCCGGGAGGCCGTCCCGGTCTGAAATGAAGGCAATCCGGTTGCCGGCAGGATCCCAACTGGGGGACGAGTCCATCGAAGGGGCGTCGGTGAGCTGGATCGGGTTCTCGCTGCCATCGACGGGGAGGATCCGTATGTCGAGGTCCTCGCCGGCGTAGTACTCATACGCCAGCCAGACGCCGTCCGGTGACCAGGTGGGCTGGCCTTCAAAGGAGGTCGTCTGAGTCAATTGGCGGACCTCGCCCGAGACCAGGTCAAGCAAATACAGATCCCATCCCCCATTGCGATCTGAGGCGAAGGCCACGAAGCGACCGTCCGGGCTGGCGGCAGGTTCGCGGTCGTTGAAATCCCCGGTGGTGAGACGGGTCGGCGCCGGGTCGCCTTGGGAAATCGCCCACAGGTGGGACCGGCCAGCCTCCCGCGCGGAGTACACCAAGGTCCCGGAAATGGTTGTGCGAGTCGGAAGCGGCTGGATCGACCCACCGGAGGACTCGGAGGTGGCGCTGGGTGTTGCTGGATTGGCCACCAGAGTTGCCAGGGCGAGCAATGTTGGGTCGAGCGATGTGGGAGGCGGCCCCCCGGTGGCCAGCCCTGCCCGTGCAAGGAGGGCAATCAGCACGACCGCCAGCAAAACGAACAGTCGGAAAGCCCAGGCCCGAAAGGAGATCCGGGGCCGAGGTTGCGGACTACCGGCGGGGGATGTCACCGGGCACCTGACACACGCGTCTCATGGCCGGCGGCGGATTATACCCATGCCGCCAACAAGCCGTGCTCCGTGCAAGTTGAGTGCCAGCGCGCGCTGGATGGAAGCGCGGCCGAGCCCGACGCAACCTAAGGTGTTACCTGGCGTTCGCCCAGGCCGCTCACCCGTGTCCGGACCCGCGCCGCGTCGGGGGTGAACTACGCGGTCGAGTCTTCCCAGCGCAATCCGGCTGCGCTGGACGGGATGCCAAAGCGCTCCGCCAAATCCGCCACGTCCCCGCCCCGCCTGCGGAAAGCTTGCAGCAGGGCTTCGGGAACAAGCAAGCAACGGGCGAAATACTCGGCGGAGTCCTTGAGATCGGCCATGAGCATTTGCACCAGGCCCATCGCCCGGCCGTGGCGGCTGGTAATCAGCGCGCTCAGCACTTCCCGCGCCAGGGCGAAGCGGCGTTCGGACGGACTGAGATCGATCCGGACGAAGACGCTTCCCCGGCCGTTGGGCGGACGGGCAAAGGTGGCGTCCCACAGGGTCGAGTACATATCGACGACGCCGAAGTCCTCGCGGTACGTTTCCGGCGGGTGATGGAGCAGCCCCTCGACCGGAACCGGAGGCGCGGCCACTCCCATGTACTCGAAGAGCCCCTGGGCCAGGCAGTGCAGGAACCAGCGGCGCTCTTCTCGAGTGACGGGGTTCACGCCACTCGCCCGACGTCAGAGCGCTTCTGCTGTGCTTCGATCAGACCCTCGAGCGGGGACGGCAGCTCGATGCGGACAGCCGGCTTCTCAGTCGCTTTCACGACCCGGTAGGCCTGGATCGCGAACTCGGCCCATGAGCCGCTCTCGAGGCCGACCAGGGTGTGCCGCACGTCGGCCGAGAAGTCCATTTCGCCCAGGACCTGGCCGATCTGCCCGGCGCCAAAAGCCTGAAGGACGGAAGGGTCGACGATCGATCGTGCCACCAGACGGTTCAACGCTTGCATGGACATGGTTTCCTCCTGTGTCCTTGGTCCGGCATGAGGCCGGTATAAAACAAAAGGCAGCTAAGCGAAATCCTCGCTGCCTGGCAACCGACTTTCTATTGAACTGCTTAGATTACGCCTTACCGACCACCTACTGGATCGCGTGCCATGATCTCGCCTCCCTCTCCAAATATCGGCTTGACAGTACACAGGGGTTCTCAACGGGTTCTCAACCTTTAGGCAGCCGAAGGACGACATTGGGAATTTCGAATAGGTCTTCATACTTTTATACTAAATAGGAAGAATAGCCTGGATTCACGCGTGCGGCCACCTTGCCTCGGAAGGGACGGGTCCGGAGGTGCCTCCAGCCACGTGGTCCTCATCGGTAATTCCGGCCTAGCGGATCAATCGGGCGTAGAGCTCGCGAACCTCTCGAGGAGGATCCAGGCCGAGCTCCGTATCCAGGAGGTTGGTGTAGCGTTGGTAGTGGGCGACGACCTCACTTCGTCGCCCCAGGCGTCCCAAGGCCTCCATGTACTGGGCGTTCAGGTCGTCGCGATAGGGGTCGATCGCCAGGCCCCGGCGAATGTGTTCGACGGCGCGTTGCGGCAAGTCGCGAGTCAGGGCCTCTTCGCCGAAGCCGGAGAGGACTTCCAGATAATGGATTTCGAGTTCGCGGCGGCGAACCGTCGCCCACTCGCTGGAAACCTCGGGAAGGAACTCCCCGGTGTAGGAATTGACCGCTTCGGTGAGCGCGAAGTACCGACGGGGGTCGCCGCGAGGCAGCGACAGGGCCACTCCACGCGCCCGGCGGAAGCTGGCGACATCGTAGGTCACCTCCAACGCCGGAGTGATCTGATACGTCCCGCCGTCCGACTCCACAACCTCCCTGCCCAAGGAGCGGCGCAGGGAATGGATCGCCATGTGGATATTGGCGTTGCGCTTCCCGGGTGGGGAGGCGGGCCAAAAGACTTCGCCTAATTCGTCCCGCGAGGCCGAGCCGCGGTCGATCAAGTACAGCAGGATCTCACGCAGCTGCGGCTTCAGGGGCCGGACCTCCTGCCCGCCCAGGCTGACCTGAGCGCCTCCGAGGGCGCGCGCCTCGAGTCGGGCGGGTTGCTCTCCCGGTTCGGCCGGTTCGGCAACCTGCAGCCGTTCGAACGAGCGCATCGTCTCGACCCGATTGAGCGTGACCCCCATCACCGGATGTTCCCCGAACATCCGCGTGGTGGCATTCCTCAGATCCGCATCGTGGAGCAACTCGGCAGCGATGACCTGTTCCTGCTCCCGCGGGCCGGCCCAATTGAGCGCCTCGCTCATCGAGGCCCGGACCCCTTCGAGATCTCCCAGGCTGAGCAGGGCACGAGCCCTGGCGACCGAGGCGGCCGTCCGAACGGAGGACTCGAGCGCGCCTTCCGGCCTGGAAAGCAGCGCCTCGGCGGCGCTGACGGCTTCCGCCGGCCGGCTCACGGATTGAGCGAATGCTTCTTCGACCTCGAGGGAATCGTTCTGGCGGCCCGGCCCGGAAAGATGACGAGCCCGCTTCAGCCATTCACGAGCTACCTCGGGCAGGCCCCGCCTGCGATACAACACCGAAGTGCGGATGCAGCCGAAGATGATCCAGGGTCGACTGTCGATGCGGGTTGCCACCGAGAGCCCTTCGCCATACAGTTCGGCCGCCTGGATGGCGAGCCCGACATCGTTATAGACATCGGCCATCCCGAAGAGGATGACGGCTTCCCGAAGATCGCTTCCCACCAAACGCGCTTCTCGCAGGGCCTGCGAATAATGCTGGATGGCCGTGTCGTACCGCCCAAGGAGGTGCGCGCTGTCGCCAAGGTTATTCAAGTGAGACGACAGGGAGAGCGCCGGAGACTCCTCGCGAACCAGGCGATAGGCCTCGGCGTCGGCGGCGTTCGCCCGGCTCACTTCGCCCTTCGCCTTGTGGACGGTAGCTCGCATCCGGAGCCAGTCGGCATAAAGCAGTCGATCCTTGGCGTCCTTCACCATGGGAAACGCCATCTCGGCAGCGGCCTCGGCCTCGGGGATTCGGCCCGGCAGGCTGGCCAGAGCCGAGGCCTTCAGGATCAGGGCGTGCGCTCGCTGCCCTCGGTCCCCATCCTCGGCCAAGAGGTCGAGCGCGGCATCGGCCCGGCGAAGGGTTGCTGCATAGTCCCCCTTGTAGAAGGCAACCAGCGCGCTCGCGTTTTCCAGCAGGGCCTGGATGCCGGAGGCCGGTTCCTTCTCCAGGGCGCGTGCGGCCCGATCCAGGTAGTTCTCCGCTTGGGCGATCTGGCCCAGGTCCGCATAGGCTACGGCCAGGTAGCGCAAGGCCACCGGCGATTCGGCGCCGGCCTGCCGCAGCCGCTCTGTCCACATTTGAAGGGTCTGGACGCGCGCCTGGTCGAACATCTGCTTGGCGTGACGCTCGGCCAGTCGCAACGCCCGTTGGGGTTGATGGCTGTCGACGTACAGTTCGACTGCGTGTTCCACCTGGCCGGTCCGTTCGGCGTAGCGGGCGGCCCGGAGCCGGACGCGCTGAAGGCGGGCCGGGTCGCTCTCCTCCAATGTGGCCAGCAGGAAATCGCGGAATTGGGGATGGAACTCGTACGTCCGCGGGGTCTCGATCGAGGCCGTGACAAAGATGCCTTCCCTCGCCAGGCGGGTGAGCATGCGCGAGCTGTCACTGCGCCGCAGCACAAGATCGCAGGCGTCGGCGGTCATGAAGGGCAAGACGGACGAATCGAGAAGGAAGGAACGGAGTACCTCGGGCTGCCGGTTGAGGACGACCGACGCCAGGTAGTCGTGGACCAACGGACGCGTCGGATCGATCGGCCCGGCCGTCTTCCTTCCCTGAAGAACGCCAGAGAGCAGGACCCCGGCAAGCCAACCGCGGGTGTCTTCCAGGATCCGCAGGAAATCCCGGTCGCTCAGGGCGCTGGCCCCGCGTTGAGCGGCGAGGGCCCGCAGTTCCTCCTCCGTGAGGGACAAATCTTGCGGCCCCATTCCCGCCAGGCTCTCTTGCGCCATGAGCTTCGCCAGCGAGACCTCCAGAACCTCCCGCCCGGCGGCAATCAAGGAGGCGTCGACGGGCATCGCCTCCAACATGGCGTCCATCAGGCCCAACGCCGGCCGAGAGGGATTCAGGTGGTGGACATCGTCCAGAACCAGGACGAAGGGTTCCCCCACGGCGCCCATTGCTTCGCCCAGGGCCCGGCCGAGCGCCTCCGGGGTGGCACCGGCCAAGGCGTTGAGCCGGGTCTCTTTCATCACGCGGCGGAATCGGCGGCGCAGGGTGGCCACGATGAGCTCCGCCAAGCGCCGCTCGTCGTGATCGGCGGGTGTCAGCCGAACCCAGAACACCGGGAAATCGCTGTGGGCGGTGAAGTCTGCCAGAAGCGTGGTCTTGCCATAACCGGCCGGGGCGGCGACAACGATCAGCTTCTTCGGGAGGTGGGAGTGGATCAGGTCGACCAGGCGTTCGCGGTGGATCTTTGTCGGGTCGAAAGCCGGGGCGGTGGTCGCATGGCGGAGAACCGGATCCAGGCGTGGCATGTCCGGGCTCTACTCAACCCCGACCGATGCCGGCCGGGCGTCGTCGCCGTCCGGCCCAGGCAGGAGGAAGCGCCGTTCCTGGACGTCCTGCGGCGGATCCGTTTCATAGGAAAGGGCGCCTCGCAAGGAGTACTCACCGGGCTGAGGTTCGCTACGCAAGTGCATGGTGAGCGAGAAACTGGCGCTGTCGGTTTCGACGACGCTGACCTTCGAAACCGCCTCCCCGCCAGGTGCCACGAGCACGACTTCGAGGTTGGGGCGTTCGAGGAACGGCGTGATGCTGATATCGACTCGGATCCGACGCCGATCCGCCAGTGGCGTCACAGACAAGGCTCGCAACCGCACATCTTGGCGCGGCAGCGGGATTTCCTGAGAATCGACGAAGGTGAGATCCACCGCAAGGCCCTGCCCAGCGGATAGGGTAAACCTCATTATATGCGGCGACTCTTGGGTTTTGACCCACCGCCTGTGGAAAACTAGAATGTCTGCTGGAGGTTCACGATGAAACAAGAGCATGCCTTCGAGACCCTCGCCATCCATGCCGGTCAGGCTCCAGATCCGGCTACAGGTGCGGTGATGACTCCGGTGTATCTGACATCGACCTACGCCCAGGTGGGCGTCGGAAAGACGCGAGGATACGAGTATTCCCGCACCGGGAACCCCACTCGAAAGGCCCTCGAGGATTGTCTGGCCGCCCTGGAGGGAGGCCAGGAGGGCATCGCGTTCGCTTCCGGCATGGCCGCGCTGGATGCCATCATTCACCTGCTTAGCCCTGGAGATCACGTGCTGGCGGTAAGTGACATTTACGGTGGAACGTTCCGCCTTTTTCAGCGTGTCTATGCGCAGTACGGGTTGTCCTTTGCCTACGCCTCACCCTCCGATCCCGAGCTCTTCATGGCTTCTGCCCAACCGGAGACCCGCTTGATCCTGCTCGAATCACCAACAAACCCCTTGCTCAACCTGGCCGACATCCAAGCGATCGCCTCGCTCGCCCGGTCCCTTCCTCGCCCGCCCTGGATTTGCGTCGACAACACCTTCGCCACACCTTACCTTCAGCAACCCCTGAGCCTCGGGGCTGACATGGTCATGCATTCGACGACGAAATACCTGGGGGGCCACTCGGACGTCGTCGGCGGGGCTATCGTGGCTACCGACGTACAACTGGTTGAACGATTGAGGTTCCTTCAGAACGCCGTCGGCGCAGTGCCGGGTCCCCTCGACGCGTTCCTGGTGCTGCGTGGGCTCAAGACGCTAGCGATTCGGATGGACCGGCACGCGGCCAATGCGCAGCGCATCGCCGAGCATCTTGAAGCGCATCCTGCTGTCGATCGGGTCTACTACCCGGGGCTGCCAAGCCATCCGCAGTTCGAACTCTGCCAGCGTCAGATGCGAAACCCGGGTGGCATGGTCTCCTTCGTTCTGCGGGCCGGCCCAGCGGCCGCCCGGCGGTTCGCCGAGGCCACGCGGATCTTTCTGCTGGGGGAATCGCTGGGAGGCGTGGAGTCACTGGTGGAAATCCCGGCGGCGATGACCCACCTGTCGACGGCGGGGTCAGCGCTCGAAATCGATCCCGGGTTGGTGCGCCTGTCCGTGGGACTGGAGGCGGCGTCGGATCTGATCGCCGACATCGATTGGGCGCTTGAGGCAGCGGAATAGTGGTCAGTGGTCAGTGGTCTGTGGTCGGTGGTCAGCGGGGCCGGCTCATGGCGGACAAGCCGTCAGCTTGACTGTAGGTCCGGACGAGAACGAGGACGCCCTTCTTGTCGGTCATTCTCCAATCGGTCTTCCTCTGACACCCACCCGAGAGTGGGCTGGCATAGCGTGGCCCTCCTGACTGCGCGAGCGGATTGTGATAGTTCCACCCGGATTCCCCGGACTCCGGTCCCCACCTACCACGACTGGACCCACTGACCACTGACCACTGACCACTGCACTGTTCACTCGTCGAACAGGTAGGTCGCTTCCGCGTAGAACCGCACCTGGCGGCCGGCGACCTTCTGCCTAACCCACTCCGCTAACGTTTGTTCTTTGGATTCTCGGCTGACCGGCGCCATCAGCGCCGTCAGTGGATAGTTCACCCTCAGGGCTCGGGGCGAGACGATGAAGCGCGTCAGTCCTCCAGGCAGCAGGAGCTCCTCGGACACCGCATCCACGATGTCCTGGACCTCAAAACCACGGAAGACGATCAGCCCGGCGGCGGAAGGGAAGGCCGCCAACATCTCGTCGAGGGCTCGGGCGTTCGTTCGTTCGATCCGCGCTTTCGAGTGGTAGGCCTGGACGAGCTGGTTGAGCCCGAGCACTCGTTGCCTCAGGTTGAAGTTCGAACTGGCGATCGTAAGCTCTCGCCCCCCGCTCAAGGAGAGCGAGGCCAAGTCGGCCGACGCCGGTTCCGCATTCGAGTCGATCAGGTCGATCCCCTCGACGCCGTGCATCAGGCCGAGCAGCTCGTCCTCGCCGACATTGAGCAAGGCGTGATTCCAGGTCTCGACCGAGACCTGGTTGTCGCCGGGGTGAACGACTTGCGCCAGGACGTGCTCCATCCCCAGTTGGCGGAAGGCTGTCGTCCGATTGGCGCCGTCGAGCACGACGTAGCGCTCGGCGTGACCACTCAAGCGCAGGACGACGGGAGGGTTTCGCAGGACGCCATCCCGCCGCAAAGCCTCGGCCAGAGGCAGGGCCCGCCGATCATCATGATGCTCATGCGGGCGGAGCGTCTCGGAGGGCAGGATGTGCAGGTCGGGCAGGTCCGGCAGGATTCTCATTTGGGGGGCGATGCGGCCAGGAACTCCAACGCGTCGATCATCGTCAGGATCCCGCGTGGCTGGCCGATCTCATCCACCAGCACCACGACTTTGGCCGAAAGCAGATCGGGGAGGAGTTCCTCGAAGGGGGTCTCTGCCGGGTAGGCACGCACCTCGCGGCTGGCGACGTCCGCCATCGTCTGGTCCGCCGCCTCCGGCCCGCCGTTGACCACGTGGCGGAGCAAATCCACTTCCGAAACCAGTCCGACCAGGTTCCCCTGATCGTCGACCACGGGCAGCTGCGACACGGCGTGGGAACGCATGCGAGCGACGACTTCGCTGACCGTGTCCTTGGGAGCCGCCGTGACCAGCGCCGGCAGGCCGCGAGCGTGCGCCACCTGGAGGGCCGAAGCCCGGCGCCGGTCGAACTCGAGAAAGCCGTGCTCCCGCATCCAATCGTCGTCGAAGATCTTCGAGAGGTAGCGTGCGCCGGAGTCGGGCAGCAGAACGACGACCATGTGCTCCTCGCCCAACCCCTGAGCGTACTTCACCGCTCCGGCCAGCGCCGCGCCGGAAGACCCGCCGCAGAACACCCCCTCTTCCCGTACCAGCCTGCGCGTCCAGTGGAAGGATTCGGCGTCGTCCACGACGACCACCTCGTCGATCAAATGCAGATCGAGGGTCGAAGGGATGAAATCCTCGCCGAAGCCTTCCACTTTGTAAGGGAACGCTTCCAGACCCTCCGTCGAGCCGCCTCTCTTCCAGGCCTCATACAGGATCGATCCGACCGGATCCACGCCGACGATTCGCACGGCATGACCTTGATCGCGCATCCAGCGGGCGATGCCGGTGATCGTGCCACCGGTCCCCATGGCGACGACGATATCGGTCACCTGGCCGGAGCTCTGATCCCAGATCTCGGGAGCGGTCGATTCATAATGACTTTGCGGGTTGACCGGGTTGTGATACTGGTTGGCCAGCACCGAATTGGGGGTCTGCTCGACCATACGCCGAGCCACCGAGTAATAGGAGCGCGGGTCGTCCGGCTCGACCGCCGTAGGGGTGATGATCACGCGCGCCCCGAAGGCCCGCAGCAAGCCGCGTTTCTCGTCGCTCATCTTGTCCGGCATGACGAAGACCGCCTGGTAGCCCTTGATGGCGCAAGCGATCGCCAGGCCGACTCCGGTGTTGCCCGAGGTGGCTTCGACGACAGTGCCGCCGGGTCGGAGCTTGCCGTCGCGTTCGTAGGCTTCCAAGATGGGCAGGCCGATTCGGTCCTTGACCGAACCGCCCGGGTTGAACTGCTCCATCTTGGCATACAGCCGGCACGAAAGACCGCGGGCGACGCGGTTCAGCCGCACCAGCGGGGTGCGTCCGATCGTGGTCAGAATGCTGTCGTGGACGTTCTTGCGGAGATCTGCGTTGAGGCTCCCCATCACCGGCGCCTCCACGGCGGAGCCTACCATGGAATCAACCCACGGCCAAGGCGACGTCCTGCGCAGCGCCCAGGCGGCTCCGTTATAATCAAGGCGATCCATGGGTTCTTCCGAAATCCGAGTCGAGATTTTTCGCAGCGGAGTGCTGCAGGGAAACGCGCTGGGGGATCCCGCCGAGCGCCCGGTCTACGTGTACCTGCCTCCCAGTTACGCCGAATCCAGCGAGCTCTATCCGGTCGCCTTCCTGCTGGCCGGCTTCGCCGGCTCGGGAGCCAGCTTCCTCGATTTCGAAGCCTGGGACGAGAACCTCCACCAGCGCATGGACCGGCTGGTGGCCGCCGGCCGAGTGCGGCCGATGCTGGTCATCCTGCCCGACGCGACCACGCGCTTCGGCGGGTCGCAGTACATCAACTCGACGGCCACCGGCCGATATCAGGATTACTTGCTCGAGCTTGTTGATTGGGCCGACCATACTTTCCGCACTCGGCCTCAGCGGGAAGCGCGCGCCATCGCCGGGAAGAGCTCCGGCGGCTTTGGCGCCCTGTCGATGGTCATGGACCACCCGGAGATCTTCGGCCTGGTCGCCGATCACAGCGGAGACAAATACTTCGAATACTGCTACCTGCCGGAGCTGCCGCGCTTCCAGCGCGCCGCCGAACAGGTGCTCGACCTCGATCGGCTGCTGCTGGACCCGCGAGGCACGCGCCCGCACGACCAAGCCTTCCGCGATGTCATGGAGCTGGCGGCGCTCTCGGCCTGCTACTCTCCCGACCCTCGCTTGCCACGCCGCTTCGAGTTCCCCGTCGATCTGGAGACCGGCGCGCTGCGTCCGGAAGTCTGGGAACAATGGCGACAGCACGACCCTGTGGTGCGCCTCGGCGATCGGGAGGCGGCGCTGCGCGGCCTTCGGCTGATCTATCTCGATGCCGGACAGCGGGATGAATTCTTCTTGAACGTTGGTATGCGCCTGTTTCACCACCGTTTGGAGGCCCTCGGCATTCCACACGTCTATGACCCGTTTGATGGCGGTCATTTCGGCAACGATTACCGCTTCGACAACTCGCTTGAAGCGATCAGCCGCGCCATCCTTTAGCCAGGAGCACAGCATGCCCATGACCGACGCCGCCATCGCCTATGCCCGCCAGAACCAGGAGCGCGCCGTGGAAGACCTGCGAGCCCTCATCCGGATCCCCTCCATCTCGATGCTGCCCGAGCACAAGGCCGACGTACAGCTCGGGGCGGAGTGGGTCGCCGCCCGGTTGACCGCTCTCGGGGTGGGCGATGTTGCGATCCTCCCCACCGCAGGTCTCCCCGTGGTCTATGGGAGGTGGACCGGCGCCGGCCAGGAGGCCCCGACCCTGCTGGTCTATGGGCATTACGACGTCCAGCCGGTCGATCCGCTGGAGCTGTGGAAGAGCGATCCTTTCGCGGCGGAGATCCGGGGGGAGAACATCTATGGGCGCGGCGCCTCCGATATGAAAGGTCAGCTGATCGCGTTCCTGACGGCTCTGGAAGCGGTATCGCAGGCCGGGGCTTCCGCCGTCAACCTGAAGTTCTTGATCGAAGGAGAAGAAGAGTTGGGATCGCCCAGCCTGGAGGCGTTCCTCAAGGAAAACAAGGGCCGCTATCAGTGCGATGCTTGCCTGAACATCGACGGCTCGATCCTGGGCCCAGAAGAACCGGAAGTGGTGTATGGCGTACGCGGCCTGGCCTATTTCGAGATTCACGTACAGGCCGCCGACCACGATCTGCACTCCGGCCTGTTCGGCGGCGCCGTCGAAAATCCGGCCATTGCGCTTTCGCAGGCGATCGCCGGTATGCGCGACGCCTCCGGCCGAGTGACCCTGCCCAACTTCTATGACGACGTGCGGCCGCTGACGGAGCCGGAGCGAAAGGAATACGCCCGGCTGCCCCACGGGGAGGCTTGGTGGCTCGAGCAGACGGGCGCTCCGGCGCTCTTTGGGGAAGCAGGCTACACCGTCAACGAGCGAGTCCTGGCCCGACCGACGATCGACGTCAATGGGTTCCTGAGCGGTTTCACGGGAGTGGGATCGAAGACAGTGCTGCCGTCGCGCGCGATGGCCAAGGTGTCGATGCGCCTGGTGCCGGATCAAACCCCGGAGAAGGTCCACCGCTCGCTCGAGGCCTACTTGAAGGCAGCGATGCCTGCCACGGTTGGGTGGGAGGTGAAAGAGCTGGCGCACAGCCTCCCCGCTCTGGCCGCGCGTGATTCAAAGGTGGTGCAGTCGGCTGTGCGGGCGCTGGAAACCGTGTGGGGCAAGCGCCCGATCCTGGGCCGTACCGGCGGGACGATTCCGATCGTGGCGATGATTCAAGACATCTTGCATTCGGACAGCGTCCTCGTCGGGTTCGGTCTTCCCGACGACAACCTACACGCCCCGAACGAGAAGCTGCACTTGCCGACCTTCCGCCGCGGGATCGAGGCCTTCGTCCACCTGCTGACCGGATACGCCGCGTGACACCGGCGGCCGCGTCAGGGAACCCCCAGCCTCCTCCGACCTATGGCGGTCAGGCCGTCATCGAAGGTGTGATGATGCGCGGCGCCAGCGCCTGCGCCACCGCCGTACGGGCTCCGGACGGCACCGTGCGCTTTGACGTTCGTAAGATCGATTCGATCACTCGCCGACGGGTCGCCCGTGTCCCCTTCGTGCGCGGCCTGTTTGTGCTGGTCGACACGCTGAACCTCGGATTCCGCGCTCTGGCCTTCTCGGCCGGGGTCCAAGCCGGCCCGCAAGAGAACCTTGCCGGCGCGCCCGTGGCGGCGTCGATGATCGTCGCCGCGCTGGGTGGAGTCGCTCTCTTCTTCTTGCTCCCGGCCGCGGTCGCCTTTGCCTTGGAGCGAACCCTGGGCTTCGCCCCGGCCGTGGGCGTCGTCCTCGAAGGATTCATCCGGCTGGGTCTCCTGCTTGGGTATCTCTGGGGCATCGGGAGAATCCCCGAAATCCGCCGCGTCTACGCGTATCACGGCGCCGAGCACAAGACGATTCACGCCTTCGAGGCGCGGCGCCCGTTGATCGTCGAGGAAATAGCCCCCTTCCCCTGCGAGCACCCTCGTTGCGGCACCGCTTTCTTGCTGACGGTCGTCGTCTTCTCCATCATCTTCTTCAGCTTGCTGGGGCCGATGCCCCTGTGGATCCGGCTGGTGAGTCG
>DATEVL010000037.1:0-25175 GCA_035281845.1 Anaerolineales bacterium | reverse complement strand
CGTCTCGTCCAGCCAAGGAGGCGGGGCAGCCCGGCGGTGTAGAGCCGGTAGGCGGCCGGCCGCGCAGTGAAGTCCCAGGAGCCGGCCAGCCGGACAAGGCGCGCGCCGAAGCCCTCTTTGAAACGGTAGACTCCCCACATCGGATCGGCCGGATCGGGCGACTCGGGAGCGCCCCACAAGTCATAGGCGTCGCAGCCGGAGTCGCGTGCCCACCGGATTGCAGCCCACTGCAATGCATGATTCGGCATCCGTTCGCGGGAGGCCGTGCGCGACATCCCGTAGAGATACCAGGCGCGACGGCCGTATCGGTAGACGATCAACCCGGCCACCGGCTCGCCTTCGACCCGGGCGATGAGAGGCTGGGCCAGACCGGCTTCCATGAACTCGCTCCATGCCCTGCGGTAGTAGCCGCGCGGCCGGATGACGAACCCATCGCGGACCGACGTCTCCGCGTACAGGTCATAGAGGCTGTCGAAGTCCTGCGCCGTCCCCGCACGGACTTCGACCCCGCGCTTGGCCGCCAGGCGAATGTTATAGCGGGTCTTGGGCTTCATCGCCGCCAGGAGCTGCTCCTCGCTGAGACGAAGGTCGAGCAGCATCGTGCTGCCGAACTGCACAGACTGAGTCGAGCGGAACCAGCCGCCGCCGGCGAGGTGTTTCAACACTTCCTCGGAGGTCTCGATATCGGGCTCGAGCTTGATCATTAGAGTCCGCGGCCGAGAGGCGAAGGCGGCCAGGTCCCTCAGCACGACTCCGGTCAGTGGCGTATCTGCCCAATCCAACACTGGGCCGCGCGGGCAGTAAGCGACGGAAGCGAAAGAAAGGCGCGAGCTGCTTGGCCAGCGCCTTCGAAGGACTTGGGCTGCGGCGCGCGGACGCCCGTCCTCTCCCGTCCAGGCCCACCTCTCGGGCGACCAGCCGTAGTGCCGCTTGAATTCCCCCCAATGGTAGGACTGGAGCAGGGGCGGTTGGGGCAACGAGTCCAGGATCCGTGACCATTCGTCCGCCGAGTCGATTCGCGTCAGGCGCAGGCCTGGGTCCACGCCGCCGTCATTCTGCATGACGAGGGCCGAAGAGGCGGTAGAGACGGTAGAGCGCCGGTCGTATCGGGAGTTCCCAGGCCCCTGGAGCCTGCACCCAGCGCCCGCCAAAACCGCGCTTGAATCGGTAGACGCCCCACAAACCGTCCGACCGCGATTCGAAGCCGGCCTCCAGCGCCTCGGCGGAAGCGTCGGGGATTCCCCACAGGTCGTACCATTCCGAACCGCGGCGTCGCGCCCATCGCATCGCTTCCCACTGGGCGAGATAGGTCGGCATCAGCTCGCGTTGCGCCGTCGTCGAGGCCCCGTAGAAGTACCACGCGCCCACGCCTCTGGCGAAGACCATCAGCGCCGCCAGCGGAGCTCCGTCTTTCTCGGCGATCAGCAGTTCGCACTCACCTCGCGGGTGGAGCAGCTCGAAGGCGTCGCGGTAGTAGCCGGGGGTATGCACCCCGAAGCCCTGGCGATCGCCGGTGGACCGGAGCAAGGCTGCGAATCCCTGAGGCTCGTCCCAGGGTCGCACCGTGACCCCGCGCCGCGCCGCCAGACCGATGTTGTAACGGGTCTTTTGGTTCATCCGCGCCAGGATCTCGTCTTCCGACCCGCGGAGGTCGACCAGCAGCGAGGTGCGAGGTTGAATCGATCGGGTGCTCGGGAGAAAGCCAAGGTTCGCCAGGCTGGAGGCTAGCGGATCGGCGATGTCCGGCTCAACCACCAGGGCGAAGGCCCCGCGGACGCGGCAGGCCTGGACCAGCTCGGGAAGCAGGCCCCGCCAGGCTCCCACCGGGCCCCGAGGGACGTAGCCGATGCGGACCCCGGGGAGGACTCGCCGGAACAAGATCTGGGCGCCTGCGCCGCCGTCGGCCAGGCGGCATGGGCTCCAGCCATGCCTGGCTTTGAGCTCACCCCACGCGGAGGTTTGAAGTAGATGGGCCTGTGGATGATCGAGGAGGAACGCTTCCCACTGGCCTGCGGTTAGCGTCCCGTTCCGAGTCTTTGCGACCAAACTGCCACGATCCTATTGGCCGTGTCCGCCAGAGCCCTGGAGGCTGGCGTCAGGGATTGGAGGAGGCGTCGCCACACGGGCTCCACGGGCGGAGGGTTTCACCTCAACGACCTGGATCAGGCCGCGGCTTGCGCGGCAGACCGCGAAGGCGGAGTACATGATGGTGTCCACTTTAGACATGCCCCCAGGGGTAACAAGGAAACTGGCCCAGGCGCCTCGGCGCGAAATCATACCATTGTGGTAAAATGCGCGCCCCGAGGGGTCGGGACGCCCCACCCCGAACGCGCGGGCCGGGGCGTTCTTGCGGACCAGCCCCACGATCTGTGGATCAGCCGAGGAGCGCGGATGTCCGACCAGTGGTTGTTCATCGCCCTCATCCTTCCGCTCGCTCTCTTCATGGCAAGTGTGCCGATCGGGCTGAGCCGGTTGCTCGGCCCGCGCAAGTCGAATCCGGCCAAAGATGCGGCGTACGAATGCGGCATCGAGACCGTCGGCGACACTTGGGTCCAGTTCAAAGTCCAGTATTACATCTTCGCCCTGGTCTTCGTCGTCTTCGATGTCGAAGCCGTTTTCCTCTTCCCCTGGGCGGTCGCCTACGAACAACTGCAGCTGTACGCCGTGCTGGAAGGGATCCTGTTCATTCTGATCCTGGCGGCCGGCCTGCTCTACGCCTGGCGCAAGGGGAACCTGGAATGGATCTGATCCGGACCGGGCGGCGAACGCGGCTGATGCCCACCACGCGACATCAGCCTTTTCTTTGCCCAGAGGCGGCCGAATGATCACCGATCCCTTCACTCTTGTCGGTGATCTGCTGCGAGAGTTCTTGATCGGGCTCGGCCTGAAGGCGCCCGAGGCCTCCGGCGTGATTGCCTTTCTTGGCGCCGGCGCGCTGGCGACGGCCGTCCTCGTCTTGTGTTTCCTGTTGATCTGGGCCGAGCGCAAGATCCTGGCGCGCATCCAGGACCGCATCGGCCCGAACCGGGTCGGCCCGTTTGGTCTGCTGCAGACCGTCGCCGATTTCGCCAAGCTGCTGACCAAAGAGGTCGTCGTCCCCAGCGGCGCCGACAAGTTGTTGTACTTTCTGGCGCCGCCCCTGGCGGTGATGGCCGTCGTCGGGTTGTGGGCGGTGATTCCCCTGGCCCCGAACCTGGTCGGGACGGACATCAACGTCGCCTTGATCTACTTGATTTCGATCGGCGCCATCGGGACGCTGGCGATCATGCTGGCGGGCTGGTCGTCGAACAACAAGTATGCACTGTTGGGCGCCTTCCGCTCGGTGGCGATGCTCATTTCCTACGAAGTGCCGATGGTGCTGGCGCTGCTCGTCCCGACGATGCTCGCCGGGTCGATGGGGACGGTGGCCATCGTCGAGGCCCAGCGCCAGATGTGGTTCGTCGTCCTGGCGCCGCTGGCGGCGATCCTGTTCTTCACCAGCTCGATGGCCGAAGCCGGCAAAGCCCCGTTCGACCTGCTGGAAGCCGAGTCGGAAATTGTCGCCGGCTACAACATCGAGTATTCGTCGATGGCCTTCGGCATGTTCTTCGTCGGAGACTTCCTGCACGGCTTCACCTTGTCCGCGCTCACCGTCACCTTGTTCTTCGGCGGGTGGCTCGGGCCTTACGTCGACCAGTACTCCTGGCTCGGCCTGATCTACTTCCTGGCCAAGACGGCCGTCGTCTATTTCGCCGTCATCTGGATTCGCGGCACGCTGCCGCGGCTGCGCATCGATCAAGTGAATGCATTCAACTGGAAATTCCTCGTTCCCCTGGCGCTGTCGGTTGTCGTCGTGACGGCCGTCGCCGACAAGGCGGCCGCCACCCTGGGCTGGGACCGCACGCTGGCCCTGTTCGTCGCCAACGGCCTGCTGCTGCTGGGAACCGTCATCGCCCTGCAGCTCTATGCGCGCTCGCAGCGACGGCGCTTTGAGCGCACCAGCCTGGCAGCCGCGCCGGCGCCGGCGCGGTAGGGGGAGCCGTCCATGACGCTGCTCCAGGGCGTGTTCGTGGTCACCGCGTTAGCGGCTGTGATCTCGGCTGTGATGGTCGTGGCCAGCCCGCGCCTGGTGCATGCGGCTCTGTGGCTGGTGGTCACGCTCGGCGCTGTGGCCGTGCTCTTCATTCTCCTCGATGCCGGCTTTCTGGCGATGGTTCAGGTTGTGATCTACATCGGCGCCATCGCCATCTTGATCATCTTCACCGTCATGCTGACCCGCCGGGTGATGGCCGACAGCGGATCGCAGGCCAACCGCGCCTGGTGGCTGGCCGTGTTCATCGGGGTCGTGATGTTCGCCGCGCTGCTGGCTCTCCTGGCCCAGATGCCGACCTGGTGGCAGGTGACCCCTCCTCCGCTCGCCGCCTCGGCCGACTTCATGGTCAAGGACTTGGGAAAGTCGCTGGTCGATCTGGATCGCTACGTCGTCCCCTTTGAAGTGGCGTCGGTGCTGCTCCTGGCGGCACTCATCGGCGCCATCGTCTTGGCGCGGCCGCCGGCGGAGACCGCCGGAAAGACGGGGGCGGAGTGATCCCTGCGCCTACCACGACTTCTCCAGGGAAGGCGCGGGGATCCTCTCCAGGATGCGAAGCGCGATGATCCCTCTTTCCTGGTACCTGGTCCTGGCGGCTGCGCTTTTCTGCATCGGACTCTACGGCGTGCTGGGCCGGCGGAACGCCGTGGCCATCCTGATGGGGATCGAGTTGATGCTGAACGCGGTCAACATCAATCTGGTCGCCTTCTGGAGATATCTGACACCGGCGCTCATCGCCGGCCAGGCCTTTGCCATCATCGTCTTCGCCGTGGCCGCCTCCGAGGCCGCCGTCGGCCTGGCCTTGATCATCTCGATCTATCGCCAGCGCTCGACGGTCATCGCCGAAGAGATCGACCTGATGAAGTGGTAACCGGATGACGACCGACCTGCTGATCTGGCTCATTCCGCTCCCGCCGCTGTTGGCGTTCGGGGCCATCCTCCTGGGCGGGTATCGCAGCAACCGCTTGAGCACGTGGCTGGCCGTCGGCGCCATGGTGATCTCGTGGGCCCTGGGGTTGTTCGTCTTCGCCCAGGCCGTTCAGACCGACCACCTGGGGGCGAATCCCTTTACCTCGTCCATCCCCTGGCTGCCCCTGGGCACCAGCGTGATCGAGATCGGGGTGCTGATCGACCCGCTCTCGGCCATCACCCTGTTCTTCGTCGTCTGGACCTGCTTGGCGATCTTCGTCTACAGCATCGGCTATCACAACTCCGGCAAGCCGCGCGACGCAGAGGATGTGCCGGGCCTGCCTCCGCACGCCGGCGGGATCGAACCCCTGTACGCTCGTTTCTTCGCCTTCATCTCCCTGTTCGCCTTCGGCATGCTGACGCTCGTGGTGAGCGACAACCTGCTGCTGCTCTTCATCGGCTGGGAGATCATGGGCCTGTGTTCCTACCTGCTGATCGGCTTCTGGTTCGGCCGGGAGTCGGCCCGCAAGGCGATGGTCAAGGCCTTCATCACGACCCGTGTCGGCGATGTCTTCATGTTGTTGGGCATCGTCGCCCTGTACACCGCTACCGGCACACTCAACTTTCAGGAGATCTTGCGCAGTCCGGAGACCCTGAATCGGCTGGCCGAGACGCCGGCCATTCTCGGCTTGTCCCTGGCCGGGTTGATCGGGCTGCTGCTATTTGCCGGGACGGTGGGGAAGTCGGCGCAGTGGCCGCTGCACGTTTGGCTGCCGGATGCGATGGAAGGCCCGACGCCGGTCTCGGCGATGATCCACGCTGCGACGATGGTCTCCGCCGGGATCTATCTGATCCTGCGCTTCTTCCCGTTGCTGACGGTGGGCTGGCAACCGGGCGGGCCGTTGACGACGACGATGGCCGTCATCGCCGTCATTGGCGCGTTCACGGCGCTCTTCGCCTCGACCATCGCCGTGGCGCAGAACGACATCAAGAGGGTCCTGGCGTATTCGACGATCTCGCAGCTGGGCTACATGGTAGCGGCGGTCGGGATCGGCGCCTTCGTGGCGGCGGCGTTTCACCTGGTCACCCACGCTTTCTTCAAAGCGCTGTTGTTCCTCGGGTCGGGGTCGGTGATCCACGGGATGGAGCATGGCCAGGCGGCGTCCTCGAAAAGCGCCGCACAGGCCATGCCGGGCCAAGAAGGCCCGGCTGGCGCCCACGAGGCCCACGATCACGTCGACGCTCAGGATATGTGGAACATGGGCGGCTTGCGCCGGCGGATGCCCTGGACGTTCTACACGTTCCTCATCGGTGGTCTGGCGTTGGCCGGCTTCCCGATCGTCACCGCCGGCTTCTGGTCCAAGGATGAAATCCTGTCCTCGGCCTTCGGCCAGGGCCAACCGGTGGTGTTCGTCGTCCTGGCGGCGGCGGCCCTGCTCACCGCGTTCTACACCGCGCGCCAGATCGGACTGACGTTCCTGGGCAAGCCGCGGTCGGCGGCGGCCGAGCACGCCCACGAGTCGGGCCGGGTGATGCTTCTCCCCCTCGTCTTGCTTTCGCTGTTCTCGATCGCCGCCGGGTGGGCCGGGATCCATCACGAGTTCCCGCTCATCGGTGGGGCGATTCCTAATTTCGTTGAGGAATTCGTGGGCCAGGCCTTGACCGAGCATCCGGAAGCTCTGCCGTTCGCATTCCCGCCCTTGCTGACCTCCCTTGTGGTTTCGCTCGGCGGCCTCGGGCTCGGCTTCCTCGTTTACCGCAATCTGCCGCGCGGGGCGACCGATCCACTTGCGCGCTGGCTCGGCCCGGTTCACGTGCTGCTGCGCAGGAAGTATTACTTCGATGAGCTCTACGACTTCCTGTTCGTCCGCCCGGCCTACTGGTTCGCCGAGACCTTCGTATACGCCTGGGTTGACCGGAAAGTCATCGACGGCCTCTTGCACGGGGTGGGGCGAGCATCGCTCCGGCTGGGCGGCTGGCTGCGGCGGGCGATCGACTTGCCCGTGGTCAACGGTTTTGGCGATCTGGTCGGCGAGACGACCAAAGCCGCCGGAAGGACGTTTCGCGTCATCCAATCCGGCCGAGTGCAGGCGTATCTGGCGGCCGGACTGTTGTTCGTCGGGTTGCTGCTCTCGTTCTTGCTGTTGGTGAAACCGTAGGAGGCGGGATGCCGTTCTTGGATGCGCACCTGCTGACTTGGATCCTCTTCACGCCCGCCCTGGGCGCGGTGGTGATCCTGCTGCTGCCGGCCGATCGACCGCGCCTGCTGCGCTGGGCAGCTTTCGGCGTCAGTCTGGTCCCACTGGCGCTCTCGCTGTACCTGTGGTCGGCCTACCAGCCGGGTTTGCCGGGTTACCAGTTTGTTGAGCGGCACGATTGGTATGTCAACATCAGCTCGAGCTACCACGTCGGTGTCGACGGGATCTCCGTCCCGCTCGTCCTGCTGACGACCTTGTTGACCCCGCTGGCCCTTCTGATCTCCTGGTCGATCGGGGAACGCGTGCGCGCCTACATGGCCCTGTTCCTGTTCCTCGAAACCGGGATGCTCGGTGTCTTCCTGTCGCTCGACCTGCTTCTGTTCTTCGTCTTCTGGGAGATCGGTTTGGTGCCGATGTACTTCCTGATCAACCAGTGGGGCAGTGCCAATCGCAGCTATGCCTCTTTCAAGTTCCTGATCTTCACCATGGCCGGTTCGCTCGGTCTGCTTCTGGCCATCCAGCTGATCGGCCTGGCGGTCGGTTCCTTCGACATGGTCGAGATCACCGCCATCTGGCCGACGTTCCGTGAGCCGTTTGTGCTGGCCGGACTGCCGATTCATCTTTCCGTCGAAACGGTGAAAGCCATCGCCTTCTGGGCCTTCGTGATCGCCTTCGCCATCAAGGTGCCGGTGTGGCCTTTCCATACCTGGCTGCCGGATGCCCACACCGAGGCGCCGACGGCAGGCTCGATGATCCTGGCGGGCGTGCTTCTCAAGCTCGGCGCCTATGGCTTCCTGCGGCTGGTCTTGCCGCTCTACCCCGAGCAAGCCCAGCTGTATGCCGGCGCACTGGCGGCCTTAGCCGTCCTGGCGATCGTCCTCGGCGCGTTTGGGTCCTGGGGCCAAAGCGATTTCAAACGCCTGGTGGCCTATTCTTCGGTCAACCATATGGGCTTTGTGATCCTGGGCGTGGCGGCGGCGGCGAAGGCGTACGGGACGCTCTCGGCTGGCGAAGCGGTCACGGCCGTCGACGGCGCGGTGTTGCAGATGTTCAACCACGGCCTCTCAGCGGCCGGGATGTTCCTCTTGGTGGGCGTCATCTATGATCGGACGCACACGCGCGACCTGAGTGCGTTCCGCGGCCTGTTCCCCCTGGCGCCGGTCTATGGGGGGATCCTGTTGTTCACAGCGATGGCCTCGCTCGGATTGCCTGGATTGAACGGCTTCATCTCCGAGTACATGGTCGTTCAGGGAACCTGGCCGGTGTTCACCGCCTACACAGCCGTCGCCATGATCGGTCTGCTGATCACCGGTGCCTACATCATGAAGGCCGTCGGGAGCGTGCTTCACGGCCCGCTGAACGAAGCCTGGGCCCATCACAAACTCGAGATCAATCGGCGCGAGGTACTGGCGATCGCTCCTTTGATGGTGCTGATGCTGTCCATCGGCGTCTGGCCGATCTGGATCCTGCGCGTGATCGAACCGACGGTCTTGCGGCTGTTTGGATAGGACTGGACACGTGTCGCTCTCCATTGGCATTTCGCGTAAGACCATGTCGGCATCCCAGCGACCTCACCCCCTACCCCCTCTCCGCGGACCGCGCTCTTTCAACAGGACGACACTTGGCGGAGAGGGGGTGGGGGTCACTAAGTGCGTCCGCATCCCAAGCCGGCTCCCCGGTACTACAAATGGGTGATCCCTCATGAACTTCCCGATCCTGAGCGTCATCACCTTCATCCCCATCACGACCGGCCTGATCCTGTTCATGATGCCGGCCAAGCGGCATCGCGAGATCCGCCTGGTGGCCCTGGCCGCCGCGGCGCTGGCGCTCGGCCTCTCACTCTACGCCTTCGTGGCTTATGACACGGCCGCCGCCGGCTATCAGTTCGTCGAGCAGGTGCCGTGGGTGCCGCGGCTGGGGATCTCGTACCACGTCGGCGTCGACGGCATGAGCCTGCCGCTCGTCCTGTTGACCGGGATCGTCATGTTCACCGGCGTGATGATCTCCTGGGGCATCGACGACCGGCCGCGTGAATTCTTCGGCTTCCTTTTCGTCCTGGCGACGGGCGTCTTCGGCGTCTTCATCGCCCTCGACGCGTTCATGCTGTTGTTCTTCTACGAGCTCGCCGTCTTCCCGATGTTCCTGCTCATTGCCATCTGGGGCTGGCAGGTGACGCGCGAGTACGCCGCCATGAAGCTGACCCTGTATCTATTTATCGGGTCGGTGATCTCGCTGGTCGGCGTCCTGGCCATGGTCTACACTTCCGGGCTGGGAACCTTCGACATGTTGCGGCTGGAGCAGGCCGGCTTCTCGACCGCCTTTCAGCGCCTGTGGTTCCCCTTCGTCTTCTTCGGTTTCGCCGTGCTGGGCGGGATCTTCCCCTTCCACAACTGGTCCCCCGACGGCCACGTGGCCGCGCCGACGGCGGTTTCGATGTTCCATGCCGGCGTGCTGATGAAGCTGGGCGCTTTCGCCGCGCTGCGCGTGGGGATCATGCTGCTCCCGGACGGGGCTCACTACTGGGCGCCGCTCATCCTGGGGCTCGCGACGGTCAACGTGGTCTACGGCGCACTGATCGCCAGCGTCCAGACGGATTTCAAGTACGTCATCGGCTTCTCGTCGGTGTCGCACATGGGGCTGGTGATGCTCGGCTTCGCCACGCTCAACAAGGATGGGCTCACCGGGGCCGGGCTGCAGATGTTCTCGCACGGGGTGATGACGGCTCTCTTCTTCGCCGTGGTCGGCATGGTCTACGACCGGGCTCACACCCGCGAGATCTCCAAACTGGGCGGGTTCTCCAAAGTGATGCCGCTGGTGGCGGTGGCCTTCATCATCGGCGGCCTGGTCTCGATGGGCATGCCCGGCTTCAGCGGCTTCGTCGCCGAGTTCCCGATCTTCCTCGGGCTGTGGCAGGTGCAGCCGGTGGTGGCCCTCGTCGCCGCGCTGGGGATCATCATCACCGCAGGCTACATCATGCGAGTTGTCGGAAAGGTGTTTTACGGCGAGATGCCGGCGGACCTCGCCGGCCACATCTCGCCGGTCACGCGCCTCGACCGGGTGGCGCTCGTCGTGCTGGCCGGGCTGTTGGTCCTGATCGGGATTCAGCCGTGGGTGATGGCGCCGATGATCGCCACCGGTGCCGAGAGCGTCTTGCGCATCGTGGGAGGCGCCTAGATGACCCTCCCGACTTATGCCCCCACGATGCTGACCGCGCTGCTCCCCGAAGTCTTGCTGTTGGCGTTGGCGGGCTTGGTGCTGTTGGTCGACCTGATCGGCCGGCCCCGCCGCCGGCGGGGTCTGGGCTGGTTGACGGCGGTCGGGATGGCCGTCGCCCTGGTTCTCACGTTGCTCTTCGGCCGGCCGGGGGAAGAGACGTTGGTCTTCGGGGGTATGCTGCGCTCCGACGCCGCCTCCTTCGCCTTTGCCATCATCTTCCTCTTCGCCGCGGCGGTCACGGCGCTGCTGTCGGTGGATGTGGACGGTGTCGGCGACCGGGGCGAGTACTATTTCCTGGTCACCGTGGCCACGCTCGGGCTGTGCCTGATGGCCGCCGCCGCCGATCTCATCATGCTCTACTTGGCGATCGAGACGGCGTCGATCTCCCTGTATGTGCTGGCCGGTTACCTCAAGGGCAATGATAAGTCGACCGAGTCCGGGTTGAAGTATTTCCTCTTTGGCGCCCTCACCTCCGCCGTCATGCTCTACGGCTTCAGCATGCTCTACGGCGCTTCGGGGCAGACGAACATCTATTTCCTGGCGGACCAGGTGAAAACCGGAGGCCTCTCGCCCTTGTTCTTGGGGGGCGCCATCGTCCTGGTCTTGGTCGGTTTCGCGTTCAAGATCGCCGTCGTCCCTTTCCACTTCTGGACTCCCGACGTGTATGAGGGCGCGCCGACACCGGCCACCGCCTACATATCTACGGCCTCCAAGGTCGCCGGCTTCGCCGTGCTGCTGCGGTTCCTGCTGGCCTTCGAGCCGTCGATTAACGTCTCATGGCCGGCGGTACTGGCGGCGTTGGCCGTGGCCACGATGACGCTTGGCAACCTTCTGGCCATCGTCCAGACCAATATCAAACGGCTGCTGGCCTACTCTTCGATCGCTCACGCCGGTTATGCGTTGATCGGCGTCGTCGCCCTGACCGCCTTCGGTGCAGCGACATCGGTCTTCTACCTGATGGCGTATGTCGTCACGAACCTGGCGGCTTTCGCCGTCGTCATTCTCTTTGCGCGCTCCGCCGGATCGGAACGCATTGCTGACTACGCCGGCCTCAGCCGCCGCTCGCCGGGGCTGGCCCTGGCGCTATTGGTGGCTTTTCTTTCCCTGGGCGGCATGCCGCCGCTGGCCGGGTTTGTCGGCAAGTTCTATGTCTTCGCCGCCGCAGTCGACGGCGGGCTGACCTGGTTGGCTTTCGTCGGCGTTCTCAACGCCATCATCGGCCTTTACTACTACCTCATTGTTCTCAAGGTGGTGTACCTGCATCGCTCGCCCGACGAAGACAAGCCGATCCCAGTACCGCGGCCGTACGCCGTGGCGTTGGCGGCCTGCATCGTCCTGATTCTGTTGATCGGCATCGCCAGCGCCCCTTGGCTGGACCGCGCCTCGGCTATGGCGTTGAGTCTTTTCTAGGGCATACGTCGCCAGCCGGAACCGAGCAATTCCGGTCGTGTTGGGTGCTTACACCTTCCCCACGACCGCTCGTGATACAATTCTCGATCGATGCAGCAGGCGCGCCGCCCCCCTGGGTCAAAGCAAGCCGACCTGACGATGGCGCTGGCGGGCCTGCTGGGGCAGGTCGGCTGTCTCACCGTCATCATTATCCTTCTGGCGCTGGGGGCGGGACTCTGGTTGGACAAGCAGCTTGGCACCCGACCGACCTTCACTGTGGGCCTGGTCCTGGGTAGCATCCCGGTCTCGATCTACTTGATGATTCGAGTGTTGCAAAGTGGGATGGCCCGCGCGCAGTCAGCTCCCACATCGGAAGGCCAGGAGGAGGACCTTGGCACGAAGACGTAGGTGGCCCTATGGCGTAAATCGCTGGTGGGTCCTCTTGTTCATCATCCTCGGGATTGTCGCTGCCGCTGCCTGGCCCCCGGTGCGACCGACCGTCCAGATTCCGGCGGAAGTCCTGAGCGCGGCTCCGCTGGTCACGCTTCCGGTGATTGGCCCAATCTACCTGACGAACACGATGGTGGCCGTGGGGCTGGCTGACTTAGTCTTGCTGGCGCTGGTCCTGGCCATGCGCCGCGCCCTGTCGCGCGGCAAGATGGTCCTGGGCGGGATCAGTGGGGCGCTGGAGGCGCTGCTGGAGGTCCTTTTCAACCTGACTGAATCGATGGCGGGCCGCTGGGCCAAGCGCGTTTTCCCGTGGGTGGCGACAATTGTCTTGCTGGTGTTGGTGGTCAACTGGATGGAACTGATCCCCGGCGTCGACAGCATCGGCTTCCTGCACTCGGCCGAGGAGACTCAGGAGGGCCATCCGGTACAAGCGCTGGGGCAGCTGGGCTCCCTTTCGGTCATCACCATCGTGAAGTCCACTCTGGAAGAGGCCGGCGGCGCCGTCGACCTCGTCGAAGGCGCCGCGCGAGTCGATCGCGGCTTCGTCGTCGTCCCCTTCGTGCGCGTGGCGTCCACGGACCTGAACTTCACCTTGGCCTTGGCGCTGATCTCGGTCGTGATGACCCAGGTCTACGGCGTGCGGGCGCTGGGAACGCGCTACTTCGGCAAGTTCTTCAACACCGGCACCCTGTTCAACAAGCCGATGTTCGGCGCCATCGACTTCGGCGTCGGCCTGCTCGAGCTGGTCTCGGAATTCTCGAAGATCCTGTCGTTCACCTTCCGGTTGTTCGGCAACATCTTCGCCGGGTCCGTGTTGTTGTTCGTGATCGGCAGCCTGGTGCCGGTCTTCATGCCGAGCATGTTCCTGATGCTCGAGTTCTTCGTTGGAATGATCCAGGCGATCGTGTTCGGAATGCTGACCCTGATCTTCATGAGCCAGGCCATGGCCGGGCACGGGCAGGGCGCCCACGAGCCCTAATTCACTCAGTACGGAGGCGACAGCACCAATGGATGGCAATATCGTTCTGGCGGCCACAGTCCTCGGCAAGTTCATTGGAGCCGGGCTGGCGATGGTCGGGGTGATCGGCGGGGGGATCGGCATTGGCGTGGTGTCGGGCGGGGCGGTCCAAGCGATGGCCCGCAATCCCGATGCCACGGGCACGATTCAAACGAACATGATTCTGGGCATCGCCTTCGCCGAGGCCACCGCCATCTACGCCCTGGTGATCGCATTGATGATCCTGTTCGTCTTCTAGTGTCCCGTTCCGTAGGGACGGTGACAAATCCGTACGAGTTTGGAGAGAGTCGAGTCGCCGCCCAAACGAATGGCTTTGCCCTGGGTTGGTGGCGCTCTACGAAGTTTCCGATCTTGTGAACAAAGTCTTTGACGCTGCGCTGAGCGTATCAACGGAACGGGACGCCGCGACGGCTCACCGAGCCACGGGAGGACACCCTTGGAAGCTCTTGGTCTCAACCTGGGCTACCTGTTGGTCCAGACCCTCAACTTTCTGATTGTCTTTGTGGTGCTGCGCGTCTGGGTCTACAAGCCGATCGTCGGGCTGCTGGAAAGACGCCGCCAGTCGATCGCCCAAGGGCTGGAAGACGCCCGAGTGGCGGCCGAAGCCCGGGCCAACGCCGAGAAGGAGGCCCAAGCCGTCTTGGGCCAGGCGCAAGCTGAAGCCGATCAGAAGATCCGCACCGCCTCCGAGCGAGCCGAACTGGTGGCGCGCGAGATTCGGGCCGAGGCCGAGAAAGAGGCCATGGCCATCCGCGAGTCGGCCTCCCGCGAGGCCGAGGAGGCCAAGGCCCAGGCGTTGGGGGAACTGCGGGGTGAGGTGGCGGCGCTGGCGATCGCCGCCTCTCAGAAGCTCATCGGCGAATCGCTTGACGAAGAACGTCAGCGAGCCCTGGTCCAGGAGTTTTTCAGCGGGGTTCGGAAGGGTCGCGTCCTGGTGCTCGAAGGAGAGACGCTCCAAGGGAGCACCGCCGAAGTTACCAGCGCCCTGCCGCTGACCGACGAGGAGCAAGAGACCGTCCGCAAGCAGCTCGCCAAGCCGCTCGGCAGCGGGGCGACGCTGACCTTTCGGGTGAGGCCGGCGATCCTCGGCGGGCTGGTCGTCCGCGTGGGCGATAAAGTGATCGATGGATCCGTCGCGGGCAAGCTGGAAGGTTTACGCCAAAGCCTGCGTTGACGTAGACCGGTCCGCGGCCAGAGGTCGAGCGCGTAGCCGCAGCCTTCAGGCTGCGGGCCACCGCAGGCTGAAGCCTGCGGCTACCACGGACCCCTGACCCCTCCGATGCGCCTTTCCGCGCTCCTAAGAGATATCGCTCCTCTCGGCGGTCTGCCCGATGTCGAAGTGAGCGGGTTGGCCGCCGATTCGCGTCGGGTGAAACCCGGGGATCTCTTCATCGCCACGCGCGGCGGAACGAGCGACGGCCATCGATTCTTGCCGCAGGCGGCGGAGCGGGGCGCCGCCGTCCTGGCGGGAGAAACCCCTGATCCCGGGTTGGGCCGGCCTTATCTCCAGGTCCGCGAGTCGCGCCTGTTTCTGGCGCAGTTGTCTGCGGCGTGGAACGGATATCCCGCGCGCCGTCTGACGATGATCGGCGTGACCGGCACGGATGGCAAGACGACGACCGCCAGCCTGCTCCATCACATGCTGGCGTCGGCGGGGAAGCCCACCGGCCTGATCACCAGCGTCCGCGCGCGGATCGGCGAGCGAGAAGTCGACACCGGATTCCACGTCACGACTCCCGACCCGCTCGACCTGCAAGCCCTCTTGGCCCAGATGGCCGATGCCCGGATGGGCCACGCCGTCATCGAGACAACTTCCCACGGACTCGACCAGTACCGCGTCGCCGCTTGCGACTTCGACCTTGGCGTCCTGACCAACATCACGCACGAACACCTGGACTATCACGGTTCGTACCAGGCGTACCTGGAGGCCAAGGCCAAACTGTTCGAGGGATTGGCCGACTCAGCCAGCAAGCCGGCCGGGATCGATCGCCTTGCCGTGCTCAACAGGGATGACGAGTCCTACGCCGCGCTTCGAGTGAGAACCTCCGTCCGCGTGGTCTCGTACGGCGAGAGCCCGGAGGCCGACGTGCGAGGAACCGAAGTGTCCGCCGGGATCGAAGGCCTTTCCTTTCGTATCCGCGGCCCCGGGTATCAGCCGTTGGCACACACGCCGCTGCTGGGCGACTACAACCTCGGCAATTGCCTGGCGGCGGCGACGGCGGCGATCGAAGGATTGGGCCTCCATCCCGACGATGTGGCAACCGCGATCAGCACCTTCCCGGGTGTGCCGGGACGCATGGAACGCGTCGATCTGGGGCAAGACTTCCTGGCCGTGGTCGATTTCGCGCATACCCCCAACGCCCTCCGTCGCGCGCTCCAGGCGACTCGCCGGCTCACGGACGGTCGGCTGATCGCCGTCTTCGGCGCCGCCGGCCTGCGCGATCGCGCGAAACGAAGAATGATGGCCGGGCTGTCGATCGAGCTGGCCGACTTCACCGTCCTGACGGCCGAAGATCCGCGGACGGAGTCACTCGATGAGATCCTGGCCGAGATGGCTGCCGGCGCCGAGGCCGGTGGGGGCCGCGAAGGAACGACCTTCTGGCGAATCCCCGACCGAGGCGAGGCGATCCGCCACGGCCTCCGTCTGGCGTCGCCTGGCGATGTGGTGCTGGTCTGCGGGAAGGGGCACGAGCAGTCGATGGCCTTCGGCGACGTGGAGCATCCATGGGACGACCGCGTCGCCGTGCGGGCGGCGCTGGCCGAACGTCTGAAGGTCGACGGGCCTCCGATGCCGATGTTGCCGACGAGCTAGAGGTTGGCCGGCGACATGGGACTGGGCCGGCGCCCTTTGACGTTCAAGGGGCCGTGCCCGGTTCCTGAGGCGTTTGGGACGAGCGTAAGACCGTGCTTCCCTCCGCGAGGTCACGCCCCGGGTCGGGCTTGCTCTGGGCGCCGTCAGGACCAGCGTCGACGCGAGAAGAGCCCGTATTGCCGACGCAAGGTCTCGTCTGAGAAACGTTCCCGTGATTCACCGGGAAAACAAGGACACATGCGGCATCGTTCGGCTGCGGCTGAGATTCCCCGATCTCCGACCTCTGACGGCAGCTTCGATCCAGCGGCTTTCGGTAGCACCGAACGGCCAAGGTAGGTGCGAATGATAGCGTGGCGCGTCCTCCATCGATCGCGTGAGGTCCTCGCCCGGATTGGCGCCGAGCCTTCCGACAGC
The DNA here is from genome assembly GCA_035281845.1 of Anaerolineales bacterium. Lineage (GTDB taxonomy): Bacteria > Chloroflexota > Anaerolineae > Anaerolineales > E44-bin32 > DATEVL01. Next base: position 8,700 of record DATEVL010000037.1, on the reverse strand, counting down.
GAGGACTTGCGGCTGCAGAAAACCCTGCTGGTGTTTGTGGCTGTCTTTCCCAGCGGCGCAGGAATCATTTGGGGTTTCATCTATGCCTCGTTCGGCGAGTGGGCGGCCGCCGCCATCGCAATTTCCTACACGGTTCTCTCCCTGTTCAACGTGGCCGCCTTCGCCTGGCTGCGCCGTTTCAACCTCTTTCGTTCCGTCCAACTGCTCCTGATCCTGATCTTGCCGTTCTTGTTCTGGCTGGCGTTGGGGAGCCTGGTCAGTTCGAGCGCCGCCTATGTCTGGGCGTTCCTCTGTCCCGTCGCAGCGCTGCTCTTTGCCGGCCCGCGGGAGAGTTCCGTCTGGTTCGGCGCATTCCTGGCATTGCTGGTCCTCGGGGCCGTCCTGACTCCGCTCCTTCCCGCGCGCACCAACCTGCCGACGGACCTCATCCTGGTGGTCTTCGTCCTCAACATCGGCACGCTCTCGCTTATCGTGTTCGCCCTGTTGCGCTACTTCGTGGCGGAGAAGAACCGCTTCTACGCCTTGTTGCGGCAGGAACAGGAGCAATCCGACCGGCTTCTGCTCAACGTCCTGCCCGCAGAGATCGCCCCGATTCTGAAGGCGGGCGACGGAAGCTACGCCGCGCACCACGATGACGTCAGCATCCTGTTCGCCGACGTGGTCGGGTTCACGCCGCTCTCGGTGCAGCTGTCGGCGAGGGAGATGGTGGATCTGCTGAACCAGCTTTTCTCGCAATGGGACGGGATCGTGGCGCGTTACGGCCTCGAGAAGATCCGTACGATCGGTGACAACTACATGGTCGTTTCCGGAGCGCCGCGTCCCTGGCCCGACCATGCGCAACGACTGGCCCAGGTAGCGCTGGAGATGCTCGGCGTGTGCGAAGGGCTCGCCGTTCCGGGAGATCGGACTCTGCAGCTTCGCATCGGCATCAACTCCGGATCGGTGATCGCCGCGGTGATCGGGCGCACCAAGTTTCACTACGACGTCTGGGGCGACGCGGTGAACATCGCCAGTCGCATGGAATCACACGGTATCCCAGGCAGGATTCAGATCGGGCCGGCGACCTATGAGCTGATCAAGGACCAGTTTCGCTGCACGCCCCGCGGCGCCGTCGAGGTCAAAGGCAAGGGGACGATGGAGACGTGGTTTCTGGAGGCTCCCCGCCAGGCGCCCGTCTTGCAGGACGAGCGCGCTTGAGACCGGCCAGGCTCGCCTGCGCCCGCGAGGCTTCTCCCACGCTGCCATATGCGCTTGCTGACAGCGGATGGCCGACAGCACATGGCTGACGGCTCTACTCGTACTTGAGGGCGACCACAGGGATCAGCGTGGCGGCGCGCAGCGCCGGATACAACCCGGAAACGACTCCGATCAGGGTCGCGAAGACCAGCGCAAAGACCGGTAGCCACGGCGGAGTGTAGACCGCCACCGTCGGCGGCATCCCGCCCGTCTGTGCTACCTGGCCGGCGAGGTAGGCCATCGCCAGAACGTTGATCGCCTGCCCGGCGGCCCATCCCAGCGCCACGCCGCCCACGCCCCCGATAAATCCGATCCCGGCGGCTTCCCCCAGGAACAAACCCAACACGCTCCCGTTGGTGGCGCCGAGGGCCTTCATCAAGCCGATCTCACGCGTCCGTTCCAGAATGGCCATCGTCATCGTGTTGGCGATGCCGATGGCGGCCACCAGCAGGGCGATGGCCCCGACCCCGCCGAAGATCACCTGCAGGATCGCGAAGAACGAATTGATCCCCTGGACGAAGGAGAGCGGCGTCGAGGCCTGGTAACCCATCGCCGTGATCTGGTCCGCCAGCTCGAGGACGACGCTCGAGTCGCGCGCTTTCACCAGGGCCATTGGGTAGCCGTCGCGGTGGCGGTTCACCCGGCGGCCCGTCATCCACTGGTTGTAGCCTTCCAGCTCGGATAAGGGAACGTACATCGAATAATCCGACTCTCCGCGCGTCTCGCCCAGCACGCCGACGACTCGCAGCTGGATCGTGCGCCGGGTCTCGACACCCTCGGACGAGTAGCGGAAGAGAATCATGTTGACCGACTCGCCGAAAAGATCCGGCGGGACCGGCGGCGCTTCGTTCGGCCGTTGGTAGGGATTGTAGAAACCCTGGGGGAGGTACGAGCCGACGACCGTAGTACCGCGCTCCAGCTCGGACGTGCCCTGGTCGATCGGCAGGTCCAGATCTTGCAGTTCCGCCTGCGTTACGCCCAGGATGCCTGGATAGTTCTCCAGCCGTCCGTACTTGAGCGTGGCGCCGCCTTGCAGGTAATCGCGCGGGTAGACGCCGACTACGCCCGGCAGGGCGGCGATTTCCGCCAGGCTCTGATCCGTGATCAAGGTCTGCTGGGGGGTGTCCGAAGACGCGCCGGCCACGGCCACACCCCCGCCTCCGCCGCCGTAAAAGACCTCGCCGTATGTCGGTGAGACGTTAATCAGAGTCAGGTCGGAAATCCCTCCCAATTGCTGCGTTGCGTTGCGCTGCAGTCCGATCCCGAGGGAAACGAGCACGACGACGGCGGCCGTGCCGATCACGACTCCGATCGCCGTCAACGCCACGCGCCCCTTGCGGCGGCCGATGTTCTCCCCGACCAACGCCAACAGGTCCAGCAGGCGCATTTCAGCCCTTCATGCCGGGCGCGCCCGGCACGATCTGAATCGGGCCTTCGGTCGGCGGGCCCTCGACCGGTGCCGACTCCGGCGCGCTGGAGTCCAACCCGAGCAGCCCGCGCAGGAACCGCAGGACTTTGTCCCAGAAGGTCTCCGAGTTTGGCGGGGCGAAGTCGGGCGTCAGGCCGCCGTCCTCGGGAAACTCGGGGAGCGGTTCCGATTCGAGAACGTCGACCTGCAGGGCCTGCTCGATCACTTGCGGCTTGTTGAAATCGTCGACGTAATCCACCGAGACCACCACCTCGAGCGGGCCGGGCTGCAGCGGGACGGCCTGTGCATCGATGGTGAAGGTCAGGCCGGTGTCCAGGTAGCCGATGGGCAGCTGGTTGTTGGTCATCTCCGCCCCCGTCGACTCGACCCGCACCCGACTGAGTATGACCGCCTTGCGATCGAGGTTGAGGACTTGTACGGGAAGGTTCCCGGGCTGTCCGGGGAAGAGCGGGTCCGGAGTCTGGTAGAAGCCGATCTCCAGCAAGGGTGGAGAGTAGACGAGCAAGGTGATCGCATGGTCGTCGGTGAACAGACGTCCGCCGGAGTCGGAGTAGATCAGGCTGAGCTTGAGTGGGTACGCGCCGGGCTGAGTCGTGCTGTTGACGATCAGCGCGTGCACGGAAGCCAGGAGCGCCGCCGGATCGAGGTTGCCGAGGAAGGCGACATTCGACTCGCCCAGCGGCGCGAAGTTCTCGAGATTTGTCCCGGATCCGGAGACGCCGCTGCCTCCCTCGGCGCCCGGCGTGCCGTTGGCGCCCGTGTTCACGGTTCCCCCGCCGAGCACAAGCGTCACTGCCCGCGCTTCCGATCCACCGACGTTGGTCACCTGAATCGTCAGATTGAACACCGAACCGGGTTTGAGCGGATCGAGGTCGACCGAGTAAGCCCCGATGATCAGCATCGGGCGAGGGGACGGTGTCGGCGTCGACGTTGGGCGTTGGCTTCCGGAGGACGACTTCTTCGTCACGGGCAAGGTGAGATTGAACGTCTCGGCGTAACTGGTGCCGAAGTCGTCGGTGTAGGAAGCCCCAATCTGGAGCGTCCCGAAGGCCTTCAGGATCAGCTCGCTGCTGGCGATCAGCTTCTGGCTGTAACCGGTGTCGGCTCCAGGGGCGATGACGCCCCCGGCGACCACGCCGCCGGAACCCGATGGTAGGAAGTCTCCCGGAGAAAAAGTGAAGACGATGTTGCGAGCCTTGGCGCCCCCCTTGTTGGCGACGCGGAAAGAAAGCTTGAATTCTTCGCCCGGCGTGACTCCGCTCGAATTGGTCGAGTAGGAGATCAGGGTCAGCAAGGGCCGTTCGTAAACGGTCGGGCTGGGCTCCGGAGTCTGCCGCGCCGGCGCGGTCGCGGACGATCCCAGAGCCAGGAGACTCAGCGTCGCCACGAGAAGAAGTCCGAGGGCAAGGCGATAGGGAAGGCGATGTCTCATGAGATGGCCTCGCGCTCTGCACCGGCCAGGGCTGCCGCATAGTCGCTGCTGGAAACGACGCGGCCGTCGAGCAGGTACAGAGTCTGGCTTGCGTAATGGGTGATCCGGGGGTCATGGCTGACCACCAGGACGGTGCGGCCCTGGCGATGGAGGCCGTCGAGCAAGCGCATGATGGCCGCCCCGCTCTGGGTATCGAGATTACCCGTCGGTTCATCGGCCAGAATCAGCGGAGCTTGGTTGGCGAGGGCCCGGGCGACCGCCACCCGCTGCTGCTGTCCGCCGGAAAGCTCCGAAGGGCGGTGGGCAAGGTGGGTCTGGAGCCCGACCTCCGTCAGTAGCTCGCGGGCTCGAGCCATCCGCTGTCGCCGCGCTGTGCGAGCGAAAACCAAGGGAAAGGCCACGTTCTCCTCGGCGGTCAGAGACGCCAGGAGATGGAAGGATTGGAAGATGAACCCGACGTGCTGACGGCGATACTCAGCCAGGGCGTGCTCATCCATCGCCTCCAGCGCCGCCCCATCGACGATGATCGAGCCCGAGGTCGGACGGTCCAGGCCGCCGAGCATGTGCAGCAGCGTGCTCTTCCCCGAACCGGACGGACCGATCACAGCGACGAAGGCGTTGCGCTCGATCGCGAGATCGACGTGGTCCAGCGCGTCGATGACGTTCTTGCCCATGACGTAGCTCTTGCGCAACCCGCGGGTCGCGATATACGGCTCGCTCATCGGGTCAGAGTTCATGTTCCTAGACCTTCACGATCTCGCCCCCAGCCTCTGCAAGAATCTGAGGGGCGCGAACCCCGCCGCGGGCAGGGGTGACCCCTACCGAAGGCTCGTAAGACGCGGGAGGGGAGGGTCTGACCGTCGTCGCAGGTCCTCGAGAACTTGCTAGAAGTAGAAAGGTCGAACGATGGTCAGCCCGGCGAAGGACGCGGCGATCGTCGCCGGAATGGCCTGGACCAGAAGTGCAATGACTTCGGTCGCGATCACCGAGGCGGCCACCTTCCCGCGAGTGAGGCCCCCCAGGGCAGCAAGCCCAATCCCGAGAAGCGCCAGGTGCCACAAGAGATAAACGTCGATCAGACCCAAGAGCTGCCGGACGAACTGCAGCAACCCGGAAGCGTCCGCTCCGATGAAGCCGGCAAGACCGGGAGCGGCGATGGCCCGGCCGGCTAGAAGGACAAAGATGCCGCGAACGAGAAACCGGATGGCGAAAGGGAGACCCGCCCAGGCGGCGATATTGAGCACGGCGGTGCTGGTACTGCGCCCGCCGAGGATCGTCGAGGCCAGATGAAGGAGGCCGCCGGTGATCAACCAGCCGAGCCAGACCACCACCAACGAACCCACCGCGGGGAGCACGTACAGGAACGTGGGGCTGCGGGTGGACTCGAGGGCCTGCGTGAACTGAGCTTGTTGTTCTGCCGAGTAGTACTGGAAATCAGGTGGCAGGCTTCCCGGGCCGAATGCGTCTGCCTGTTGGCGGACGCGGCCGGTGGCCAGCACCGGAAACAAGGCGGCGATCGAGAGCACCAGAAGGGGTGTCAGCCACGATGAACGTTCTAGATGAATAATGTTGGCGAAGGCCCGACGTGGTCGAAGGAGGAAGGCTGGGACTAGGCGAAAGTGAAAGCGGCGCTGGGCCTCAGAGGCGCCTGCCGCTTCGGATGTGCTCTCCATGCGAGGGATTATAACGGGAGGGCGTGGACCGTACTCCGATCCGGACGGACTCCGCATCCAACGAAAGCCGATCAAAGATGTATCAATTATTGCCGTGCTGCTCCCGCCGTATGCCATAAGGCGCAACGTAGGGGTACGGCACACCTGCCTTGGCGGGCGGTGCCAGGGTGCCGTGCCCATACAAGATTGTTGATGTGGCTCGCCTACGGAGCCACATCACACCCGCCCTCCTCGCCAGGACACCGCCCTCACCCCTTCGGGTGCGCCGCCCTTGGCGGCCTGTAGAGGCCGAAGGGGCGCAGAGGCGAGGTGGTGTCCTCGTCAGGATACCGAAGCGGTATGGCGGTGCCAAGGTGCCGTGCCCATTACTGGATGGACTCGCGTGGCTCAGGAAGAACGGCACGGCACCCTCCTGTCGCAGGGAAGGGAGCCGTGCCTTTCGAATTGGAGAAGGGTTACGATCTGAGTCAGGTCGGGGAGGTTGGAGGCGCGCCTGGCGTGCGTCTGTGAATAACGAAGCGCCAAACCGCCAACGCCAATGCGACCGCGACCGCGAGGCCTGCCGCCACGGCGACGACGGGCAGGATAAGGCTCGCACCTGGAGGAGATTTGTCCACCGGCGGAGGCGCTGCCGTCGAGGCGAGCGCCGTCGCAGTCTTGGCAACGGCTTCCTCAAACTCGGCCAGGGCCGTGCCGGTCGAGGCTGCGGCGGTCTCGATCTCAGGTGGAATCGTGGCGGTCCCCCCGATCTCGGATGGCAATGCCGTGGCCGTCTCCACCGGCCCGGTGACCGTCGTTGTTCCGGACGGTGAGCTGATCGGGGAGGGCTCCAAGGTCGAGGACGCCGGGGCCGTGGAAGTGCTTTTCGGTGTCCCGCCGGTGCTCGCCACGGTTGCCGGAGTGATGGGCGTCGAGGACGGGCCGAGTGTCTTGGTCCTCGACGGGGTCGCGCTTGGGCCGGGGGCCGTGGTCGATGTCCGTGTCGCCGTTCTCGAAGGCGTGCGCGTGGCCGTGCGAGTGGCCGTGCGCGTCGCCGTACGCGTGGATGTCTTAGTGGGCGAAGGCCCGGTCGTGTTGGTCGCCGAACCGACGGGGGTGTCGGTCACGCTTGGCGTCGCGGATGGGGGGGGCGCATCGACGGTGAACGAACCTGGATCGAGAGTGAGTGGGACGGAGATTCCATCTGGATCACTGGCGGCGGTGTTGGCCAGTCCGAGGCTGAACGACCCCGCCGTCGCGCTGGACAAGACATTGAACGAGACCGAGGCGATGCTGCCATCGGGGATCGCGGTCTGATTGAGGCCGAAGATGATGACTCGTACGCGGTCTCCCGAGGGCTGAGAGCAACTGATCGACTTGGATACCGGCGGGTCGGCCACGGCGGAGGACAGCACCACCGCCAACCCGCCGCAGGATCCGCCCGCCACGGCGATGCGGCTGCTGTCGAAGGTCAGGTCGAAGTTGACCCCGGTCACTTCGGTGCCCGCCGACGACGAAAGGCCCACGGAAACGGCGATCCCGGTATCCCCGGGTGCACCCGAGCCGGATCCGACCGAAAGGGTCGCGCTCGTGGCCTGGGCGGCAGCCTCAGCGGTGGGAAGCGTCAGAACGATTACAAGCGAAACCATCAGTGTCACCGACAGCCAAGCGACCGGTTTCGACGATGGCACCCTGCTCCGAGTTTCAGGTGAAGGGATCATTCCGTCATCCTATCATGATCAAGTTGACGATCGCCTGAATATCGAGAACGTTCGCCACGCTGTCGTTGTTCATATCCGCGCGGCCGACGATACCGGCGTCAGTTTCACTCCCCAACACGACATTGACGCACAGTTGCAGGTCGACCACATTGACCAGGCCGTCGAGGCTCAGGTCACCGGGCAGCGCTGACCCGCCAGGTGTTGCCGAGGGAATGCTGGTGACCGTCGGAGCCGACGTGGATGTCGTCGTCGAGGTCGGCGTGGTGCTCGTCGGGATCGACGAAGCCGTCGCCGAAGGATCCGCGGTCGTGGTAGGAGACGCCGAAGGAGTCGGCGTCAATGTGAGGCTGGCGGTGGCGGTGGGGGAGGGGGATGTGGTCCTCGTTGGCGTGGCTGTCGCGGATGGGGTCGGGGTTGCTGAGAGCGTTCCGGTCACGGTGGCCGTTGGCGAAGGGGTCGGACTCGGGGTAGCGGTGCCCTCCCACGCGGCGAACGGATTCTCCACGGACCATTCCGGCCCGGGTGGAGATCCAGCGGTGGTCCGTCGTGCGCTGCTCGGCCCGCCGCCGAACCCAGACGTGTCATAGGCGATGTCCCCGGCGCCTTCATCGAAATGGAAGAGGGCGGCCGTGTTGATGTCGTTCAAGTAAGGCGAAGTCGGGGCAGGGAAGTCCACGCGAGTCCTCAGGATGTTCGTGAAGCGCAGCTCATCCAGCCAGCCGAGGAAAGGAAGACCGGCGTCGTACTTGTCGGCGCCGAGCACCAGGAACGGATCCGCAGGTGAGACGGCCGGAGCGCTGTCGGGATACGAGATGTCGCCCTGGGGGCCGGGCCCGGAGGCCTCTAACCGTCCGTCGACGAACAACCACAGGAAGCCATCCGGGGCTACCCCATCCCAGCGATTGCGGGCGATGGTGATCAGGTGCCACTCACCGTCGCCGATATCGCTCGTCCCGCACAGGGTCAGGCTGTCTAGGGCCGGGCCGGTCACGCCGAAAGCCACGCGCCCCCCGGCGAGGGAGACACCATAACCGGCGCCGGCCGTGCGTCGGCGATCCAGCACGATGTTCCCTTGAATCCAGTTCGGATTACCACCGCAGGTGATGGGTGCGGCGGCGTTGTCTCCCGAATTCGCTCGAATCCAAAGGTCCACCATGAAATCATCGGAGCTCCCGACATCCACCGGAGGACCGCGGCGGGTATTGGAGGGTTCGTCGACGGGGAGGGCGA
>DATEVL010000036.1:0-32085 GCA_035281845.1 Anaerolineales bacterium | reverse complement strand
CATTCACAAATCGCCGTCCATCGAGGAACGACAGGAAAAGGCGACGGCCCTGCTGGCCGTGGATGGCATGGGCTGCCCGAACTGCGTGAACCGGGTCCGTAACAGCCTGCTGCTGGTGTATGGGGTGGTCTCCGCCAGTGTGGAGCTGGACCCTGGTAGGGCGGAGGTCGTTTTCAACCCCCGGCTGGTGCAGCCCATCCATCTGAAGCATGCCGTGACGGCCGCCGGCGGCGATGGCCGGCACGAATATCGCGCCTATCTGATCGGCTGAGTCGCGCTCGGGTTCCTTCGCCCTCCGCGGGGGCTCGAATCGAGAAGGCATGTCTCCTGCCTACGATGTGATCGTTGTCGGGTCGGGGACGGCCGGCGCTAAGGCGGCCTACACCCTGGGCGAAGCGGGCCGGCGGGTTCTGGTCCTCGAGAAGGCGCACCTGCCGCGCTACAAGGCCTGCAGCGGCGGCCTGTCGACGCGCATGCTCGGCAAGTATTTCTCGTTCTCGTTTGATCCGGTGGTCGAGGCTCGCGTCCATCGTGTCACCTTCGCCCTCGGGCATGACGCTGTTCACGTGCCTTTGCGGGGAGACACGGTCTGTACCGTGATGCGCGACCACCTGGACGCCTATATCCTTGCCCATGCTCGAGCCGAGGTCCTTCAGGGAGTCTCGGTGGACGGGAGTTCAGGAGACCCTCGACGGGGTCCGAGTGACCACGAAAGACGGCCGGGTCTTCGAGGCGAGATATGCGATTGGCGCCGATGGGGCCAACTCGGTCGTTGCCCGCTCGCTCGGGCTGCGCCGCGGCAAGACCACGGCGGCGGCGATCGAAGTGGAGGTTCCGGTGGCGCCGGATGTGTTGCGCCGCTTTGGCGACGCGTTTTGTTTCATCTTCGGCGATGTGCCCTTCGGGTATCTGTGGATCTTCCCCAAGGCGGAGCACCTTTCCGTCGGGATTGGCGCGTTGCATCCACAGCCGGGCCGGTTGCAGGCCACGCTGAAGCGCGTGATGGCGCGCTACGGAATTTCGCTCGACGGCGTCGCGATGCATGGCCACCCCATACCGATCTACTCCCGAAAGGAAACCTTGGCGACACGGCGCGTGGTGCTGGTCGGCGACGCCGCCGGCCTGGCGGATCCGGTGACGGGCGAGGGCATCCGCCTGGCGATCAAGAGCGGACGCTTGGCGGCGGATGCGATTCTGGCCGACCGACTGGATCAGTACGACCGCATGGTCTTTCGCCATATCGGCCTTTGCCACGCGCTTGGGATGGCCCTGTCCTGGCTCTTCTACGCCTCGCCCCGCACCTGGTTCCGGCTGGGGGCGGCCAACCCTTCTTCAGCCAGGCGTTCGTCGACATGCTGGCCGATCGCGCAGGCTATGAATCGGTCGCCTTGGCGCTCTTTGGCTCGCTGCCGTGGTACCTGGCGCTCGAAGGGCTTCTGCAGTTGATGGGCCCCGTGGCCGGTCGGGAGCGCATCCTGCGCTTGCGAAAGGCGATCTCCCTCGGCGTGCCTGTCCATCACCTGGGGGCGGCGTCGACCGCGGTGTAGACGACCGTGGCACGAATGTCTGAGGATAGGCGATGACCAAACGCGGCGGAAAGCCAAAGGCCCGAAATCGCAAAGAGCGCCGTGAGTGGCCTTTCATCGTGTATGTCTGGGCCATGGGCCTCGGCCTTGCCGGCTATCTGATCGTCGGACGGTTTATTCTGGCGACTCGGCCCCACCCCTACCATTGGGGAGCAGGTCTGTTGGGAGTCGCCCTGGGCGTTGGTGTGGGCTGGCTGTGGTATCGCCGGTGGGGCGACGTCCTTCCGAGGCACGGCCGGTAAGATCCAACGGCGTTTCGACCAGATACGTGATTAGAATCGAGTAAGGTCTCTCCGGAAGGCCAATCGTCAGTCGGCCTGCCCGGCGCCCCAGCGCCCTTACAAGGCAGCGATCGTCGCGGGCCAAAGAGGACTTCCGGAGGGAAGCCCCAGGGCGGTCCCAAGCTGGCTGTTGCGAAGCGGCGCCCGATCATCTCGAAAGGTGAGGCGGCGATGAAGACGACGGTGATTCGAATCGACGGGATCCATTCGGTGCTCTCGCCGGCCGGGGTCGAGAAACGGCTCAGCGCGCATCCTGGAATCCACCACGTAGAGACGAACTACCTGACCGGGACGGCCGTCGTTCACCATGACGACATGGTCAGCCTGGCAGAGCTCAAGCGGCTGGTGGCGGAGTGCGGTTACGGCTGCCCCGGCGAGTGCCAGCCAGAGCATGTCTGCGCTCCGTCGGATCCGCCGGCGGTCGTGGCGGTGGCCCCGCCGCCTTCTCCAGCGCCCTCCGCCGCGGTGGAACATGAGCATGCTCACCACGCCGCTCCCGCGGCGCCTGTGCCTGACGCCGCCTCTGCCCATGCCGGCCATGTCATGCCCCAAGCGGCCGCGGCTGCCCACCCGGCGCACGCCGCGCACCCGGCCGCGCCTGCCGGCGAAGCGGCGGCGATGGCCCACGAGATGGGACATGGAACCGGGATGAGCATGGAGGGGATGGTGCGCGATATGCGCAATCGGTTCTGGATCGCCTTGCTCCTGGCGATCCCCGTTTTCCTCTACTCGCCGCTCTTCACCGACACCTTCCAGGTCCAGTTGCCGCGGCCCTTCGGCCTGAGCAACGAGGTCCTTTCCTTCCTGTTGGCCACCCCAGCGGTCTTCTATTGTGGTTGGGTGTTCTACGTCGGCGCCTGGCGCGGCCTGCGCAACCGGATTCTCAATATGTCGGTGCTGGTCTCGCTTTCGGTGCTGGCCGGTTACTTCTTCAGCGTCGCCGCCACGTTCCTGTTCGACGGCGAAGTCTTCTATGAGGCGGCGGTGCTGTTGCTGACTTTCGTCCTCTTCGGCCACTGGATGGAAATGCGCGCCCGCTCGGGCGCCTCGCAGGCGATCCAGACGCTGATGAACCTCGCCCCTCCCAAGGCGACCGTCCTGCGCGGCGGTCAGGCGGTGGAAGTGCCGACGGCGGAGATCGCCGTCGAGGAGATCGTATTGATCCGACCCGGCGACAAGATCCCCGTCGACGGGGTCGTGATCGAGGGCGAGTCGAACGTCGACGAGTCGATGATCACCGGCGAGAGCCTGCCCGTGAACAAGACCGTCGGCTCGGCGGTTGTCGGCGCCACGATCAACAAGATCGGGAGCTTCAAGTTCCGCGCCACCAAGGTCGGCGCGGATACGACGCTGGCGCAAATCGTCAAACTGGTCCAGGTGGCCCAGAATTCGAAGGCGCCATCGCAGCGGCTGGCCGATCGGGCGGCGCAGTGGTTGGTGGCGGCGGCGGTGCTCTTCGGCCTGGCGACGTTTTTCGGTTGGTACTTCCTGGGAGCGAGCACCATCCCTGCCGACGCCAACCGCTTCGTGTGGTCGTTGACGCTGGCCATCACGGTCGTGGTCATCGCCTGCCCCGACGCGCTTGGGCTGGCGACGCCGACGGCGGTGATGGTCGCCACCGGAATGGCCGCTCAGCGCGGCATCCTGTACAAGAACGCCACCGCTCTGGAGCAGGCGGCCAAGCTGCAGGCCATCGTCTTTGACAAGACCGGGACCCTCACCGAAGGAAGGCCGCAGGTCGTCGAGATCATGACGAGCGGCGACCCCATCACGGAGACGGACATGCTGCGGCTCGTCGCCTCGGCCGAAGCATCTTCGGAGCACCCGCTGGCGCAGGCTATCGTCGATCGGGCCAGCGACCGCGGCCTGGCGCTGAGCCCAGCCGAGGCCTTCAGCGCCATCCCCGGCCACGGGGCGCAGGCGCGCGTTGACGGCAAGAACGTGCTGGTTGGCAATCGCAAGTTGATGATCGATCGGAACATCGCGCTCGACGGACACGGCGATCACGCCGCCTCGCTCGAAGGCGCCGGGCGAACGGTCGTCTACATCGCCATCGACGGCCGCTTCGCCGGGCTGATCGCCGTCGCCGACGCCATCCGCCCGGCGGCCCGCCAGGCGGTGGAGGGCCTGGCGGCGATGGGCGTGCAGGTGGCGATGCTGACGGGGGACAATCGGGCCACGGCGGAGCGCATCGCCGGCGAGCTCGGGATTGGGACGGTTTTTGCCGAAGTGCTCCCCGGGCAGAAGGCCGACAAGATCAAGGAGCTGCAGGCGCAGGGGAAATCGGTGGGGATGGTCGGCGACGGGATCAATGACGCGCCGGCGCTGGCCCAGGCCGACGTCGGCATCGCCATCGGGGCCGGCACCGATGTCGCCATGGAGACGGCCGACATTGTCTTGATGCGGTCCGATCCCTCAGACGTGCAGGAGATCATCACGCTGAGCCGGGCGACGCTGCGCAAGATGCGCCAGAACCTTGGGTGGGCGGCGGGCTACAACACGATCGCCTTCCCCATCGCCGCCGGCCTGCTCTATCCGTCCTTCGGCCTGCTCCTGCGGCCGGAGATCGCCGCCCTGTCGATGTCTGGCTCCTCGTTGCTGGTGGCCGTCAACGCGCTGCTTCTGAAGCGCACCCGCCTGAACGGGTCGACATGAAACGTTTCGACGTCGAGACGGCGTCCGCATGCGCAGACCGTGCGCTTTGAGTCACTCGATCCGAGGAGCAGGCAGAATCCTCAGCCCCCGGATTCCGGCGCGTTGGTTGGCGCCGAGAGCTCGTGCGGTGAAGGCGGCGCGGCTCTCTCTCTGGGCGGCGTTGCTGCCGGTTGCCGCCGCTCTCCTTGCGAGTTGCGCTTCGCAAGGTGATAACAAGGCGGTCGTGATCAACCAGACGGCCGTCCCGCCGCTGCCGACCCTGGAGGCCGCTCGAGTTGGGCGCGGTACGGAGCTGTACGCCCAATACTGTTCCGAATGTCATGGCGCCAACTTGGAAGGGGCGCTCGACTGGAAGCTGAGCCTGCCAGACGGGTCCTTGCCGCCGCCTCCGCATGACGACGCCGGCCACACCTGGCATCACCCCGACGCCCTGTTGCTGGAGATCATCGCCCAAGGCGGCGACCCAAGCTACAACTCGAGGATGCCGGCCTTCGGGGATGACCTTTCCCAGGATGAAATCGCCTCCGTCCTCGATTTCATCAAGAGTCGCTGGGGGACGGAGGCGCGCCAGTTCCAGTGGTGGATCACCGCCACTTCGACTGAATCGTAATCGCCCGGCGGATGCCGGGAGCGGGCTTGGAGCAGGGGCTGCCACGCCCCGCCTCGAGGCTTCTTCACCGCTCCGTCATTTAGGTTGAGCGGCTATGAGCTCTGCCTGGGGGTCACCTTCTCGGCCCGCGGACCCCCTTCAGTTTCCATAGCCAGCCGCGCCCGACGGTGTAACCCGAGGAGGGCAGTTCCCAGGATGATCAAGCTCATGAGCTGGGCAGCGCGCAACGACCCTAAGACGATCACGCTGCCGCCGCGAAAGGCCTCCAGGAAGAGGCGGCTGGCGGCGGCTAGGGCGAGCCACGTCAGGAACAGAAATCCGGGAAAGGCCGGGGCTCGGCTGAGTCGGCGGATCATCACGAAGACCGCCATAGCCAACAGGATGGCATAGACCTGAGATGGGTGGCGCTGCGCACCCCAAAGCTCGATGGCCCATGGCAACGAAGTCGGCGCGCCGAAGGCGTTTCCGCTGGATAGATCGGCCAGGCCGGCAAAGATCGCAAACGCTGCCAGCCCGGGTGCGAAGGCGTCGAGGGTGGGCCACAGGGGCAGATGATGACGCCGGGCCACGATCAGGGCCGTTAGCAGAGCGGCCATAGCACCCTCGGGGGCCGACAGCGTATTGAGATTCAGCGACACGAGGCCCAGCGGGTCCTCGGCGTAGACCGTCCAATATTTCAGCGCGTAGCCGAGACGGGCCCCGAGAAGGCCGGCCACGAGGCCAAAAAATACGAGGCTGCTGAGGGCTTCGCCGGAAAGGCCGCGCTTGGGGGCCTCCCGTTCGGCGATAGTCGACCCGACCCACACGCCAGCCAGGAGGAGGAGCCCGGGTAGTTGGATGGCGAGCGGTCCGACCTGCAGGATGGGGAACATCAGCCGTCGCCCAGGAGAGATTCCACGGTCGTGCGGATGGTCGTCTCGCTCATCGGCCCGCCGATGACCACGCTGCGGATGACCCCGTCCCGACCGATGAAGAAGCTCGTCGGCAGGGCGCGCAGCAGATAGCTTCGGCTCACCTCCCCGGTCCGATCCAGAGGTACGGGGAAGGTCAGCCCGTATTCCTCGACGAATCGGGCGGCGCCGGCCTCCGAATCCTGATACGTTGTGTTGACTGCAAGGATCTCGAGGCCGCGTTCGCGATTGGCGTCATAGACCGCCTGGAGCGCAGGCATCTCGGCGCGGCATGGCGGACACCAGGAGGCCCACAAGTTCAGGATGACTACTTTTCCACGCAGGTCAGACAGGGTAACTTCGCCCCCGCCGAGCAAACCTAGCCGGAAATCTGGCGCGGTGAAGCCCTCCCGGGGGCTCGCGCCGCCGGCGGCCTGCTGCGCGGTTGCCGAGAGGCCAGTCCAAACCAAACCGACGAGGAGGATGGCTCCCGACAAGGCGCCCCAGCGCCGGCGGTCGGCGAGCCGGGCGATGAAGGAGGGCACTCCCTCCGTTTCCCTCGCGCTTGCCTTCGGTTTTGCCATAAAGTGTGAATGTAGACCCCGCGGAGCGGCGGGCCACGCGCCAAATGGCTCGTTTGTGCGATGGATCGGGCACTAAACTGGAGCCCGACGAGTGCCGCTAGACTCGGAAATTCTACCGGCTCATTGAAGGAGGTTCCAGTGCGAACCCACCGTGTCGGATCCCATCCGCCGGATGAGTTGCGCCGCGCCTCGGACCTGGGACACCGGATCGAGGGCATCCTGCTGCTTGTAGTCGCGGTTCTGGCCATCGCCGGAAATGTCTTCGCGATCGTCTGGGCCTCGACGGCCTGGCCTGTGCCCGTTGTGACAGCCGGCCTACTCCTGCTGATCGCCATCTACCCGCGGCACCCCGTCGGAGACTGGTCGTTGATCTGGGGTGAGCCTCAGCAGCGCCAGCACACGATGATTGCCGTGGCATTGGTTGCCGGCGGAATCGCGGTGCTCCTGAAGCCGCGCTTGCCTGGCCTGGGAGTGGTCTGGCCGGGGGCATTGGTGCTGGCCGGCATCCTATTCCTCACCCACGCCCAACACGGCACGGGCGAAGCCGTGCGAAAAGCCGTCCGGCGTCATCGTATCCTGGGCGCAACGCTGATCCTGGCCGGGCTGATCGCGGCGTCGGCGGTGTGGACCTCTAACGCCGCACTGGCAGAGCTGTGGCCGGTCGTTCTGCTGGTTGCGGCCTTGCAGCTTCTCCTGTACCGCGAGCCTGCGGGTGCCTACGAGGCTGCGCACGCGGGCCACGACCGAGGGTCAGTTCCACCGAAGTAGCACCGCCGGGTTTGGCCAGCAGGTCTGAATCGCCCGGCCGGAGCGCGTCCTCACTACACCTCTGTCCCTCTTCAAAATGGGATCGCCCTTCCATCTTTGGGCTCCGGGCGAGTCGGCGCGGGCCATGGCCCGCCTTTCGGCGCTGTGGGCGCCGCCCTTGTTTACCCTACGCTGGAGGCAGGGCGTTCGCGAAAGCCATTGCCAGACTCAGGAAGGGCGGATCCGAGATGCAACCGAAGACCGACGTCGTGGTAAGGGCAACCCTCTTCTATGCGAGTCTCGCGGCGTGGGCCATCGCCATTGTTCTCGCCTTGGCGGGGCAGTTCTTGTGGGCGCTGGCTTGCGTCGCGCTTGCTCTTGGCGCCGATGCCGCCGGCCGCATCTGGAGCCGCAAGTCACCCGTGCCGATGCCGTACTCCATGCGCGGGATCCTCCACCTCCCGCGGGGTCCTCACTCGCCGGCGCGCCTGCTTCAGGTCCTTCAGCCGCGACGCGGCGAGCGAATCCTGGAGGTCGGCCCCGGCGTCGGGGTTCACGCCCTGCCCGTCGCTTCGCACCTTATTCCCGATGGAGTTCTGGACGTCCTCGACATCCAACAAGAGATGCTGGATGATCTGGCGCGCCGCGCGGCACGCCGTGGGCTGACGAACATCGTTCCACGACAGGGAGATGCCCAACAGCTCCCCTATCCGCCTGAGACCTTCGACGCGGCCTACTTGGTCGGCGTCCTCGGGGAAATCCCCGATCCGCTTGCGGCGCTCCGTCAGCTCCGTCGGGTCCTCAAGCGATCGGGCAGGCTCATCATCAGCGAACTCGTTATCGATCCTGATTTTGTTCCGCTCAGGGACCTCGAGGCGAAGGCCCACAAGGCCGGGTTGGTCTTGGAACGATCTGTGGGACCGCGCTTCGCGTACTCGGCCGTGTTCCGGCCCATGGCCGCCTAGTGACGGCTGCCCCGCTCGACCGTGCTCAAGCGCGAAGAACAAACGTGACGGGCAATCCTGTTGCTCGGCGGTCTGGCGATCGGAAGGCGGCGCCCGCAAGAAACGCGCTGGAGGTCTGCTCCGCTGGCGCCGCACTAGCGAGGGTGAAACGATGTTGATGGCGCGCAGGAATCTCGGCCGGGACCGAACGCGGCTTCTGCTCAACATTGCCGGTGTGGCGCTGGCGATCCTTCTCATCCTGCTGCTCACCGGAATCCGCGAAGGGATGTTCCGGCAGATTACTTCCTACCTCGACCGGACCCCTGGCTCGCTGCTCGTCAGTCAGGGTGGGGTGGAGAACCTTCTGAGCGTAACCTCGCTTCTCCCCGCAGGGGCGACGGCCCGAGTCCAGGGGACGCGGGGGGTCGAGTCGGTCATTCCGATCCTTTCGCAATACACCATCCTCGATTTGCACGGACGCAAGCAGGCGGCCTACTTGATCGGCTACGTCCCGGCGCGCGGCGGCGGCCCGTGGCGTCTAGCCGCAGGGCGGGCGCCGCGGGCGGACGACGAGGCGGTCTTCGACCGGGTGCTCGCCGAGAGGCACGATCTGGCCTTGGGTGATCGCGTCGATGTGATGGGACGCACGCTCGAAGTTGTGGGCCTGTCCGAGGGGACGACCTCCTGGATGACGAGCTTCTTCTTCCTGCGAAAGAGCGCTGTGGAGAGCCTGGTCCGGCTTCCCGGAGCGACCAGCTTCCTGTTGGTGACAACGGACGAAGGAGCGTCGGTGGACGACGTCCGCAGTCGGCTCGCGTCGCTCGACGGAGTAGATGTTCATACCAAGGGCGAGATCGCCGCCAACGATCGAAAGTTGTTCGCCCGCTACTTCTCGGCGCCGGTGACGCTGATGGCGGCGATCGCCGCGCTGGTCGGCGCACTCGTGGTTGGGCTGGTCATCTACACCGCCACGGTCGAACGCCAGCGCGACTTC
Organism: Anaerolineales bacterium; assembly: GCA_035281845.1. Taxonomy (GTDB): domain Bacteria; phylum Chloroflexota; class Anaerolineae; order Anaerolineales; family E44-bin32; genus DATEVL01. Next base: position 22,794 of record DATEVL010000036.1, on the reverse strand, counting down.
GGAGTGCTCAAGGCCATCGGCGCGCCGAACCGATCCCTCTACCTGGTAGTGGTGGCGCAGTCGCTGATCGCCTCTTTGGGAGGGGTGGTGGCCGGCAGTGTTCTGGCGATCGGCGCCCGCGCCGGGATCATGGCCCTGCGGCCGCAGTTCCTGATCGTGCTGGAACCGGCGGACTTCGTTCTGGCCTTGGTCGTGGGCCTGGGCATCGCCATGGTCGCAGGCCTATACCCGGCGCGCCGCATTGGCGGCCTGGCGCCGGCGGAGGTATTCCGCCGATGATCCGGCTGGCCTGGCGCAATCTCACGCAGAACCCCGCCCGGTTGCTGATCTCCCTCGGTGGCGTTTCCGTTGCCCTGGTGCTCATGCTGACCCTGGACGCCATCTTCACCGGGATGGAACAGAGGGTGACGGCTTTCATCGACCGGAGCGGGGCCGACATCTTCGTCAGCCAGCAGGACGTGCGGAACATGCATATGGCGAGTTCCTCGCTCGCCCGGGGGCAACAAGCCAGGGTCAAGTCCGTTGCCGGCGTCGCGTCGGTCACCCCGATCCTCTACGTGACGAATCCAATCCTGGCCGGCAAGGATCGCAGCCTGGCTTACATCATCGGCGTTCCTTCGGACGCCAAGGCCGGGGGGCCGTGGGAGATCGAGTCCGGCCGGGAGGATCCCGGGGCCGGTGGAGTGGTGCTCGATGTCGGAGTCGCCGCCAAGGCCGGGATCGGGCTGGGGGGCGAGGTCGAGATTCTGGGGGACACGTTCGAAGTGGTCGGGCTGTCGCACGGGACGGCGAGCATGGCCGGCTCCGTGGCGTTCATCTCCCTTGATGACTTCGCCGATCTGTGGCAAGACTCCGATACGGTCAGTTTCTTATTGGTGGAGACCGCGCCGGGAGAAGCTCCGGAGCAGGTAGCCGCCGGCATCGAGGCCCGGGTGCGCGATGTGACGGCGATGACCCGCCAGGAGTTCGCCCGTCAGGAACGCAAGGTCGTGCGCGACATGAGCACCGACATCCTGGCGATCATGAACATCGTCGGATTCCTCATCGGCCTGGCGGTCATGGCGCTCACGGTCTACACGGGAACCCTGTCGCGTCGGGCGGAGTACGGGGTGCTGAAGGCGCTCGGTGCGCGCAACGGAAAGCTGGCCGCCACCGTCGTCTGGCAAGCCGTGATCAGCGTTTCCCTCGGCTTCCTGATCGCCCTGATCCTAACGTCGCTGCTGACCGTGGCGGCACCTCTGGCCAGCGCCAGCCTTCGGCTCGTGATCGGCCTTCCATCCGTGGCCAAAGTCGTCGTCACGTCTCTGGTCATCGCCGGAGTCGCTTCCCTGCTTCCGATCTGGCAAATGGCCCGGCTGGACCCGGCGACGGTCTTCCGCAGGAGGTAAGCCGTGGATCCGATCCTGGAAATGAATCACGTCAGTAAGGTGTATGGAGAAGGCGCCACCGAAGTGAAGGCCGTCCAAGACGTGTCCCTGGCCCTCGAGCCGGGCGAAGTCGTCCTGGTGATGGGTCCTTCCGGATCGGGAAAGACCACGCTGCTCTCGATGCTCGGCGCGCTGCTGCGACCGAGCCAGGGCGAGATTCGAATCGACGGGACGGATCTGACCCGCCTTTCCGAGAGTCAGCTCCCGCGCCTTCGCCTGCAGAACTTCGGTTTCATCTTTCAGGACTTCAACCTGCTTTCGGCGCTGACGGCCCTGGAGAACGTCATGCTCGTCGCCCAGTTGGCCGGGGCGCGCAACGGCGACGCCCGCCGGCGAGCCGTGGAAATCCTGACAGACTTCGGCCTACAGGGGCGCCTCGATTTCCTTCCCGAAAAGCTCTCGGGTGGCGAGAAGCAACGCGTCGCCATCGCCCGGGCCCTGATCAATGAGCCGGCCGTGATTCTGGCCGACGAGCCGACGGCGAACCTGGACTCGAAGATCGGATTCGAGATCATGCGATTGCTGCGGCAGATCGCAAAAGAACAGCGGCGGAGCGTCGTGGTGGTCTCCCACGACCAGCGAATCCGGGAGATTGCCGACCGGGTGCTGTGGCTGGAGGATGGCGGGTTCAAGACTTTGGCGGCGACGGCGAGCGATCCCGTGTGCGGCATGGCGATCGAGAAGGACCGGGCCGCCGCCAGCCTGACCTGGGAGGGGGCCGAGTACTTCTTCTGTTCCCGAGGCTGCCGCGCGGAATTCGAGGCCGGGCTGCGCTCGGCCCCGCTTCCCGCCTGAACGTTCGCGCCACGGACGGCCCCAGATTCGTACCAGGCGCACCCAGGCGGTCGAAGCGCACCATGTCGAATGTGATCCTTCGCGACCTGTCATAGGCCAAACGGCTGCCGGCGAGACGCGCCGGGCGGTCGTTCCCTTGGCGCAGTCCCTTGAGATACAAACGATATGTAAGTCCGCGATCCGGATTCATTCTGCCGCGGCTCTCGGCCCTGGGTCATGGCCCGCATGGCGACAGTGCCTGATCACGGCGGACGTGGGAGGTGAGGACCTATGGGCAAGCGTGAACGCAGACGAGAGGTGCGCCAGCGGCGCCGCCGCCTTCGGACGATCGCCTTCAGCGTCCTTGTCCTGGTCGTTCTCGGGTCGTCGGGTTACCTGCTGGCGTCGGCCTTCGCCCGTCCGGACTTGCAGCCCCTGGCGGGAAAGGTCATCGACATTGACGCCGATATGTCCGGGTTCAGCCAGTCCGAGGTCCGCCTCAAGGTTGGAGAGGCCGTGACTGTCCGGTTGACCAGCCTGGATAACTCGCATCACACCGACGGCGGCGGGAAACATCAGTGGGCCGTCGATGAGCTGGGCGTGAACATCGTCGCCCTGCCGGAAAGTTCGGCCCACGCCACCTTCACACCGACCCAGCCCGGGCAGTACACCTTCTACTGCGACATCTGCTGCGGCGGCCGCGCCAACCCTTCGATGCAGGGCACGCTCACCGTCGAGGCCTGATGTGACGACCGCGCTGCCGCGCCGCGTGTTGGTCTTCTCGCTGTTGGCGAGCTTGGCGATGGCCGCCATCGCCCTGGCCGGCCTGTGGCATCCGAATGCTCCCACGGCGGCGATGCAGGCCTATCTGCCGACGATCACGTTGCCCACGGTGTTGCTCGCCGGGCTGGTGGACGGCATCAACCCCTGCGCCTTTACGGTCTTGCTGTTGTTCATCACCGCCCTCCTGACGTCCCTTCCCGCCGGCCCTCAAGACACCAGCGCGGTTCGCTTGCGGCTGCTGGGGATGGGATCGATCTACATCGGCGCCATCTTCGTGACGTACCTGGCCCTGGGGGTTGGCCTGCTGGGATCGCTGGATGCTCTCACCGGGCAGCACCTTCCGGCCCGTCTGGGCGCGCTGGCGGCGGTGCTGCTTGGCCTGTGGATGATCAAAGATTTCTTCCTTCCGGACATTGGCTGGCGGCTGCAAGCGCCAGGGCGCGTGAGCGACGTGGCTCGCCGCTCTGCTCAGCGCGCCACCGTACCGGCTCTGGTGGCCGGTGGTTTTCTGATCGGCTTGTGTACCGTGCCGTGCAGCGGCGCGGTCTATCTGGGCGTGCTGAGCCTCCTGGCGCTGCAGCCGACGGCGATTCTTGGCTATAGCTATCTGGTTCTGTACAACCTCGTTTTCATCGCGCCGTTGCTGGGGATTCTGGCAGCGGCCTCGGCGCGGCCGGCGTTGAATCGCCTGGCCCGCTGGAACCTGCACCACCGCGAGTGGGTTCGCCTGGCGCTGGGCGGCGGCGTGGTGACCATGGGACTGCTCATCCTGGGGACGGTGTGACCAGGTGAGGCGCGAGGCATAGATGATGGAATCACGGCCAGGTCACGTGAAGGTCTCGACTCGGTCGGCAGGCGGGCCGCCCGCTCCGCCTCGGCCGGACCTGGTCGGTTCGGTGGATCTCCTGGCTCGACTGCGCTCCGCCCAAGGCCACCTCCACGCGGTGGAGACCATGGTGATGAAGCGAGCTCCGGCGGAGGATGTGCTCCAGCAGCTGTGGTGCGTCGAGGCGGCGCTTGGCGCCGCCCGCACACGCATCGTGGCGGCAGAGCTGGACGCCGCCGTTCGGGCCGTCGAGCGGGGGTCGTCGATTGAGGACCGAACGCTGGAAGCGGCGCGCCTCGAGCGAATCTTGGCGCGCGCCATGCAGCACAGGTGGAAAGCGGGTGGGTGACTCAATGGGCGAACACAGGGCAAGTCTGACGGTTCCCGTCGAAGGGATGACGTGTGCCTCATGCGTGTCGCACGTCGAAGGCGCCCTGCGACAACTTCCGGGCGTGTCCGACGTCGCGGTCAACTTGGCCATGGGAAAAGCCAGCCTGGTCATCGAAGACGACCGCACCGGCTTGGCCGATGTGCGGCAGGCCATCAGCGACGTTGGCTACGGTGTGCCCGAGGCCGAGGCCACGCTGGACGTGCGGGGGATGACCTGCGCTTCCTGTGTGTCCCACGTCGAAGGCGCGCTGAAGGGATTGCGTGGCGTGGAGGGGGCTTCGGTGAACCTCGGCCTGGGCACGGCGCGCGTGCGCTACATCCCTGGGGCGGTCACCATGGGCCAGATGAGGCGCGCCGTCCGTGACGCCGGCTACGAGGCCCAGGAGCGCAGCGCCGGGGCCGACGCGCTCGACCGCGAGCGGCAGGCCCGTCAGCAGGAAATTCGCCGCCAGGGGCGCAACCTGGCCATCGCTGCCGCGATTGGGATGCTGGTGATGACCGGCACGTTCTACGACATGCTCGGCCCGCTGCAAGCGGTGGTCCCCGTTTGGCTTTCCTACAAGTGGGTGCTGGGTCTGCTGACGGCGCCGATCGTCCTCGGGCCGGGGCGACAGTTCTTCGCTCACGCCTGGCGCGGCCTGAAACACGGCGTCACCGACATGAATCTGCTGTACGCCACCGGGATCGGCGCCGCGTTCGGCATCGCCGTGATCAACACCGCCTTTCCGACAGCCGGCTTCGGAGGCGAGGGCGCCACCTTCTTTGAAAGCGCCGCCCTGCTGACCGCTTTCATCGTCCTTGGGCGATGGCTCGAGGCCCTGACCCGCGGCCGGACGTCCGAGTCCATCCGCAAGCTGATGAAGCTGCAGCCGAAGATCGCCCGAGTGCTCCGTGACGGAACGGAAGAGGAAATCCCTGCGGATGAGGTCGAGGTGGGTGACCTGGTCCTTGTGCGACCGGGCGAGAGCGTTCCGGTCGACGGGCTCGTACGCCAGGGGTATTCCGCCGTCGACGAGTCGATGCTCACCGGCGAGAGTCTCCCGGTCGAGAAGAAGGTGGACGACGCCGTCATCGGCGGGACGATCAATCGCAGCGGCGCCTTCCACTTCGAGGCGACCCGCGTCGGCAAAGACACCGCCCTGGCGCAGATCATCAAGCTGGTCGAAGATGCCCAGGCCAGCAAGGCGCCCATTCAGAAACTCGCCGACTGGGTGGCCGGTCATTTCATCCTCGGCGTCCACATGCTGGCGATCGTCGTCTTCGTCTTCTGGTTCTTCTTCGGGTATCGGATGTTCTTCGACCCCCAGAGTGGCTTCATCCTCTCTCCGTACCGCCTGGGCGACATCGGGGTGTTCGGCTTCTCCCTGCTGCTCAGTGTCACCGTTCTGGTGATCTCGTGCCCGTGCGCCGTCGGCCTCGCCACTCCCAGCGCCATGATGGCTGGCGCCGGGAAGGGCGCCGAGAATGGCGTTCTGTTCAAGGGCGCCGAAGCCATCGAGAACACCAGCAAGCTCCAAACGATCGTCTTCGATAAGACCGGAACGCTCACCAAAGGCGAGCCGTCGGTGACCGAGGTCGTCGCCTTGGCCGAGGGCCACCGCGCCGCGGACAGCGACAACGCCGGAGGCGATCGCAAGGAGTTTCTGTTGCGCCTGGCAGGGATCACCGAGAAGAACAGCGAGCATCCCCTTGGCGAGGCGATCGTCCTGGCGGCCCGGGAACACGGCCTGCCTCTGACGGAGCCCGAGTCGTTCATGTCGATCCCCGGCCGAGGGGTCGAGGCGCGTGTGGATGGGCTGGCGCTATTGCTCGGAAACCGTCGCCTGATGGCTGAGCATGCAGTGGACCTCGGTGGACTGCAAGCCGAGGCCGAACGACTCGAAGCGGATGGCAAGACCGCGATGTTCATCGCTGTGGATGGAAGAGCGGCCGGCCTGATCGCCGTTGCGGATACATTGAAAGACCATTCGCGCGAGGCGATCGAGCGACTCCACCAGCTGGGGCTGGAGATTGTCATGATCACGGGAGACAACCGCCGCACGGCGGAAGCGATCGCCCGGCAGGTGGGAATCGATGTCGTGCTGGCCGAAGTTCTGCCGCAGGACAAGGCCGAGCAAGTGAAGAAGCTGCAGGCCCAGGGGAAGAAGGTCGCCATGGTCGGCGATGGGGTGAACGACGCCCCGGCTTTGGCCCAGGCGGACGTCGGCATGGCCATCGGCTCCGGCACGGATGTCGCAAAGGAGACGGGTCACGTCATTCTGATCAAAGACGACCTGCGAGACGTGGTGACGGCTCTGGAGGTGGGGCGGGCGACGATGGGCAAAGTCAAGCAGAACCTGTTCTGGGCCTTCGGCTACAACATGCTTGGCATCCCGATCGCCGCCGGCTTGTTGTACCCGCTGTCGCGTGTGATCGTCAGTCCCGAACTGGCGGCGGCGATGATGGCACTGAGCTCGGTGTCGGTCACATTGAACACGCTCCTGCTTCGGCGATTCGAGCCCAGCTCCGATCGGAAGCGGCGCGGTACGCGAGGTGTGGGCCGATGGCTTGGCCGTCTTTCTCCCGCCAATGCCGGGGCGAAGTGAAAGGATGGACAAAATGGACGACGAGAAATCGGATGGCGACTTGGCGCGGCGCAGCGCGCGAGTGTACGCTCCGCTGGCTCTGGGAGCCGGCGCGCTGTTCTATCTTGCAGCCGGTTGGACGGGTGACCTGGGCCCGGTGGCCCGCCTGGGCGGATCGGTCTGGGTCGCCATCCTCTCGCTGATCGTCTCGATGCCGCTCGTCACCGCTCGCTTCAAGCGGAGATCCCGCAGATGAAGCAACGAACGGGGGCAAGGATCGTCAACGGCTGTCGATTCGTCTGCCTCGCGTCGGTGGACCGGCGAAGTAGCTGACCCAACACGGTTACGACCGCCGGTCGAGTGTCATGGAGCGGAAGTCAACCGCCGAAGGTTGAAGGCAGGCGGCGAAGCGGGCCAGTGCGGGGAGCTCCGCAAATGAATCCGTGCCAGGCGATGGTCGAAAAGAGCTGCGACCCGCCGGCGAGCGGGGCGGCCCTACGGCGGAGGCAGCTCGGCGAGGGTCATCTCAGGTTCGGAGGCCTTGGAAACGGGGCTGTGCACGTGGGGAGCTTCATGGCGGGACGGATCATGCTCGTGCCCCATGCCCCTCATCATGAGCACATGGAGCAGTGGGCAGAGCAGCAGTAACCCAACGTACAGCACGCTCGATGTGGGAACTTGAAACAACAGGATGGCGGTGATCCCCGCCAGCGGGATGAGACAGCAGGCCAGCATCAGGAGCAGATGACTCTTCTTCACGAGAAAGCCTCCACGATAACCCGCCGGGATCTCGCGGCGACGCGGAACATGCGACGTCCTTGGTAACACGATAGCCGGCCTCCATCTTGACAGGTAGCGCCAAATGGCCCATGAGATGAGACATGAGAGTCGGATAAGTGGAAACGTGGTCGGCCGAGACGTCGGCCCACGCCAGATGGCGCATACGCCGAAGAAGGTCCTTCGGCTACAAGGGAGGGCAATGGGAACGGTGCACAATCAAGAAAGGGCAACTCGCGCGGGTCGGTACGTTGGCTTGTTGGCTCTGATCCTGGCTGGAGGAGGGCTCGGCTGGCAGCAGCTCGCCCTCGACCGCGGCGAGACGCCGAGCTCGGTCGATCGACCGCCCACGAAAGTGGCGCTCCCGTTTTTCGAACCGGCGACTCCCGTGCCGGACATTCGCCGTACCAGCCTCCTGCATACAGACATTCCGCAGCGTCCCAGGATGAACGTTCTGACGTACGTCGTGCAGCGGGGGGACACGGCTTGGTCCATCGCCGAGGATTTCGGCCTGCAGCCCGAGACCATCCTGTGGGGCAATCAGGGGCTGAGCACGGAAGCCGGAAGTCTGCAGGTCGGGCAAGAACTCAAGATCCTGCCGGTGGACGGTGTCTTGTACACCGTCCAGAAAGGCGACACGCTGGACCGTCTGCAGGCGATCCATGGGGTTCCAGCAGAGGCCATCGTCGAGTTTCCCGGAAACGGGCTGAGCGGGCACGAGGACTTCGATCTCATTCCCGGGCAAGAGCTGGTCCTGCCCGGTGCTTCGAAGGCCGTGGCGTGGGTGGAGCCCGGGCCGCAAGTCTTAGCCGGCCTGGGGCGCCGTTCTCCGGGCTTCTATTCCGGGCCGCTCGTTTACGTCGGCACGGGATTCTTCCAGTGGCCCGTTTCTCCGATCGCTATCACGCAGACCTATTGGTCCGGCCATCCGGCGATCGATCTGGACACGTACCTGGGTCAGCCCGTCTTCGCCTCCGACAGCGGCACGGTCATCTTCTCGGATTGGGACTCGACCGGCTACGGCAACCTGGTCATCATCGATCATGGGAACGGCTATTGGAGCTATTACGCCCACAACGACGCCAATCTTGTCCAGGCCGGCGATGGGGTCCTTCAGGGGCAGCAAATCGCCGAGTCGGGGAGCACCGGCAACTCCACCGGTGAGCACCTCGATTTTCGCATTCGCCTGGCCGAGGGAGGCTTCTTGAACCCGCTGGATTTCCTGCCATAGCCTCCCGGGCCCCCGCCTGGCGAGCGAATTGACGAGACCGGGCCGCGGCCAGATCGCACAGGCAATCGACCCGTGCCGAACGCGCCAAATGGCGGTTGTCCGTGCGGCACCGCAGGCTAGCCTTATGTGTTGGAGAGCGATCCTTCAAAGGAGATGGTGCACGATGAAAGTAAGAGCTAGGGTGGCGCTGGCCCTGACGGCTTTGGTTCTTGCGGCGTGCGCGTCAGCGCCCAAGCCGCAAGAGGTCACCCTGACGGCCACGAACATGACCTTCAGCTCGTCATCGTTCGAGGTGACGGCCGGGGTCTCGGTGATCCTGACCTTGGTCAACCAGGATGCCCTGGAGCACGACTTCAGCATCCTGGAGATCCCGGTCGAGTCGGTGAGTGAACCGGACGCGGTTAGCGCCGAGCATCAAATGGAAATGGGGGAGGCGGCGGCGGATCCTGTCCTCCACGTCGCCGTGCAGCCCAACGAGACGAATCAACTGACCTTCACACCCACCAAACCGGGGACCTACGAGTTCTATTGCACCGTCCCGGGCCACAAGGAAGCCGGGATGGTGGGGACGATGACGGTGCTGCCGCGCTAGCGACAGGAGCGTCACGCACGCTCGCCGAGGCGAGTGGAGAAGGAGAGGAAACCGTGTGTTGCATGATGATGGGCCACCAGATGGATCACGACTCCCAAACGCACGACTCAGCGCAGCCGCGCCAGCAGACGGAAACTCTGCTCGACGTTCTTCGGCGCCGCTACGCCCTTGGGGAGATCTCGCGGGACCAGTTTCATGAGATGAAGCGCGTCCTTGGCCTGAGCGCACGCGAGACCGAAGCGCCAGCGGGGCATGATACTCACGCGTGGGAGGCCGCCTGACATGAGGGGGAAGGCTTGGATCGCAGTCGTAGTGCTGATCCTGCTGGTCCTTTTGGCCGCGGCCGCCGCACCTTTCTTCCTCTCTCCGTGGGGTCGAGGCTACGGGTGGGGAATGACCCAGGCACCTGCGCCCTGGGCAGGTGTGGGACCATGGATGTCAGGAGGCTGGGGCATGATGGGCATGATGTTTCTGGGCCCGATTCTTGTTCTTGTGGTGATCGGGCTGTTCGTGGCCGGGGCCGTTTGGCTTTTTCAATCCGCCTCTCGTGGCGGGCAGCAGCCGACAAGCACCGCCGCCGGCGATACGTCGCTCGACATCCTCAAGCGCCGCTATGCCGGCGGCGAGATCAGCAAAGAGCAGTTCGAGGAGATGCGGAAAGCGCTCGTGCAGAGCTAGCCGAAGCGGGAGCGATCGACCGGATCCGTAGCCGCTGGCTTTAGCCTGCGTTCCCCGGCGCCGACGCAGGCTAAAGCCAGCGCCTACGTGACTCACCATACCCGTGTGGTCGCATATCGGCTGCGTTTCACGGCACCCAATTCGACAAGACGGTCAGCTCCATCTCCGGCTCCGACGGATCGCTGGAGAAAACGTGCACCCGGAAGTTGTGCTGGCCGCCCATCTCGCCGTGCATCATGAACTGCAGAGTCAGTCGAGTGCTCTGACCGGGCTGGAGGGTCATCGAACCGATGACCGGGATTGGCGGTCAACACCCCTCGACGACTTCGACATAGGGCTCCTGGTGGAAGGCGAGCGCCTCGTCGCCGACGTTGGTCAGAACGAATTGCGTTGTCACGACCTGGCCGAGGCGTACGTCGCCCAGATCGATCTTGTCCGGCTCGGCCTTCACCTTCGGCTGCCCCGTCACTTCGATCGTCGCGCCTCCACCTGAGCGGAGGGCGAACACCGCCGCCGCGATCAGCAGCACGCCGCCCGCCAGGGCAACGAGAGTCATTCGCTGGGAACGTCGTTGGCGTCGAATGCGGTTGGAGTTCTTATGACTCATAGCCATCCCTCGAATTGGAAGTTCCACAAGTAGGACACCAAGGCCCACATCTGGTCCTCGGTGAAGATCGGCCCCCAATACGGCATCCCCGTCCCCATTCCACCCCGCAGGATCTTGCCCTGAAGGAGGGCCGGGCTGGCGCCCAACATGGCTTGCGGATCGGTGAAGTCGACCGGTTCCTTGCTGTGTGCGTGCGAGGCGGTCGTCGCTGGAGGCGTTGGCCTTGCGGCTGCGGCCTCTCCTGCGCCGTCTCGGCCGTGGCAAGCGGCGCAGTTCTCCGCGAACAGGGTCTGCCCTTCGGCGACCATCTCGTCGGTGACCGTGGCCCGCATCGCCCAGGCGGCGAGGTCCCAGACCTGGGAGTCGGCCAAATCGCGCGTGCCGGGTTCGGCGCGTAGCGCTTGCCACAGTTCGACCGGGCTCAGCCCGAGGTTCGATTCGCGGGAGAGGAGGCGCGCCGGGATCTCGACACCCACAGCTGCACCTCGTTCGGCAGATGGCCGGCGGGACGGCGCGACCGCGGCGGGGTGCGGTGCGTCGATGTCGATTCCGAGGGCGACGTAGGCAGGCAGGGGAGGCGTCTCTGTCGCGCCTTCGCCTTCAACCTCGATCGTGCCCCGCATCCGCCAATGGTTCGGCCCGCACCATCGGGTGCAGTAGAAGACATAGCGGCCCGGCCGGTTGAAGGTCAGCTCGACATCGACGATTTCGCCTGGGGGAACCTCGATGGCCGGCTGGTCGCTCTGGCCGATGGCGAAGCCGTGAAGGACATCCTCCGAGGTCAATCGCAGGTGGAGGGTCTCCCCGACACGCGCCGTCAGCGCATCCGGCGACCATCCGCCGGCCTCGGCGGTGCGAGCGCGCAGGAGCTGCGCACCGCCCAACTGACCCGCGCCCCAGATGAGAAACAAGCCCAGGGGGAGGCCGAGCGCCAGGCCGACGGCCGCACGCGCGAGGGGTTCCCTGCTTAGCCGACGAGGAGCCACATCAGTCCCAAGGTCGGTACGAGAGTGAAAGCGAGAACGGGGAGCGCCAGCCGTAGACCTCCGCCGAGCTCGTCGGCGATCCGCCGCACATGGGCCCCGGCCCAGGTCAACCCGACGAGCAGGATCGCGAGCTGGAGCGCAGGCGCTACTCCGCTGGCGTACGGCGACCAGCCGACCCCGGCGGCGCCGAGGAGATTCCACCCAGAGGCGAACGGATCCGAGAGCGCCGGCCAAAGGTAGGACAGATTGGCCAAGAGAAAGGAGACGCTGAAAGCGCCCCAGGCCGTGATCCCCAACGGGACCAGCGCCGGTGTGAACGCGCTCAGGACTTGAGCCGAGGTTGCGCGCACGCGGGAGAAGGCGCGCCCCACGCTTGTCGCAATCCAGTACAGCCCAGGTGCGATCGCCAACGTCACGACGAGAAACGTCCCCGCATAGACCAACCAGGCCGTCGTGCCGACCGCGGCCGCAGCCGCCTTCAACTCTCCCCATGGGCCCAGCATCACGGCCGCGTAAGTGACGACGCTCCCCAGCAGAACCAGCGCCTTGAAGGTTTCATCCAAACGTCGCGGCCCCGGGAGAAAAAGGTCCTCGCCAAACGGACGCAGATTGACGGCGACATTGTCATATGGGCAGGTCCGCAAGCACTCGAAACACGTGCCGCAGGACACATTCGTGCGGAGCGTCGCCGGAAAGACTTGCCACGGGCAGCCGTAGCCCTGGTCGCTTCCGGTGTAACACGTCTTCTCGATATGGCGCGTGCAGAGGTCGCGGTCGACGACGCGTACCTCGAGCGGCGCGCCCTGCGAGTACAGCCCGATCACCCCACCCACGGGGCACAGGAAGCGGCAAAAAGAGCGGCGCTCGAAGACCAACGAGACGACGATGGCGGAGCCCACGAGAACGATCAGAACCCAGGCTGTCGTCCTTGGCTGGGTCAATATGGCCAGGCTGGTCAGTGCCAAGCCGACAAAGGTGGCGTTCTGTAGCCACAGATTGCGGAGGCGGCTCGGCCAGCGCAGGCCGCGTCGCCGAGGTTGAGCCCTCGCTTCTCCGCTCGAGCCTCGGCTGGAGGCCGTTGGTCCCAGGACAGCCCCGCGTTGCAGCCATTCCCCGGGAAGGGGGATCGGGCAGACGCTGCACCAAAGCCGCCCGAAGAAAGGGACGAGCATCAACATCAGGAGCGCCCACCAGGCGATCCAGACCACCACGATGGCGAGGTTGCGATTTCCGACGGGGCTGCCCACGAGGCCGACCGCGATCAAGATGCCCAGGCCCGCCAGCGCCGCCAGTTGCACGCCGAGCTGTGGCCAACGAGGGATGAGCAGAGCGCGCAGGGCTCGGTTTTGCAGGAGATTCACGCGGTTCATGGCGTATCCGTGGGCCGCGGGCTGGAATGCCGGGAAAGCGTGCGAGCCCCCAGGTAGAGACCGGCAAGCAAAGCCAATATCGCCATGGCGATAGCGCGCCAGAAGGTGCCGTCCGGCGCGACTCGCAGCCGGCCTACCATGAACGGGTGCAGCGGACCGCAGGTGACAGAGCAGCGCAGGCGGAAGGTCCCGGGTCGATCAGCGATGAAGGTCAGACCTGCCGGCTGGCCCGGGACGGCTTTCACCTCAAGCTGATAGCCGTCGACGAAGATCCCATGGACGACGTCAGTCGACTCGAGTTCGATCGTCACCCGATCGCCGCGATTCACCAGGACCAGCGCCGGCGAATACTCATAGCTACGGGCCTGAAGGTGAACGTGTCGGACCGATGGCGGCGCCACCCGAATCGGAAGCGGGGCGAGGCCGATCGTGGCCACAGCCAGCGATAGCAGAAGGAGAGGTTTGGCCATCTTCGCTGTGGCGCCGGCGGACTTCGTCCCGCGGCCTTCCTTAGAAGTGTTCATGATGGGCAGCGGGGTCCCCTTCGGTCTCTACGCCCCTTCGCCCTCTACGCCCTTCGCCCTCTACAGGGCGCCAAGGGCGGCGCACCGAAGCGGTGCAGGGCGCCAAGGGCGGCGCACACCCAGGGTGCACCCGAAGGGGTGCCCGAAGAGGTGAGGGCGGGATGCGAAGCGCGGTCCCCTGCGGGATCCCCTTCGGGATGCCCCCTCCGGGGTGCGAAGCGCGACGAGGCGCGATGCGAAGCGCGATCACGGCATGTTCGACGGACCGTACTGCGAGTAGGTCCGGTCGATCTCGGTGCGGATATCGGCAACCTCCCAACCCTGGTTGATCAGACGCATGGTGTCCTGCGTGATGTCAACGCAGATCGAACAGCCCAAGGCGTGCTCGTCGTAGATCAGGGCGCCCTTCTCGTCCTGGCCGGCAATGTAGCAGGCGTAGTTGGAGGTGTGGCCGATGCTGCCGCAGCCGCAATAGCAGGGGATGTTCTGCATCACCTGCGGATGGGCCGCAGCGAAGACGTAGGCCTCTCGCACCGTCGCCGGGGCGCTCTGGATCATGTCGGGCATCGATGAGGCGGCGCTCATCTCGCCCGAAGTGCCGGCCGAGCAGGCGGATAGGAGATTCGCAGCGAGGATGGCGGCCAGCGCGACGACAAGAGGCAGACGTGGCGCACCACTACGCCACCACTCCCGACCTGAATGGTTGGGAGTGGTGGGCAGACCTCGCCGCGCGATCCCCTGGGGGACGGTAAGCGCCGGCCCCTCCGGGATGCTAGGAGCGGTCCCTTCCCGGGTGCTCAGCGCGATCCCCTCCGGGACGCTAGGCGCGGTCCTCTTCGGGATGCGAAGCGTGATCCCCTCCGGGACGCTAAGCGCGGTCCCCTTCGGGATGCGAAGCGCGATCACGAGGTCGCCTCTGCCACCTCGGTTTCGGCGATGAAGTCGCCGTGCCACGTGTGCAGCCAGACGGCGCCGCTGTCGCCGTGGACGCTGAGCATCCCGGCAATCGCTCCATCCGGACCGTCGTAGTCAAAGGTGTAGTAACCGTAGAACTCGGCCGCGTCGTCGTGGACCTTTGACCCCGGCAGCTGCGAGTCGAGGGCGGCCTGGGCCTGGTCGCGCGCCTGGTCCAGCGTCAACCTGTTGTCGGCGCTCCGCCCTGAGCCCATCATGCCGTACTTGTCGTTCCACATCATGTCCGGCCCCGGTTCGGGCGAGACGGCGCCGGTGTAGGGGTCGATGAGGATCTCCAGCGCACCCCGCCCGCTGTGGTCCTCCACCAGGACGGCGTAGAAGTTGTTCTCGAATTCCATCACCTCGGCCGTGTGCAGTCCGGCGGCAAACGCAGCCGCGTAGTCCTCGGCGATTGAGACGGCCCGCTCGATCGAAATCCGCTGGGCGTTGGGCGCGATGGCGCCGCCCGGGCCTCCGGACGTCCACCCGTAGCCGCCCATCATGCCGGATCCGTATTGGCCCATCATGCCGGAGCCGTACTGGCCCGTCGTGCCCGATCCGTAACCGCCCATCATGCCCGAGCCATACTGGCCCATCATGCCCGAGCCGTACTGGCCCATCATGCTTACAACGGGCGACCAGGAAGTCCAGCCCCCGAACCACATCGCCATCGCGCCCAGGACGATGACGACGGTGACAGCGACCGCGCAAATCCCTAGAACCCACTGCAATCCTCGACTCATCGAACACCTCTCCTTGAGTAAGGGAGGCCGGCCTCACCGGACCAACCCGATTCTGCGATCAGTTTAGGGGAAGCGAGCTTCGGGATTGAGAGGCGATGTGCCCGCCGGAGGCACGCCGTTCGGCGCGTGTCATCCGTCCCGGCAGGCGATGATGGAAGTCATGGGGCGGCCGGCCAATCTCGGAGCAGACGTTTGGCGTCGCCGGCGGGGGTGGAAACGTGGGTGGGCGAGGTGTCGTCGAGCAGAGCGTCCAGGACCTGTTCGACCAGATCTCGGCCCGGTAGGGCGTTGGGATCGAGAGCGATTTCCAGGAAGGTTCGGTCATCGCGGCTGTGAGCGGTGAGTACAGCGGGAAAGCCCTCGGCGCCGTAGACGAGCAGGACGACGTAGGCGCATGTGCAGCGGTCGGTGCCATGGTGTGGACAACCGCAGGCGTCGCCGCCGGCCGTTGCCTCGTGCAGGTCAAAGCTGCGGACAACGTACAGCCCCCGGGCGGTCAGCCTGTCGATGGTCGCCTGGGCGGCTTGTTCGCTGCCGCAGAGGAGCTCGAACCGGGGATTCATTTGCGGGGCACAACGTAACGGTAGCCGGACAGGCTGGCGCAGGCCAGCGTTGAACGGCCGGGGCAGCGACCCGCCATTCGGCGGGGGGAAAGAAGTGGTCAGTGGTGAGTGGTCAGTGGTCAGGGGACGATGAACAGCAGGGAGGGATGATTAGACGACTGTATGGCGCGAACAGGACATGGGGGTGCCCATTCTCACCACCGACCTCCGACCACCGACCACTGGCCACTGGTCTTAGAGGGGCACATCGAGCGAAACGGTCGTGCCGGCGTCGGGGGAGGAGCGCAGATCGAGACGGGAGCCGATGCGTTCCGCCCGTTCTTGCATCCCAAGTAGGCCGTAATGGTCCGCAGCGGCGAGGTCGGCGAGGGCCGGCGGGCTGGTGAAACCTCGGCCGTCGTCGCGGATGGTCAGAAGGAAATGCCCAGGGCGGAACTCGACTCTCAGGTCGACGTGGCCGGCCTGTGCGTGACGCTCGATGTTGCTGAACGCTTCCTGGGCGATGCGAAACACGGCTATTTCTCTTTCCGGCGTGAGGCGGAGCGGAACCCCGACGGTGTCGATCACCACCGGTGTGCCGGTGGCCGTCTGCGTCTCGCCCGCGAGGATCTCGAGGGCGGCGAGGAGTCCCAGATCCTCGAGGTAGATCGGGCGCAGTCCCCGAATGACGCGGCGCAGCTCATCGAGCAGGCTGGCGGTCAGCTGCCGGAGCTCGGTCAGGCGCGCGATGGCGTCCGGCGACTCCGGTGGAACGGCCATCAGGGCAATCTGGGCGTGCTGGTCGAGGGCGATGAGCGACTGCACCGTCTGATCGTGCAGCTCGCGCGCCAGGCGGCGCCGCTCCTCTTCCTGCGCGCCGGTCAACGCGCCCACGTAGCGTCGGATCGCGTCGCGCGAGGCGCGCAGCTGACGGGCCATCTCGACCAGGGTGCGCTGCAGCGACTGGATCTCCTCGATTCCTCCCACCGGCTGCTCGATGGTCTCGAACCGGCTCTGGCCCAAGTCGGCGGCTTTGTGTTCGAGGGCCTGCAAGGGCTGGACCACCTGTCGCAGACCGAAGACCACCGCCAGCAGAGCGAAAAGCAACGCCGGGATGAGGATGAGAGGCGCGGCCTGCGTTCCGCGCAGCAGAGGATTGTCGAGGGCCTCCCACGGCTCCTCCATCAAGAGAACCCAGCCGAGCGGAGAGACCGGGCTATACGCGATGACAACCTCTTGTCCGCCGGAGTCGGCCACCTCGACCCCGTCCTGTCCCTGGAGCGCGGCCTCCAGCCCGGAATAGCTGGCAAGGTCGGTATCCGGCGGCCATTCGCCGCGGCCAAAGAGGAGGCGAAGGTCGGCGTCGATGAGGGCGGCGCGCGCCTGGCTCTCGGGCGGGAAGGCATCGCCCAGGACGCGCTCGGCCAGATCACCGGCCATGAAGGCGCCGACGGCCGAGCGGTCCGATGGGCCGTGAAAGGCTACGACCATGAGCGGCTCATCGGACAGTGGAAAAGATAAAGGATCGGAGAAGCTTGCCTCGCCCGAGGCGAGGCTTTGGGCGACGAGTTGGGCCAGCGGGACATCGGTCCACATTTCCTCGGGCACGTTCGTCGCCAGGATTTCGCCGCTGTCGTCGACGATGGCCAACGCGCGGAAGTCGTCCCTCAGATCGGCGAAGTCGGTCAGGGCCTTTGCGGACGAGGGCGAGGTCCCGTCGTGGGCGGCGAGCAGGGCCACCGCTCGGCCGAGGTCATGCAACTGCTGGCTGATGGCATCGGCGGCGGCGTGAACGGTGCGGGCCTCGCGCTCGGCAACCAGGGCGCGCATCGCCTGAGAGTGCAAGGCCAGGCTGCCAAACGAGATCACCACCAGCAGCACGGTGAGAGGCAGGATGACGAAGAGGAAGAGTTGGGGCGTCAGGCCCGGGCCGCGCCGTCGGGCGCGCCGGGACGGGCCAGGGGCGGGGAGGGTCATGACGGGTTCAGGCCGTCGGGGAGTCGTCGAGGGAAGGGGCGATCCATCCCAACGAGACGGCGCGCATGACGGCTTCGGTGCGGCTGGCGGCGTGCAGCTTGGCGTAGATGTTGGCCAGATGACCCTGCACCGTTCGGTCGCTGATGGACAGCTGGGCGCCGATGGCCTTGTTGGTGTAGCCGTGCGCCGCCAGGCGCAGTACATCGAGCTCCCGCTCGCTGAGGGACTCGATGGGAAGCGGGGCCGTCTCGCGAGCGAGCTGTTGCATCATTCGGCGTGCGATCGCCGGATCGAGCACGGACTTACCTTCGTGGACGGCGCGCACCGCCCCAACCAGGTCGTCGGCGTCGGCCGTTTTCAGCACGTAGCCGTTGGCCCCGGCCTGCAGCACGGCGCGCACGTAGGGCTCGTCGTCGAAGGCCGTCAGCACGAGGATTCCGAGGGGCAGCCGCTCGGCGCGCAAAGTGCGGGCGACGTCGATGCCGGACTTCCCCGGCATCTGGATGTCGAGCACCACTACATCCGGATGGTGCTGGCGCGTCATGCGCAGGGCCTCATCACCATCGGCCGCCTCGGCGACGACGGCGATACCCGGGGCGAGCTCCAGGAACTGGCGGATCCCCTGGCGGACGACGGCGTGGTCGTCGGCGAGCACGACCCGGATGGGGGAGCCCTCGAGGTCAGCTACCATGCCGGAAAGCGTAATGGATGTGGAAGGTAGAGGTGCCTGGCAACTCGAAGCGTCGGGCCCCTTCCGATTTCATCTGTCCGCCGCGTAGGGCAGGGTTTCAGACCCGGTCCAGAGGCCCGTGGTCAGCCTTCATGGGTGATGTGCCGCATGCCCCGATTTGCCCGAGCTGCCGGCGGCCGTGTACTTCTCGGGATTCTGATCGAACGACCGCTTGCAGCCTGGCGAGCAGAAGTAGTACGTCTGGCCGCCGTGGTCCGATTTGTGGGCGGCCGTCTTCTCTTCGACTTCCATACCGCAGACTGGATCAATCGCCATGAGGTTCCTCCTTTTGGTCGGGCAGCCGTCGCATCCGTATCATAACGGGTCGCGGTGGGGTCATGGCACTACGGCGCGTTGGGCTCCGGCGCCCGGTTGCGATTGCGGCGGATGAAATCCGCGGCCACGGACGCGTCAAAGGCATCGAAGCTCCGCATCCGTCCCCAGGTGGTCATCACCAAAGGGCTGGCGAGCGATGGCCGGGGGAACGCGATCAGTTTCACCCCGTCGAACTGCGCCATGACCGTTCGTATCCCCTGTTTGAGTGTAGCGCAATTGAGCGAGGCCACGGCGGCGCAGTTGTACCAGAAGATCACATACCCGTGTTCAAGGTTGTGGACGAGGTATCCCTCGTGGAAAGTCGGAAGCCCCGGAAGATCGGCCTCCTCATAGAAGCGTGCGTCGTACTCGCCCGGATAGTGCGGCCCGGATGTTGGGGGATCTGTATTGTAAACACCGGGGTCGCTCCCTTCGGCGATGTGGGTCGCCGGCATCAAGGCCACGTCCTCTCCGGCGGCCGGTCGGGCAAGGCGGGAGACGAACCATCCGATGAAAACCAGCGCCAGGAGGCCGACACCTCCCCCGATGAGAGTAGTCCGTCGGCGGCTTTGTCGCGTTCGCCGACGGCGCGCTTCGCGCTTCGACTCCTTCGGCATCGATCCTCCGTGGTAAACCGGCCCGGCTTCGCTGAGATCATCGTTGACCGGCGGCCCGGGCTAGGGCTGCGGCGGAAATCGGTTGTTCCTAGGATTCAGCGGATGGCTCCTGGCCCCGAAGGCCGCTTCCAGCTGGGGCAGGGCCAGCCCGGCCACGCCCAAACCGAATAGGAGGCCGGTGAGCAATCGCATCCAAGAGTTGAACGAGCCCAGCGCGTCGCCGGCATAGAATGTTTCGGGCAGCGAGTTGTTCGTCAGAGCCGCCAACCACGCATTGCCATCTCGAAAGCCGGCGCCGATTCCCGCTAAGTCGCTGGCGGCGTGGCTGACTCCGTCCACCGCCAGCGGCACCAAGAGGAGAACGAAGATCCACCAAGGCAGGCGCAGCCGGCGCAGGACGGGTCGGTAGAGCGCAACGAAAACCGCCAGGCTCAAGTACATCGACGTCATGCGATCGGACCAGGCGACTTTCCAACCCATGGCTTCGCTGCCGGTGAACTGGCGCAGGATCATCGGGTTGGCCGTGTCCTGCCAGGCCGATTGTATCTGCGAAAGCGAGTACATCAGGCGCGGGCCGAACAGGAAGAGGGATCGCTGCGGAAGTTGGTGGCACTGCGTCGAATAGACCGCATAGATGGCGTCGGCGCCGCTCGTCCAACCCAGATGCATGAAAACGGGAGCCAGCCAGGGCAACCCCGCATACAGAGCTAATAGGACGACGACGGCGGGCAGCCAGAGGCGCGCCCAAGTGGAGGGACGCGGCAACGAAACCGCCGGCGGCGAAGCCTGAAGGGCGCGTGGCCAGTCGGACATGGCTCAGCGATCCCCATTCTAGGGCACGCAGGGGCACCTGCGGCACCGCCAAATGGCGGGACGAGGCGCGCCCGAATGACCTTCGCCGAAGACCTTCCCGGAAGCTTCACCCCGCGGCCTTCGTTTCGAGCCTCCTACCGAGGGCCGCGGGGCTTAGCTTTCGGGAAGGTTCGATGCAAGCGATTGACGACGACGTACGTTCGGAGGCGCAGCCTCGCCTTAGGGCCTGCGTGCCTCAGGGACTTGCCCGCCTCGCCCGCCAGAGACCGCGGCATGCGTGCATGGTCCTCCCAGTCGCGCAGGTATTCGCGCAGGTCGCCGACCGAGCCCCAATAGGCGGAAGAGTAGAACGAATCAACCCGATCCAGGCCGAACAGCCCTCGACGCGTGACCTCGGCGATCGCCTCATCGGCGGCGGCGCTGTCGATGTCGACTTCGACCTCGTCCAAACGTCCGAGAACGCGCGCCTGCGGCCCTTCGACCAGTTCCAGCGGGCCAAAGGGTAGGTAGGGCCGGATGTCGAGTAGGACTCCGCCCGGGGCCAGGGTGCGCCAGACTTCCACCAGGGCATGGACCATGCCCTCGCGCTCAATACATCAAAGCGACCAGGCCAACAGCGCCGCGTCGAAGCGCTCGGAGCTGAAGGGAAGAAACTCGCTGGCGGCTCGAACCGGCCAGACCTGTCGGTGAAGCAGGGGAGGCATGTCCTCGAGCAGGTAGGCGAGCGCCTCGCCGTCGGGATCGAGTCCGACGACCGAGCGGGTGCGCGCGGCGTACTGCCAGGTGAGGCGTCCATCGCCGGCGCCGATCTCGAGCACGCGCGCCCCGCTGAGCTCGGGGACCGCCGCCAGGGCGGCCGGCTCGAAGCCTTCGGGATCAAAGGATGAGGTCATGGGCAACCAGGCTTCCCCGATGAGCAAAGTTCCCCGCGAGCTTCAAGCTCGCGGGAGCTAGTGTTCCTCGAAGACCATCTCGCCCGCGCGAATCGGGAGCTTGATCCGATTCTCTGCCGGCGTGATCGGGCACGACCAGTTCTCGTTGTAGGCGCAGTAGGGGTTGTAAGCGAGATTGAGATCGATCTCGAAACGCCCATCGGCCAACGGCTCTGGCTCGAGGTACCGGCCTGCGCCATAGGTCTCGGTTCCGGCAAGGGAGTCGGCAAAGGGGAGGAAGAAGCCGTGCTCGTTGCGGTAGATCGTCAGGGTCGCTTCCTGCCCGTCCGCGATGAAACGGAATCGACCGAACCGCTGGTAGTCCTGCACGTCTCCGGTGCTGGTCTGCATTCGGATCGCCTGTGGCTCGGCGAAACGCTCGACGTCGACGACGAGTCGCAAGGCTGGAGCTTCCGGGAAGTAGCGCAAGCCGGTGAAACCCTCTTGCTGATCAGGCGTCAGGGGGCTATCGGGATCGGTCCTGAAGAAATCGTCCTTTTCCCGGCGGAAAGCCTCCAGGTCGGTCATAGTCATCTCCGCTCGCAGGATACGGTGGGCGCCTCGAACGATCCAGGGCCCGGACCGTCCTCTGTCGTTTCGACCGCGCCTCTCGCCCGGCGCCTCATCTCGCCCGCACCCACAGGGCGCCCTGCGGAGTGTCGCGCACCTCGATTCCCACGTCGAAAAGGTGTTGGCGAAGCGAGTCGGCCATTTCCCATTCACCGCGGGCTCGCAACTCGGCCCGAAGATCGAGCAGACCATCGAGAAGCGAGGTCAGGCTGTCGTCGGAAGGGGCCAGGCGCTCCGCCGCATTCGCCGCCTGATGAAGCAGTGCCGCCAGGTCGTCGAGGGCGCCCGCGGCAGCCAGGCGAAACCCGGCGGCGAGGTCGCCTGCGCTAATGAGCTCCGCCGCCTGGCCGACCGGAACCGGTGGTGTGTCGGGACGGGTGGCGCGTCTGGGCGCCGCCCGCGGGGCGGGGGCCGGACGCGGAGGCTTCAGGTCTTCCAGCGCGAAGAATTCACCCGTGGCACGGCGCCGTTGCTCATCTCCCCGCAGGATGGACACTCCGCCCTTGCCCTGCACCTCGGCCGTACCGCGCTCCAGGTCGAGGGTGACGGCTGTGTGTTCTTCGATTCCCAGGACGACCGCCGTCGCCGGGAGCATGTCCCGCAGCTTCGCGAAACGTTCCATCCCCATGAAGCAGGCCCGCGTGTCGTGCGTTCCGCCTTCGGCGTTGTCCCAATGCGGCACGATCGCCAGTTCGAGGCCGAGGGCTCCCAACAAGTCGAGGCCTTCGGCCCAGTACAGAGGCCGTCCAACTTTGTAGATCTCGTAGACCGGCAGGGCGTAGCGGCTCAGCGAAATCGTCGCGGCGCTGGCGAAAACCAGCTGGGCCCCGCTGCGCCAGCGCTCGATCAGCACGCCGAGGATCGGCGTCCCCCGCAGGTGCTCGATGGCGTAGGTCGGGCTCCCCGGCCCGGCGACGATGTAATTCGATTGCGCCAGCAGCTCGAGCGCCTCGGCCTGAGCGCGGGGCGGATCGTCGCGGTGATGGTAGCGGACGACACACAGGTCGAGGCCCAGGCTCGTCAGGAAATACTCCTCGAATCGGGCGGCAATGGCGCCGACGCCAAGTTCGAA
>DATEVL010000035.1:0-3354 GCA_035281845.1 Anaerolineales bacterium | reverse complement strand
CTGGCAGCGCCGCGAAGCCCTGGCCACCCTCCTGGAGAAAGGCGACGACCAGGGGTACCTGACCAGGGCCGACGTGCTGTCGGTCTTCCCCGATCTGGAGGACGCCGCCGAGCGGATGGAACGCATTCAGGCCTTCTTTCGCGGGGCCGGGGTCGAGGTCTATCAGGATGCCGACGAAGTCCCGCCTCACCTGCGCCCCGTAGCGGCGCTGCCGGCGCCGGAAGAGACCTTCGACCTGACGACGATTTCCACCGACGACACGGTCGGGCTGTATTTGAAGGAGATGTCGCGCGTCCCCCTGCTGACTGTGGAGGAAGAGGTCTCGCTGGCCAAACGCATCGAGCGCGGACGGTTGGCCGACACCCGCCTGAGCCGCCTCAACGGCAATGCCTCCGCCAAGAAACGCGCCGAATACCAGGGCCAGATCCAGGACATGCGGCTGGCGCGCGAGCATCTGATCAAGGCCAACACGCGGCTGGTGGTCAGCATCGCCAAGCGCTACATGGCCCGCGGCGTGCCCTTCCTCGACTTGATCCAGGAAGGCAACCTGGGGCTGATGAAAGCCGTCGAGAAGTTCGATTACAAGCGCGGCTTCCGCTTCTCCACCTACGCCACCTGGTGGATCCGCCAGACGATCACCCGCGCCATCGCCGACCAGGGGCGCACCATTCGCGTCCCGGTGCACATGTCCGACCGCATCCGGCGGCTGTACAAGGTCGCCCGCCAGCTCGAGCAGGACATGGGGCGCAAGGCCTCGCCGGAAGAGATCGCCCACGAGATGGACACCGACGCCCGCAAGGTTCAGTGGATGATGCGCGTCTCGTGGCGCCCGCTGTCGCTCGAGACGCCGGTGGGCGAGGAGGAGGATTCGGAGCTGGGCGCCTTCGTCGAAGACGAGACGACTCCCACCCCGAGCCAGTCCGCCTACCAGAACCTGCTGCGCGACAAGATCGAGGATGTGCTGTCGACGCTCAGCCCGCGTGAGGCGCGCATCCTGCGCCTGCGCTTCGGCCTGCACAACGGCCGTTCCTATACCCTGGAAGAGGTCGGGCAGAAATTCGGCCTGACGCGCGAACGCATCCGCCAAATCGAGGGCAAGGCCCTGCGCCGCCTGCGCCATCCGCGGCGGGCCCGGCAATTGCGAGATTACCTGAGCTGAGAAAACCCTGATGTGCGATGGGTCTCGTAGGGGCACGGCATGCCGTGCCCCTACATGTTCTTGGGGGGAGCGATCCTCTCGACGATTTCAATGTAGGGGCGAAGCACCCGAGCGAAGCGAGGGGTCTTTCGCCCGCTCCCGCTGGGCGCGACCTTTGAGACGCTGCGCCGGTAGTGTAGTCACACGAGCCGAAAAGGAGTTCGGATGAAGAAGGCCCTGTTGCTGGCGGCCGGGACGCTCGCTGCTGCCGCCCTGGCCTGCGCCACGACACCGGCCAAGCTGCCACCGCCGCCCGACAACTCCGTCTTCGACTCCGGCCGGACGGCCTACGGATTCTTCCCCTCGCCGCCGCGGCCGACGTACGAGAGCGTCCTGGAGACGTTCCAGGCGATGGGGGACCACGGCGATGTCGTCCTGATCCAGCAGAACATCCCCTGGGACGAATTCGTCGACGGCGGCCAGGGGGAGTCGCAGGCGATCACCGACATCCGTAACCAGGTCATCCTGGCGCGGCAGCAGGGTCTGGAGGCGGTCTTCGTCGTCGATCCACTCAATGGGCTCAACCGGCGCGAGTTTTTCGGCTTGCCGTCCGGCTGGGCCGACGCCACTTTCGCCACCCCCGAAGTGCGCCAGGCCTTTCGGAATTTCACCCTGCGCGTCCTGCGCGAGATTCGGCCGGTCTACCTCGGGCTGGCGTCGGAGATCAATACCTACGCCGACGCCCACCCCGAGGATTTCGACAACTTCCTGAGCCTCTACCGGGAGACCTACGCCGCCGTCAAGGCCGAAGCCCCCGCCACGCAGGTCTTCGCCTCCCTTCAATGGGAGGACCTGAACAACCTCATCCCGGGCGCCTCCGAAGGGAGGGCGCCGTATTCGATCAACTGGGATCAGGTCGAGGCGTTCGAGCCTGAGCTCGACGTCTGGGTCATCTCGTCCTATCCCTTCGTCGTCTTCCCCTCGGCGGACGAGATCCCCGACGACTACTACGCGCCGCTGCTGGCTCGCACCGACAAGCCGCTGGCTGTGGGCGAGGGCGGCTTCACCTCGAGGCCGATCGGTCCTTTTGGCGGCACGCCGGAAGATCAGGTCGGCTATCTGGAAGCGCTGCATGGCCAGATCGGTGACCGATTGGCGTTCTGGATCTACCTCCTTCTTAGTGATTTCGATCCCGACGAATACGCCCAGGCGATGCGCGACCTGGGGCGGGAAGAGACGGATATCGATACACTGGGGATGTTCAGCGCCGTCGGGCTGCGCCAATCGGACGGAACAGCCAAGCCGGCGCTGGCGGTGTGGGATGGGTACCGGGGGCCCGACGGGTAGCCCTAGGCTTCTCTCCGGTCTCTTCCCTCTTCAAGCTTCAAGGCACCCGAAAAAGTGAGGGGGGTAGTCCGCCTGGGCTCTTGAGGGTCAGGGCGATCGCCGTCGCCACTGGCCGGTGATGCCTGTTTGGCGCCGGTCAACTCCTCTGGAGCGAGGTCAGCAGCATCTCCATCGCCGCCTCGGCCGAGCGTTCCTTGTTCGACAGCCGGTCGCCCTGCCAGACGTGTTCTTCAGCATTCTCCCCCTCGCGCGTGCTGAGGGCGATCCAGGTCAGCCCGACCGGTTTGCCGGGGAGGCCCCCGGTCGGTCCGGCGATTCCGGTAACCGACAGACCGACGTCGGCGCCCAGCATCTGCCGCGCGCCGCGCGCCATCTCGATCGCCGTCTCGCGGCTCACCGCGCCGTGCTCGTAGAGCGTCTGGTGATGGACCCCCAGCAGCCGCTCCTTGGCATCGTACGCATAAGCGACGATCCCCCCCAGGAAGAAGTCCGACGACCCGGCGATGTTGGTCAGACGGTGGCCGATCAAGCCTCCGGTGCACGACTCGGCCAGCGCCAGAGTCATGCCAAGGGACCTCAGCGCAGCCCCGATCCGCGCTTCGAGCAACTCAGCCATGCCATCCCGCCTCCAAGACCACCCTGATTGTATTCCCTCCGGCGCCAGGGATGTTTGATGATCCACCCACACCCCAGACCTCCCTCCGCTTCGCTCCGGGACTGTAGTCTCCCTGGAAGGGAGAGGGCCGGGGTGAGGGTAGAGGCGCACCGACTCGCTCCCGCCAGAGGGAATACAATCAGGGTCCTCTTGGAGGCGGGATGGCATGACTGAGTCGCTCGAAGCGCGGATCGGGGCAGCGCTGAGGTCCCGC
>DATEVL010000034.1:0-20762 GCA_035281845.1 Anaerolineales bacterium | reverse complement strand
CCGATCGGCGCCGTCCCGGCGGATGCGCAGGCGCCGTGCATACTCGTCGCCGATGACCTCCTGAACCTGGTAGCCCTCCAGCACCTCGACGTTGGGCGACGCCAGCACCTTGCGCCCCATGGCCGTATCGAGCTCGCCGTGGGTCGGCGCTACCAGCGTGACCTTGCGGGCGATGCGCGCCAGCTCGGCAGTCGAGCGCAGGGCCAGCGCCGTATCGCCGATCACGCACGTGTCGCGCTCGATGAACAGCGGGGCGTAGGACACGGCGCTGTAGCACAGCCCTCGCATCATGAACTCTTTCTCGCCCGGCACGTCCAGCCGCCGGCCGAAGGCTCCGGTGGCGACGAGCAGGGTGCGGGCGTCGTAACTCTTACCGCCGCGGGTCTTCACCTGAAAGCCGCCGCGGATCTTCTCGACCTTCTCGGCCTTGTCGTAGACCCGGGCGAACTCGAGGTACTCGATCTCGTTGGCGAAGCGGCTGACGACCTCCTCGCCGGTGATCACCAGGTGCTTTTCGACGAACGGCAGCTGCAAACGGTAATTCGTCTTGCCGCCCAAGTCGCGCGTGATCAACAGCACGTTCAGGCGCTTGCGCAGGGCATAGACCGTGGCCGTCAATCCCGCCGGCCCGCCGCCCAGGATGATCAGGTCATACATTGTCGTTCTCCTTTCCGTCTCAGGCGTCGGGGTCGAGGATGAAGTTCTCGGCCATCATCGACTTCGTCAGGTTGCGCGAGCGGCCGATAATCTCGGAAGCATTGCGGAACTCCTCGTCGTAGGTCATCGGTTTGCGGGCCACGCCTTCTTCCACCGCCTTGGCCGCCACCGCCGCCGCTTCGCGGGGGAACACTTCCCAGTCGTCCATGTTGGGCAGGATGCTCTCCGTCGTCAGGCCGCGTTCCACGGCCATGCCGGCCAGGGCCTCGGCGGCGGCGACGCACATCGGGTCGGTGATGGTAGTGGCGCGCACATCCAGCGTCCCACGGAAAATGCCGGGGAATCCCAGGGAGTTGTTGACCTGGTTGGGGAAGTCGGAGCGGCCGGTGGCGACAATGGCGGCCCCGCCTTCTTTGGCCTCCCAGGGCCAGATCTCGGGGACTGGATTGGCGCAGGCGAAGACGATGGCATCCTTGCCCATGCCGCGCACCCACTCGGGAAGAAGCGTCCCGGGTCCCGGTTTGGACAAAGCGATGACGACGTCGGCGCCTTTCATCGCCTCCGGGATGCCGCCCTGTCGCCCTTCGGCGTTGGTGGAGTGGCACATCTTCCACTTGTCGACGTACTCGGCCTTGCGCAGCTCGACGTCGCTGCGACCCTTGTGCAGGATGCCCTTGCTGTCGACGACGCGGCAGCGCGCCGGATCGGCGCCCGAATTGAAGATCAATCGGGCGCAGGCGACGTTCGAGGCGCCGGACCCGACGAAGACGATCGAAACTTCGCCCAGCTTCTTACCGACGAGACGGAGCGCATTCATCAGCCCCGCCAGCGTGACCGTGGCCGTCCCCTGCTGGTCATCGTGCCAGACCGGGATCTCGGCCCGGCCGCGCAGCGTGTCGAGGATGCGGAAGCACTTCGGCTGCGAGAGATCTTCCAGGTTAACCCCGCCGAAGCCGGGCTGGAGCAGCAACACGGTCTCGATGATCTTGTCGGGGTCCTTGGTGTCGAGCATGATCGGCCAGGCGTCGACGCCGCCCAGATACTTGTACAGGAGGGCCTTCCCCTCCATCACCGGCAGGCCGGCCTTGGGGCCGATGTCGCCCAAGCCGAGCACCCGCGTCCCGTCCGAGACGACGGCGACGGTGTTCCACTTGTGGGTGTGCTCGTACACCAACTCGGGGTCTTCGGCGATGGCCCGGCATGAGGCCGCCACGCCCGGGGTGTACCAGATGGCGAAGTCGTTGAAGTCCCGCACGCGGCACTTCAGGGCGACTTCGACCTTGCCTCGGTAGTAGGGATGCAGACGCATGGCGTCGGCGGAAGGCTGCTTGGCCTTGGCCAAGAGCGCCTCGATGTTCGGGCGAGGGGCCGTTTTCTCCATCAATCTGACCTCCTTGGGTCGCGATGAGGCCCGGATGATTCGCTACGAGCCATCCAGCGGGCCTTAATGGCAGGCCCCTGCCTTGGTAGTGTGTCCCAGCGGTGGCAGGCAGCCCAGTGCCAGAGGGAAGGGCACCGCACTGATAGATGGCCTCTCCCGCGGTCTCCCCGCTCGATGGTGCTAACCGCCCCGGGAGTGCCGAGCCCCCACCTTCGGGGGCCTAGGGACGGGGGCTTACAGCCCCCTCCCCTTTGGCCCCCGGACCCCCGCCACCCCTCCCCTGAATGGCTCGTCTTCGCGGCCGGGGGTCGATCGAGGCTTGCCCGCAAAGGACCTCTTTCCCGGAGGATGAGACGCCTGGGATGAATCGCGAGTCGGAAGGCGTGTCATTGCAAAAGGAGGGAAAACGAAGAAGGTTCATCCCGTGTTGCCAATCCCCGCTCCCCTGTCTTCCCTCTACCTGGCGCAAACCTCGATCGACATCGGCCGCGGAAACCCGCCATGCGAGGGTGGGGGGATGGGGGCATGGGGGCCGGGAGGAGGGGAAAGCACTTCCCCTCCCCCCGGCCCCCTGGGCCGAGGACAGCCGCCTACAACCGCAGGTACGAATCGGTGTAGATGACCTTGTTGAGCAACACCTGCACCGTCTTCCAGATCTCAAGCTGATTCGGATCTTTCATGTCGACCTGATCCGGCTCGAGGGTCCCGCCGGCGGCGACCGCCTCATGGAGACTCAGGTAGAGAGCTTTGACCGGAGAGCCGCCGTCGCGGGTTTCGATCGCGGTAATCACATGCATCAGGTCATCGTCGAGCGGGTCGAGGATGGCGGCGTCGAGGCCGACCGCCATCAGCATCACCATGTAAACCCGATTGAGCAGGGGCCGCATCTCGGCCGGCACCTGGTTGGAGACGTTGGACAACCCGACCACGGTCAGCGGCGGGGGATCGGCGACCATCTTCAGCATGCGGACCGTCTCCACGGCATGCGGCACATACTCCTGGCAGCCGGAAACGGTCAGGATCAGCGGGTCGATGAGCAGGTTTTCGATCGGCAGACCGACTTCCTGCGCACGAGGCATCAGCTTTTCCATGGCGATGCCGACGCGGGCGTCGGCGCTTACCGGGATCCCGCTCTTCTCCATGCACAAGGCGATCAAACGCGCCCCGTACCTCGCCGCCAGTGGAGGGACATTGGCCAGGCGCTCCTCCTCGGCCGACGTCGAGTTGATGATGGAATTGGCGCCCACCTTCTTCAGCCCGACCTCGATCGCCGCCAGGTTGGTCGTGTCGAACGACAGAGTCAGCCCGGGGACCGCCTCCTGGACGCAATCGACGAGCCAGTCCATGACCTCGGGCCCGGCCTTCTTCTGGGGGCCGATGTTCAGGTCGAGGGCATCGGCGCCGGCGGCCTTCTGGCGGCGAGCCAGGTCGACGAAGAACCCCCCGTCGCGTTCGGCCACGGCCGCCTTCACACGGGGCGAGATGATGTGGATGTTTTCACCGATCTTTAGCATGAGGGGCCTCCTCGAGGTGCGCTCTCGGCGGGTCTAAGCTAAGGCAAGGTTGCTTTCCAACCCCGACCCCGACCCTCCCCCGGCTTGCGCTCGATGCTGCTGACCCTGTCGAGGCAGGGGTAGGGGTGGGTGACGAAGGGATGGCGCCATGGCGCAGTGGATCGCTCAAGATTCCTTGAGCACAACCGCAGCCAACGCCTCGACGGCCTGGGCAGCAGACGAAGTGTCGTTCACGTGGAGCAGCGGCTGGCCGCGAGCATCAAGGTCGGCGATCTGGTCATCGGCCGGGATGCGTGCCGCCACTTCCAGGCCGGTGGCAGCGATGGCCGCTTCGAGCTCCTCGGGCAGATCACCGGCCACGCGGTTGATGACCAGCATCTTGCGGCGAACATGGACGTCGACTTCGCCGGCCATCGTGGCGATCGACTGCGCGGTGCGCACACCGCGCACCGTCGGGTCGGTCACGACCAGCAGCAGGTCGACATCGCGCGTCGTGCGCCGGCTGATGTGCTCCATGCCGGCTTCATTGTCGATCACGACGGTGGCATAGCTCTTCCCCATCTCGTCCAGGATCTGACGCAAGAGGTGGTTGACGGCGCAGTAGCATCCCTGCCCCTCCGGGCGGCCCATGGCGATCAGGTCGACCAGGTCTCCCTCCTCGAGCGCCATGCGGATCTCGCGGTCGAGGTAGTCCTGCCGGCTGACGGCCACACCCAGGGCTCCGTTGCCGGCCTCGGCCCGCATCCCTTCGCGCAGGTCCCCGACGGTCGCCGGCGTGGGCAGACCGAGCGCCAGGTGCAGGTTCGTCGCCGGATCGGCGTCGATCGCCAGCACCGGTGAGGCGCCTTGCCGTAGCAGGGCGCGGGTGAGCAATGCGGCGACGGTCGTCTTTCCCGTGCCGCCCTTACCGGCGAGCGCAATCGTCTTGGTCATACCGTCACTCCCATACCTCTCAGGGCGCGCAAAGCGCGCAGCGTGACCCACTTGCTGGGCGAACCTTTGTGTTCGGTGTCGGCCCACGTCTTTCCGCGGTAGCTGTACTCCAGGCGCCAGCGCCCGTCGGGGCCGCGCTTCTGGAGGATGAGCTCGGACAGGTGCTTGAGGCGGCGGCCCTTGCCGCGCCCCAGCCGCACCAGAACCTCGGCGTTGCGCAGGACGTCCGTGACATAGCCCATCGGATAGCCGAACTTGAACCAACTTCCGTTGGGCCGGGTGCTGTAGCCCATGGGGTAATCGGCAACGGCCGGATCGTGGCCGAGCAAGAAATCCGTCCCAGCCTTCAGAGCGCGCCGGACGCGGGGACTTCGGTCGGGCGCCGAAATGCGGCTCAGTGCATCAAGCGCCGGGATGGCTCCCCATGCGCACGGGTTGTGGTTGTTGGCCGCACAGCAGAAGCCGGGCGCGCTGTTGCCGCCGCGGTAGTAGCGAACGGATTCCTTCGAGCGCGCCGAGGCGATTCCCTCGCCGGTGATGCTCCGCGCCAGCCAGTCGAGGGCAGCGGCCAGACGCGGGTCGTCGCCGAAGCCGAGTTCGAGCAGCGACGCGCCGAGGTTGCCTTGCAGGCAATGGATCATTGCGCCGGAGGAGCCGTTGACCGAGAAGCCGCCCAGCGGCGATCGACCGTGGTCGAGGACGTATTCCACCGCGCGCCGCACCCGGGCATGGCTGCCGTCGGCGCCGTATTGGCCGAGGAAGATGATCGACCAGACCGTCCCGGTGTACTTCGGCGAGTATCCGGGGCCGGGTTTGACCCAGTAGCCGTCCTGCTTCTGACCGGCGAGGATCTCTCGAACCGGCGAATGCCGCACCGTCGCGCGCCGCGCGGCTGCCACGTCCGTGTCGTCGGCCGGCGCGCCGAGCAGGTCTCGCAGAGCGAAATAGCGAACCCCGGGATCCTGCTTCTCCAGGAGCCAGTCCAGAACGGAGGCTTGCCGCGCGCTCACAGGAGTCCCTCGCCGTACATTTGTCCGGGGACAAGCGTCTTGGCAAAGCGAGGTCGCAGAAATTGGCGCGTCGTGTAGCACAGGTGACAGGCGTCGGCGTAGTCTTCCGCATGGGGCACGTCGTAGGCGCGGACGAGCTGTGCAGGCCCTCCGGCGAGCAGCGGGCCGACGACCGGATCTTGCTGCGGCGTAAACGTGTCGACAATCTCCCGCAGGGGGCGCTCGAATACATTCCCCATCACCAGCCCCTGACAGAGGTGCAGGTTGCCCAAAGGGTCCAGGTGGACGCGGTCCGGCGCGGCCAGGTCCTCATGCGGACACCCGTCGAAAGAGTCCCATGGCCGTTTGGCCGCCTCGCCGGCGAAGGAGGCGATCGCGCGGCCGCGGTACATAATGCTGCCGCCCTCGACCGGCTGCCCTTTTCCTTGGAGCGGAGCCAACGGCGCAGGTTGAGGAAGCTCGCAGGTGATGGTCGCGAAGGGAATGCCGAGGCGCTTGCACGCCGCCTGGACGTTGCGGGACTCGTGGCTGACAACCTGGTCGTAGTGGAGCAGGTCGGTGGAGACGCTCAGGTCGATCAACAGGCCGGCCATCGGCCGCAGCCATTCGATCGCATCCTCGATGCTGGTCGCCCAGTAACCGTTGGTGACGATGCCGACCTCGAAGCCGCGCTGCGCCGCCGCCCGTACCCCGGCGACAAGAATCGGATGGAACAGGAACGGCTCGCCGCCTTCGAAGTAGACGGTGCGAAGGGTCGGAACCGCCTGGGCCTGGACGAGCACACGTTCGATGTCGGCCAGGGTGAACGTACCCTCCTGACGCGGGCTTCCCCAGACGAAGCAATGGTCGCACTCAAATGTGCAGCGATAGGTCAGCAGAATGTGCAGGCCGGATATCTCGACCATGGCCTCAGACCACCGGCTCCGGCCTGCCGTTCTGGCGCTCCCAGACCTCGGCCACGCTGGGAAACCGCCGAATCTCGGTATGCGGCAGAAAGAGCGCCGCGGTGAAAGCATCGTAGAAGGTGTTGTCGGCGGAAAGCTCGACGTAGGTCATGCGGCGGGCCAGGTCAACGACGGAGTCGCGCGCCGCTTGCGAAAGCAGGGCCAGCCGCGCGCCGCGCAGCGAAGTGTTTCCGAGAAACTGGAATCGATCCCATGGCAAATCGGGCAGCAACCCGATTTGAACCGCTTTTTCGACATTGATGTACTTGCCGAAGGCGCCGGCGATGAGCACTTGCTGGACGTCGGCCAGCTCGACACCCACGCTCGAGGCCAGCACGCTGAACCCCGCATAGATGGCGGCCTTGGCCCGCATCAGGTTGTCGACATCGACCTTGGTCAGGACAATGGCACGACCGGTGGCCGTCTCGTCCGGCCAGGCGACGACGTACTCCGGACCATGTTCGCCCGACCGAAGGCGCGGGGTCCCCAGGTCGAGTTTGAAATTGCCGCCGCGGTCGAGCACGCCCGTGACGAAGAGCTCGGCCAGGAGCGAGATCAGCGCCGATCCACATAGCCCGCGCGGCCGCCCTCCGCCGATGACCCGGATCGTCGGCTCGCAGGTCCCGGAATGGACCCACACTTCCTCGATCGCCCCTTCGGTGGCGCGCATCCCGTCCACCACGCCGGCACCTTCGAAGGCGGGCCCGGCCGAACAGGCGCAGGCGACGAGCCAGTCGCGCCCGCCTAGGACGATTTCTCCGTTGGTGCCGACATCGATGAATAGCGTCAGGCGATCGGTCGTAGCCAGTCCGGCGGCGTAGGTGCCGGCGGTGATATCGGCGCCGATGTACGATGCCACTCCAGGCAGGACATCGACCGAGGCCATCGGATGGACCGGAAGCTCGAGTTCGACGGCGGTGTAGGTGGGCGGGTGGTGGACGGCGGGAACATACGGCGCCAACCGAACCGTCGCCGGAGGCAGGCCGAGGAAGAGATGGGTCATCGTCGTGTTGCCGGCGACCGTGACTTTGAGGATGCTCGACGAGTCGAGGCCGGTGCGGCGTTGGATCCGTTCGAGCAAAGCGCCCACGGTTCGGCGGACCAAACGGCCTAGATCCTCGAGCCCGTCGTCCTTCGAGGCATAGATGATTCGACTGATGACGTCTTCGCCACGAGCGATCTGCTCGTTGTATTCGGCCGTCGATGCCAACGTCTCTCCCGTTGCCAGGTCGACGAGCTCAGCGCTGACGGTGGTGGTGCCGATGTCGATAGCCAGGCCGAGGAGACGCGGCGGCATTGCGCTGATTTGCACGATCCGCGCCGGGCCGGTTCCTTGCTGGAGCACGACCCACGGCTGCCATTGCGTAAGCCGCAGGTCCGACCCCAGCCGACGCAGGACGGGGAGGGGGACGTCGATCGGAAAGTGTCCTGCGTCGGCGAGGCCGGCCAGGAGGCGCGCCAGGTCGTCGCGACTGTCCAGCAACGACGGCTCCGGCAGCGTCACCTGCAGCACGCGCAGCGATTGCATGCTCGTCGGGTCGTACGAGAAAGGAAGTTCCTCGCGCGCCACCACGCGATCGGTGACGAGCATGCGTTGGAGAGTCTCAGGCGGCGGGAACGAGATGCGCAGATCACCTTCGACGACGGTCTGGCAGGCCAGGGCGTAACCGGCATCCAGGTCGGCGGAGGAGAGGCGCAGCGCGGAGCGGCGGCGGAAGCCCACCCCCTCGACGTGCACCGAACACCGGCCGCAGCGTCCCTGCCCGCCGCACGGCTGGGCCACTTCGATCCCCGCTTTCTGCGCGGCTTCGACGATCAGAGCCCCGGTGGGGAGCTCGACCGTTGTGCCGGCAGGCAGGAGCGTGACCCGGTGGGTTGCCATCAGCGTCGACCCGTCCGCCGAGGGCTCACGACCGCTGCCCGTCGCTGACGCCGCCTCACCCACCTCGCCCCCCTCTCCGCCATGAAAGGCGCGCACCTACCGATTGCGTCTTGGCGGAGAGGGGGGAAGAGGTACTCAAGGGGGGAAGGGGGCGGCAAGACTGCCCCCTTCCCCCTTTGAAAAACCTCCCCCTCCCCCGCACACGTTGACGTGGAATGAGGACCCTCAACAATGCGGGGGAGCCCCACAGGGGTGCTCCGCGAGGGGCTGGGGGTGGGGGAAGAAGAGGCGCAGGTGACGCAGATTTTCATGTGACCGTTGGGGACGAAATCCCCTCGCATTTCGACGTCTAGCTGTATGCATCCGTGATGGCGTCGCTGATCCGGGCGGCCTCGACTTCGTCGCGCTCCATGAACCAGCGCGGGAGCGCCAACCCTTCGCAGGCTGCCTGGCCCGCCAGGCGCATCACGGTGGGAATGTCGGCCTTCCGCCGGCAGGCCTGGGTGCAGGGCGCCGGCGGAAGACATTGCAGGCAGGCGGCAGCCCAGCGCGCCACACGCTGCGGCTCGTAGCCGAGGTAGGGGTCGCGCGGGATGGTGCTCAAACGGAGGGTCATCTCTCTCTCCTCCTGCGGCTGCCCTTCGGTGGAGTCAGGGCAGGAACCGAACAGTCTGCAGGCTCTGATCGAAGACAGGCTGCAGTTGCGGATAGTCCTCCTGAGCGGCGCCGTAATTGAAGTTCCACACCTGCGCGCCCTGGCGAACGCCATAACTCAGTTGCCAGGAGACGGCATCCCCGGAAACGAATTCGAGGAGAAGCCAACTGGCCTCTCCGTCGCGGAAGGGAATCACTCCCTTCTGGATGATGGACGTCCCCGGAACCTGCTCGACGATCGCCGCGCCGATCGCGTCGACGTACTCCGACATCGAGAGTTCGGCCGGGACGTCGCGCGCCGTGACGGTCACGATCGAGTCGTTGGTCGGGTCGATGGTGAGCAAACGGTACCCGGTGGGACTCTGGCGGATGGCTTCGGCGATCGAGGCGTACTCGGGAACCTCGTCCAGTAAGTCGCCTAGTTCCTGAGCCAGGGCCGTCGGGTCGCCGCCTTCGTACGATGGCGGGAGCATCAGTTCGACCCCATTCCCGGTGAACGTCGTCCAACCGGCGACCGACGCTGCCGGGACACCGCCGGTTGGCGTCCATTCGGGGGGTAGGGTGAACGAAGGGACGGGTCCTACCGACTGCGGCGGAGCGCTGGTGCCGCAGGCCAAGGCGGCGATGAGTAGTGGGACGATGAGCGCCGCGGCGGAACCGGCCAGCCTGACCCCGAGACTCCTCACGGCGTGCCCCCTTCCTTCATTTCCCGTCCGGCCACATTGCCTTGAGGAACGATCCGATGTCGACCGCCTCGCGTGGTCCGACCATGATCTGCCAGCCTGGGAGTTCCTCTTCGAGCTCGCCGGATAGCACGGCCACCTGCCCGGGGATGATCAAGCGTTGATGCCCGACCTTCTCAGCGACGCCAAAGCCCTTGACGGATTTGGCGATGCGCTCGGCATCGAACTTGCCGGCGGCCCACGCGGTCAGCACGCTCATCCCTTCGGCGTCGGCCACGACCAACCACGCCGGCCAGCCTGAGCCCTCGACCTCATTGGCGACGGAGAAGTAGGTGATCGAGAAGTTGGTCGTGACGAGCACCGGTGCCTTGCCGTCGGGGGCATTGATCTCGTAGACGCCCGGCTGGACCTGGATCGGCTTCTGCGGGTCGGTGTAAATGTTCTGGCGCAAGACGAGCAACGGGTAGAGCGTGGCCGGGTCGAAGGACTCGAGCACGATGAACCCGGCGTACTTGGTGATGTGTTCCGCCGCCAGCAAGGGCTCATCGGCTCCGCCCCCGGCGCCGGGGAAGGTTAGGATGGGATAACCCAGCGGCCGGAAGTTCTTCCGCAGCGCCAACCGGCGCAGGTGAGTGAGGGCATGCAGCGAACCGCGATAGCCGTGGACCATCGGATCGAGCACGAGCTCCTCGACCCCGGCGGCGATCAGCTTCTGCGTGAGTTCCGCCAGCGCGTCGAAGGCGTCGGCCTGGGCAACGAGCGGGGCCTTGGCCTCACGCGCGAGATCGGCCATGGCCGCCGCGTTGTCGGCCGTGGCGGCGTGCAACAGGGGCCTTGTCCCGCCGCAGGCGGCGATCCCGGCCTTCATCAGATCCGGTGCGGCGGCGATCAAGATCAGCGGCTTTCGGCTTGCCGAGCGTACCGCGCCGATCGCGGCGGCGAACGCGGACGGATCCCCCGAGGCGGCCTCGACGGCGAATCCATCCAGCCCCAGGCTGATACCGACGTAATCCACTTGGAAGGCGTCGGCCTCGGCCGCCTTCTTCTTGATGGCTTCCGTGCCCTCGGTATCGCGCAGCCGCAGGAACAGTCCGGGGCGATGGTAGAAGGTTTTCTCGTGGCGGAAGAGGACGGTCTCGCTGCCGACCTCGAGGCGGTGCTGGGCGCCGCCGACCTGGATCAGACGGATAGGCGGCGCCGAGGCCGCTTCGAGTTTGGCTTTGGATTCCTCGCTGACATAGGGACAACCCTTCAGCTCGGCCTGCTTGGCGGCCAGCTTCATGGCGAAGGCCAGGCAGGTGGGGTAGCCGCATTCCTTGCAGTTCGTCTGCGGCAGGAGCTTGTAGATTTCGAGACCCGTTAGCGGCATCTGTACCTCCGCACCCCTCTCCCGCAAGGGAGAGGGGAAGGGGTGAGGGTTATGCGGCCACCAAATCGTCGATCACCAGCCGCAGACGGCGAAGGGTCTCCGGATGGCGGAGTACGAGCAGGTCCGCTCCGGAATGAAGCAGGGTGGCGGCCGTCAAGGCTTCCCAATTCAGAGCTCGTCGACTCCAGTCGCCCCACGCCGCCGGAACACCCTCCCCGACTTTCGACTCCTTCACCTTCCAACCCTCTTCGCCCGGGTTGACCAGCATCGGCTGTTGGGTCATCGAGTCGCCCTGGAGCGCGGCCAACCTCAGGCGCTCCATCACGGAGTAGCCGTACTCGATGCCGTAGCCCAGCGCGCCGGTCGTCGGGTCCATCACGATGCGCTCGAGCGGCAGGCCCATGTCGTGAATCAAGATGACCAGCTGCTTTGAGAGGTTGACGTCCATCGGAGTCTTGGACTGAACCAGGTGGTCGTTGGCCAGGGCGGCGGCGACAATCGTGCGGTAGTTCTTGTCTTCGCAGATGCCGATGAGCAGCCGCTCGCCCTTGGCCTCCTCGGCGACGGCGACGATCAACTCATTGTCGAGGTCGGCCTGCCCGGGACCGACCACGGCCAGCGGCAGGCCGGTGGCCTGAAGTACCTTGCGAACGACGGCGCGGGACGCAGCGGCTACGTTCTGCGAACCGCCGGCCTGGGTGGGGCTCAGGACCAGGTAGATCAAGTCGGCACCGGCGGCCTCGGCGGCCCGGGCCCAGTCGGCCGGATCTTGCATCGCTTCGCCCCACGCCTGATAGAGCAGAGGCGACCAGTCGTCGGGTTTTCGATCGCGGATCTCCAGTGCGAGCGCCGGACGATTCGGGAAGGCCCCTTCGAAGGCGAGGAAGGGCAGCGCCGTCTCGCCGCCGAGGGTCAGCGTGCGAGCGCGGGTGCCCCCCTGATCCTTCGTGGCGCCGATCGTCACGGTGCGGACCGAGCCGGTGGATTTCTCTTTATGGAGTTCAATCGTCATGGAAGCACTCCTCTGGCCCCTTACGTGGGGCAGACTCCATCCTCACCCCCCGGCCCCCTCTCTGCCCCTGAGCGCGGATCCTCGCCACATCGCCTTGGGCGGAGAGGGGGAGGTTTCTTTCAGGAAGGGGGGAGGGGCGGAGCCTCTCCCCCCTTCCTGAAAAACCATTCCCTCCCCCGGCGGTGATCGCAGACAGCAAGGATCCGTCCATGCCGGGGGAGGGGAAGGGGTGGGGGAGGGATCGGAACAGCATCGAAGTGATGCCTCACATCAACGGCGGCATCTCCAGCGCCGGATGGCGCTTCTCGGTGATGTAGGCCACCGTGCCTTCGACGTCGGTTGCGGCGCGTTCGTCGCAGATCTTCTCGATCAAATCGGGATCGCCCTCGCGCGCAGCGACGCCCTTGAGTTGCTCCGCCATCTGCTCCTTGAGCACCGACGACATCCACACCACGCGTTTGAAACCGCCGTCGGCCGAGACGAACTTTGGACTCAAGATGTAGAACTTGCCGTGACCCATGATCCCCGGGGTCTGCAGGCCGCCGCCGGCCATCCCGGCCAGCGTCGAGAAGGTCATGCCGGCGGGAGTCATGCTGGTGTCCTCGCGGCTGACGATCATCACCCCGTTGGCTTCGGGGATGACCATGCAGATGCACTCGAAGCAGCCGCAGGCGGTCATCGGGTTCTCCATGATCGAGTACATGGAGACTTCCTGCACCTGCTGATGGCTGGCGCCGAGGGCAAACTCGTTGACCCCGCTGTAATAGCCTTTGACGGTGTCGATCGCCGACTGCTTCTTGATGGGCTGGTTGGGACCGGTCGGGTTGATCTGGAAGGACGCCTTGCAATCGAGCCAGTTGTAAGCTCCGCACAGCCCCAGCCGCTCCGGGCTGACGATGCACACGTGATTCGGCGCGAACGACTGGCACAGGGTGCACGAGTAGAAGACGTCGACGCTCTCGTCGGTCATGGCGCCCAGGCGGACGTTACGCTCCTCGTAGGCGGCGCGCGCCTTCTCCAGCCACTCGACGTGCACTGCCGGATCGGTGACGATCGTGACCTGGACTTTGTCGACGATCGAGCCGAAGTCGTCGTGGAAGCGGGCGTGCAAGATGTCGCCGAAGTGCTTGATATTGAAACCCTTGTCGGCCGCCGCCTGCGAGATGCGGATCCAGGCGATGTCGCGTTGGCCGATATGCTGGATCCCCGAAGCGCCGTTGATGAAATAGTGGATCTGGCGCTCGAGCACCGGTTCGAAGTCGCGCTCCATCTTGCGTCCGGCCACCCGCACCAGGATCCCCAGGTCCATCGCCCCCTGGGCTTCGACATCGTCGAAATTCGGTCCGATGATCTCGATCACCCCGTCCTCGACCTCGTCCAGCCCGGCCATGAACAGGTACTCGAAGGCGCGACTCTTCTTGCCGCCGAACTCGACGCGCATATCGTTCTTGCGGACGACCTCGCCCTCGAAGGCCGAACCATACGGCACCGGGATCGGCACCTCGCTGACCTTGACTTTCACGCCGCGCACTTCGATGCATTTCTGGACCAGGCGCTCGGCGCGCTCCAAGTCGTCCTTGGCGGCGATCTCGTTGAAGGGCATCGACACAACATGCTCGTAGGTCGTCACGCCGGTCGGCAAGATCTCAGGGATGATCGTATCGGCCACGACCGGGAAGCCGAAGTTGATCGCCCCGGCGGCGGTGGCGTACTTCAAGTCATCCACCTCCCCCAGGGCCAGGACGAAAGCGAAGACGCGATTCTTGTTGTACATCAGGATGTCGCGCGCCTGGCCGCCTTTCATCCCGCCGAACGTCAGCGCCGACCGGACGGCGAATCCCAGGGCGTAGATGGCGGAGATGGTGTCGGTGCCGAAAGGAACGGTGTAGGTGTCGTAGCCGAGCTCGACGCCTTCCTCCATCAACTGGTGGATGATGCTGCGGCCATTGACGTTGCCGGAGAGGAAGGTCAGGATGTTGCGCCGCTGCAGTTCGCGCACGATCTTGACGGCGACTTCGTTCGACTTGGCGCAACCGACGATGGCGGCGAAGCCGGGCATTCGGCCGTCGACCAGTTGGATGCCCCAGGTGCGCAGCTGGATGTCGTCGATCGGTCCGTTGAGATGGCCGTCCGGACTGTGGCCGTCAGCCCCCGCCTCGTCCGGGCTGGTGAAGGAAGTTCCCGTGAGCTGCAACCCGGACATCGGCTCGGGTTGCTGCCCGTAGACATAGCGCAGCGCCATGATCGTCTCTTCGGCGAGCAGGGTGGCCATGCCGCTGTCGAGGGTCTCGCCCAGGTAGGGCGTCCAACGCCGGTCGGGAGGCACCGGATGCAGCAAGCCCTTGGCCTGCTCGACGATCGGTGGCAAGTCGCCGATCTTGTCGACCTCGCGCCCCGTCATGCCCAGGATCAAAGGAAGGTGGTATGCGGTGTTGGGAAAGGCGACCGGAGTCTCGGGTCCTTTCTCCGCGATCGCCCGTTGCAGCATTTGGTCGGCTTCCATGACGATGGCGTTGGCGCCGCGGATGGCTCGGGTGGCGATGTAACGGGACATACTTAGCCCTCCTCGCGGGGCGGGGGAGATTCGTTCGGATGTGTTCGTCGTTGCGCGGACCTCACCCCCCTGACCCCCCTCTCCGCGGTGAATCTGTTTTCAAGTCGACGGCGCGTGGCGGAGAGGGGGGATAAGGTCTCAAAGGGGAAGGGGGTGGCAAGGCCACCCCCTTCCCCTTTGAAGAATCCCACCCCCTCCCCTTGGCGAGACGCGCAGCCAGGCGAGACACGATCATGCCAGCGGGAGGAGGCAAGGGGGTTACGAACGCGGACCATCGTCATCATTCTGTCAAATCGCCGGAACGCCGTAGATCGCCTCGGCGCGGGCCTCGGGCTCGAGGGCTTCGATTTCGAGCATGCGAGCGTCCCCACTGCGACCGAACCGATCTGCTTCCCAGGCCGGCAAGCCGAGCGCGGCGCGTTTCTTGTCGATGTGCTCGAGAATGCGGCGCACCATTTCTTCCGGTTCGACGACGAACTCGATCTTGCCGCCCACGGTGCGCTCCCAGCCCTCGCTCAGGATGTCGGTGACAACCGTGCTTCCTTCCACCGGGCTATTGATGCCCATGATCACGTAAGCGCCGGAGGCGGCGGCGTAGGAGGCGATGGCCAGCGCCTTCTCGCTCATCCACTCCGGGGCGATGCCGACGGCCGGGATGTCGCTGATGTCGTCGCCCAGTCCGCCCTCCTTCGCCATATGCGAGAGCACGGTCAGGATGCGGGTGTTGTCGACGCACGAGCCCATATGGAGCACCGGCGGCATACCGGTGGCCTCGCACACTTCGCGCAGACCCGGGCCGGCCCATTCCATGGCGGCCTCGCCCAGCAGGAAGCCGTACTTGCCGCTGGCGATGGCTCCGCAGCCGGTCTCCACCAGCAGCACATCGTTCTTCAAGAGATGGCGGACCAGGTAGTCGTGGGAGGCGTCCTGCGTCGTTCGCGGGTTGTTGCAGCCGACGTCGGCCACGACCCCGCGGATCCGGCCCGACATGATGGCGTCGTTCAGCGGGCGGAAGGAAGAGCGGTAGCTGCCGCCGAGCATGTAGTTGATGTACTCGTGCGAGAAACCAGGCACGACGTCCGAGCGGATGTCGGGGATGTGCACTTCGCCGCGGTTGGGGAAATTGTCGATCGCCCGCCGCACGATGTCCTTGGCGATGTCGAGGGCGTGGTGCTCGTCGAACTCGATGTGGGTGGCGCCGGTGATCTTGACCTTGGGCGAAGTGGTGATGACCAGCGTATGGAATTTCTGCGCCAGGTTGGGCAGCGCCTGCATGATGCATTGGACGTCGACGACCATGGCGTCGACGGCGCCGGTCAGGATCGCCAGCTCCTGATGCAGGAAGTTGCCGGCCGAGGGTACGCCTTGGCGGATCAAGGTCTCATTGCTGGTGCAGCAGATGCCGGCCAGGTTGATGCCCTTGGCGCCTTTCGCCTGGGCTAACGCCAGCAATTCGGGATCGCTGGTCGCCGCCAGGATCATCTCGGATAGGGTCGGCTCATGACCGTGCACGACAACGTTGACTTCGTCGGTCTTGAGCACCCCCAGGTTGACCTGCGAGACCAGCGGGCTGGGCGTGCCGAAGAGGATGTCCGACAGGTCCGTGGCGACCATCGAGCCGCCCCAGCCGTCGGACATGGCGGTGCGCATCGCCTGATGCAGGATGTGATCGGGATCCTGGTCGTCACCCATGTGGGTACGGTGCAGGACATCGACGACCTCGCGGTCGATGCCGCGCGGTACCAGCTTCTCCTTGCGCCACAGTTCCTGGCGCTTCTTCGGGGCGCGCTCGACCATCGGCAGCTCGCCCGTCTGCTGGCCGAACAGGGCGATGCACGCATTGGCGACGTCGAGGGCGATCTCGTCCAGTTTGCGACCCTCGGTGGCGATACCGAACTCCGTCGCCAGCCGCTGAAGCTTGAAGGGGTCGCGAATGGTGTAACCCTGGGCTTCGCCCAGCGCCGTGGCGCGCAAGGTGAAGGCCAGGTCGCGGCCGTGATCGGAATGGGCCGCCGCCCCGGCGGCCACGGCCCGAGCGAAGTTGCGCGCAGTGATCGTTTCGATCGTGGCGCCGCAGACCCCGGTCTGGCCGTCCTTCACCAGGCGGCAGGGCCCCATGAAGCAAACCCTGCAACAGTTCCCGGTGGCGCCGATCGGGCACGGCGCCATCTGGTCGGCGCGGGAGAAGGCCGTCTCCAACCCGAGTTCGTCGGCGCGGATGAGCATCTCGCGCGCCGCTGGGTCGAGCGAGCGCTCCTCGGGGGTCCGCATCTTCTTTCTCGAGGGTTTCTCATCGGCCATGGGTGTCTCCTCTTCGACTCAGTTCTCGGGGATGGCAGGTACGTCGAAACCTGGGCACGGCCATAGCGGCCGACCCTCCCAGGCGGGAGGTTCGTGGGCGAAAGTGAGCGTCCCGGACAAGGCCGCCGTGTGACGCGGCGCGGCCGGGCCGGCGCTGGGGACGGCGCGCTCCGGGTCTCCCGTGACGTATCCAACGCCGGCCAGTGCCTTCTCGACCGACGACTCAGACTGCCGAGCGGGATCGAAACGGAGCGAGACCTCGTGCGCCGCCGGGCTGACGGTGACGTCGGAGACGCCCTCCAATCGTTCGAGGGCGCGGCGGACCGGCGCCACGTGATGGTCGCCGTATAGGGCGGGGAGGATAAGTCTCAACGGATCCATTTCGACTTCCTCGGCCGTAACCCAAGACGTGCTTCACGACCTCGCGGGCGGTGGCGGCCTGTTCCCCCCACCCCGGCCCTCCCCCTTGCCGGCAAGGCCCTTCGCCCCCACAGTCCCTTGGCCAGGGGGAGGGGGTTTGGTTTTTTCAAAGGGGAAGGGGGTGGCTCCGCCACCCCCTTCCCCTTTGGGTTTCTCCCCTCCCCCCGAGTACAAACTGTCGCACTGAGCGAGCCCACAAGATCGGGGGGAGGGGTAGGGGTGGGGGGTTGAGGGCCTCTGAAATGGGTGGCCTTTTGTCTATTCACTGAGACCCTCCGGGCGCAAGTAGGCGACGGGGGCGAGATGATCTTCGATCTCGGCGCGTACGGCGTCGCGCACTTGATGCCCCGAAACGTGCATCAGGGTGTCGCGATAGTCAGGGTCCTGGTCCATGCCGGCTAAGCAAGGGTAGTGATGGTGAAGCATTCCGGCCTTCTCGATCGCGTCATCGACCGGCGTTCCGGTCAGCTGAGCCGCGACATACGAGGCGCAGCCGCAGGCCGAATCACGGAGGACCTCGACGCGCGCCACGCGGCCGCGTTCGATTTCGATCCGGAACTCGGGACGTCCGAACGCGGCGGCAAATCGCCGAAGGAAAGGGTCGTCGTAGTCGCTGGTGAGCGGACGAACGTTGAAGCCGGCCCCGGTGAGCGTGCAAAACGGTTTCGGGAAGGCGATGGGGACGCCCATCTCGTCCAGCCAGACTTGGACTTGGCGCTGCAGTCCTGGCGGCAGAGAAGCGGTGTGGTCGATTGGGGCGATGACGGCGCCCGCCCCGCTGCGACGGACGAGGTCGGGGAGGAGCTGGGCCAGGCCCGGGACCTCGCCCAGGCAGAGGACAAGGTGTGCCGCCGGGAGCCTGGCAGGGATGAACTCATCGGGATCGTCCACGACGGGAGGCAGACGCAGAGGCGCGCCCCACGTCTCCACCGTCCAATCCGCCGGCGCATGGGTTCGGATGTTGGACGCGATCCGATCGCCCCATCTTCCCTGGGTGACGATGAGGATGCAAAAAGGATCGCCGACCAGCGACGTGCCCGTCATCCCCTCCCCGAGGACCCCGAGACGATTCGGTCTCCAAATATGGTCCGTGAGGAGGTTCGGACAACCCCAGTGGGGAAAGTCATAGATGCGTCCGCCGGACTTCCCCATGGAAGAGACCCTTACAGCCCGCCGCCAGCCTCCCGAATGTGGCTCTGGGTCGCGCCCCCGATGAAGTGGGCGCGGCCAAGGGCAAGGTCATTCCCGCGTCATCAGGAATCTGGAGAGGACGGCCCAAGCCTGGGCCCCCGCTTCCCCTTCGGGATGCGAAGCGCGATTCGCGGGGGCGACATCAAAAGGTTGTCGTTCCCGCGCAGGCGGGAATCCAGGCGAAATAGCTTCACTGCGCCCTC
Organism: Anaerolineales bacterium; assembly: GCA_035281845.1. Classification (GTDB taxonomy): domain Bacteria; phylum Chloroflexota; class Anaerolineae; order Anaerolineales; family E44-bin32; genus DATEVL01. The sequence continues at coordinate 2,054 of DATEVL010000034.1, read as the reverse complement.
CTGCTTGCGCAGGGGCCGGCTTCGCGGTGGCTGCTATCGGATGAGGTTCATCCTCGCAAAAGCTGGCTCTTTCCAACGAGTGGATGGCGACCCGGACAGTGCTCACCTGTCTTGTCCGTCGAACCGCGTCTCGTGCAATGGGGATGTGGGGATAGAATGTGAAGAGAAGCACAAATGAATAGTTATCGGGCCCGTGTCCTAGGGCGGCTCGTCCGGGCCGGCCTTTCCGCACGCCTGGTCGTGGGGCTGGTCGCCGTTATCTTTCTAACGGCGGCGGCGACCGCGCTGCCGGCCTACAGCCTGATCCGAACGGAACTGGAACGCCAGGCACGGAGCCGGGTTGAGCAGGGAGCGACTTCGTCCCTGGCGCTGTTGAATGCTGAGCAGGCACAACTGGATCAACTGGCCACGCTGGCGGCTCAGCGACCGACGCTGCGTTCGATCCTCCAGGAAGGGAACCGACAGGAGGTGGAGGCCTATCAGTCCCTCGCACGACGCGTGTCCATCGCGTTATCGAAAAGATCGAGGTCTGACGAGGAGCGAAAACGACGTACCCGACCTTCAATGTCAGATTCGCTCCCGTTGGCCCGTGTCCTGTTGACTTCAACCTCGCTGACCCCTACAGTGGATTGGAAGTCGCCCAGCGGATCATTCCGTCATGGGGGATCCTCATCCGATCCCGCTTCGATCGGCCGATGCCCTCAGCCAAGGGTCGTCCCGCGCCTGCCTGCGAAGGCGGATCGGCGGATTCTGCCCGGGCAGGACCGTCACCGGCAGCCGCTTTCATCGCTCCACCTGTCCACCCGTCCATTCGAGACCTGACGCACCCTGTCGGTGCGTTCTCTCCCTGCTATCAGGGGACAAGGAGGCGCGCCATCAAGCTCTTCATCGGTGATTGATGGATCACACTCGTTTCCGCGCGGTCTGGCCGCAAACTGTTTCCCACGGGGATGGCTATGAACACACGCAACATCGTCCACGTTCTGGTTCTCCTCTCTCTTCTGGTTCCTTTCGTTTCGACGGTGCCGGTTTTGGCGAGTGAAGCCCAGCAAGACTCGGGGCCGGGGGCCTATGTGCCCGGCGAGGTCGTCGTTGGGTTTACGCCCGGCAGAGACCTCCCGTTGTACGTCGAGGGCGCGACGGCGTTGGCGGCTTCGGTCGGGGGGCAGGTCCTGCGCGTGAGCAGCACCGGTGCTGCGCTGCTGCGCTTGCCGGCGGGCGCCGACGTCGAAGGAGTCGCACGGAGTCTGTCCTCAACACGCGGGGTGATCTTCGCCGAACCGAACTTCATTTACAGCGTGCCGGACCCGGTGATCGAGGATCGCCACGGTAACCCCGACTACTCCCGGGATGTTGATAAGGACGGCGAGGTCCGGGTGGTGCCGACCCAGTTGCTGCGATCGATGAAGAGCATCCGCCGCGGGAAGACACAGACCACCTATCCCAGCGATCCCATGCTGTGGTGGAACAACGGCTGGGACTGGATGCAGGCGGACTACATCTGGCCTAATACGACGGTGGCCAAGAACGTCTGCGTGCTCGACACGGGGGTGGATTATCTCCACAAGGATCTGACGACGACGCGTGTTCTCAAGGGGAAGGATTGGGTCAACAACGACGTCGACCCGATGGACGACAACGGCCACGGCACCCATATCGCCGGGATCATCTCGGCGCTGGGGAACAATAAGGAAGGCATCAGCGGGGTGTCTAACGGCAAGGTGGTCGCCGTCAAGGTGATCGGCGCTCAGGGTTGGGGCACCAACTTCGACATCTCCCAGGGGATCTATGAGTGCGCCAACCGGACCGACGTCAATGTGCTCAACATGAGTTTCGGCGGCAGCGACGAATCTACGCTGATGCAAGCCGCCATCGACTGGGCCGTCAACACCAAGGGCAAGCTGGTGGTGGCGGCGGCGGGCAATGACGGCTCGTCGTCGCCGATCTTCCCGGCCGGCTGGTCGGCCGACTTCCCCGGGAAGTTGATGGCTGTCGGCGCCCTCGGGAAGTGGATCCCCGTCGACTGGGACGAGGATCTGGTGGTCGACTGGTAT
>DATEVL010000033.1:0-2953 GCA_035281845.1 Anaerolineales bacterium | reverse complement strand
GGCCTGGCCTACGGTTGCGGGACCGTGCGGGAGCGCCCGACCTACACCTTCCGCGTGGAGGACCTGCGGCGGGCGGCGCGCGCCGACGGAACCCGAGCACCGCGTCACAGTCACCGGCCAACCTCGCGATGAGCCGCCGACCTCGGGTTCCGACGTTCGTCGTGTCCCAGGCCGCCGTGTTGGTCGGGGCGTGCAGCCTTCTTCCCTGGCTCGCAGGACCTTCGGTTCCGGTGGCCACCGAGGGCATCTCGGCGAGCAACGGCGAGCGAATCTACTTCACCGCCGTGAGTGAGCGCACCGGCCGGATCGACTACCGGGGCGGTCCGCCGGGCAGAGGGATGATGATGGGAAGCTGGGGCCTCGCCTGCGTTTCCTGCCACGGGGCCGATGGGCGCGGCGGCGTCCACGTCATGCATATGCTGCCCATGGATGCCCCGGACATCCGCTGGTCGACGCTGGCCGCAGAGATGGGTGAAGGCCCCGACGGGCAGTCCCTCCCGCCGGGCGAGCATGGCGAGGCGATGGCCGGATATGACCTGGCGGCCTTCCGCATGGCCGTCGTCGAGGGGCAACACCCGGATGGAACCGACCTCAGCCGGAATATGCCGCGCTGGGATCTGGGGGACGAAGACCTCGCCGACCTGGTGGAGTTCTTGCGGTCGTTGCCGTAGAACGCCTCGGCCGTTCGTGCGGCCACTGCCTCGGGCGATTGCCGGTTAGCCCAGCAAGCTAATGCTGGGCTAACCGGCCGCGCCGACGAGAGTCGAGAAGGGCGTCGGTGGTAGCTGATGGAGTTCTCAGCTCACGAATTGCAGCCGCCGGCTTCGGGTTAGGGGAGGAAGTCCAGGGGATTGAGGAACCCGCCCTCCGCCAGGCGGATGCGGAAGTCGAGGTGATCTCCGGTCGAGTTGCCCGTGCTGCCCGACTCGGCGATCTGCCCGCCCTGCAGGACGCCGTCTCCGGCTCGGACGAGGTTCGCATCGTTGTGGGCATAGTAGGTCCACAGCCCGTTCCCGTGGTCGACGATGATCAGGTTGCCGTAGCCGGTGTTGTCCCAGTCGGCGAAGATCACGGTGCCGGAGTCGGAGGCGAAGACCGGCTGGCCGGAGTAGGTATCCAGGTCGAGAGCCGGATGCCCCGACCAGTACCCCTGCGTGATCCGGATCGGCGAGACGGGCCATAGGAAGACTCCCGTCCCGCTGAACACCAACGGCCCGGAATAGAACCCAGGTGAGCGGCGACCCAGGCCGGCCAGGACGCGCGGCCCCGGCTCGACCCAGGCGACCTCTCTGGTCGCTCCCGGCACTACGAGCTTCTGCCCCACGGTGAGCATCGGATTCTCTTGAGCCGCGAGTCCGTTGCCGGGGAATTCCAGGATGACCTCGGCGGCGATTCCGTACCTGGCTTGCAGAGTCGCCAGCGTGTCGCCTTCCCGGACGATGTGCAGGACGCCGTCGACCGGCAGGATGTTCAGCTCGAGGCCGACCTGGAGGTTGCCGGCGTCGCTGCTCAGCCCTTCGTTGCCCCACAGGATCGTTTCCGGCGTCAGGCCGAAGCGCTGGGCGATAGACGAGGCCGTGTCGCCGGGCTGTACGAGGTAGGTGAGAACACCCGTGCGGCCCCGCTCCGGCGCCTCGGTGTGCAGCAGGCTGGCGCGGCGGATCGTCGTGAAATCTTTCTGCGGCGAAAAGGTGGGCAGGGAGGCCACTATCTCCACTGCAGGATCGCCGCCGGGCGTATCTTCAACGGCGGTCAACGCCGCGTGATTCGGCCCGCCTCCCACAAGCAGGAATGCAAGCAGACCCAGACCGACGCGGAAGCGCGGGACTCTCAGGCGTGCAGGCATCCCTGGCCGCCTACCGGTCGGGACCACCGAAGCTTCGCTCCTCCGCGTCGTCCATCACGAGACCACCAAGGAGTGCAGATTTCGTCTCCAGCAAGGTCAGGTCGATCGCGGCGTCGTCCGATTGCGCCCCGGCGACGATCGCCGCCAGGTGCTCCGCGAGAAGGATCAGGACGACGTCGTTCAGGGCGCCGCGCACAGCCCGAATCTGAGTGACGGTTTCCTTCCAGCCGGTACCGGCCTCGACCATGCCTCCGACGCCCCGCAGGTGGCCGGCAATGCAGCGCAACCGTTGCCGAGCCTCGAGTCGGTGCGGCGTAAGCCGAGGCTCCGCGCCGCCTGCCGGTCGCCTTCGTTCCATGGCCGCTTCGGTCTGCGCCGAGGACAATGGGGTCATTCTTCCCGGTCCATGGTAGGAGGACTCCGGCTGACGACAACGGGGGTATCGGCCTGTCCCGGGACAAGCGGTTTAGCCGTGGAGGACGTCCTGCGGCCGCGGGAGGCAACCTGGCGGGCGCTTACTCGACCCAGTTCGACAGGACCGTCACCATACGCTCGGGCTGAGTCGGGTCATCGGTGAAAACGTGCACCCGGAAGTTGTGCCGGCCGCCCATGTCGCCGTGCATATTGAACTGCATTTCCAGACGCGTGCTCTCGCCCGGCTGGAGGACCGTCGCACCGACGGTCGGGATGGGCGGTCAACACCCCTCCACGACTTCGGCGTAGGGTGGGTCAGTCACGCGCAGCGGCTGATCCCCGACGTTCGTCAGGACAAACGCCGCCTCGACCGTCCGACCAAGCTGGATCTCCCCGAGATCGACGACCTCCTGGTCGACCTTGAGCCGCGGCTGTCCGGTGACTTCGATCGCCGCCTTCCGCCCGCCGGAACCGCCGAGCACGGATAGCGCCGCCAGGAAAAGCAGAAGGCCGCCGACGATGGCCGCCACCAGAAGGAAGCTGGGGGAGGTCTTCTTCGGACGGCGTTTGTGTGGTCTGGTCATGAAGTCTCTCCGAATTGGAATGTCCACAAATAGTCGGTCAGCGCCCACAGCTGCGCCTCGGTCAGGATCGGTCCCCAATAGGGCATCCCGGTTCCCATGCCGCCGCGCA
>DATEVL010000032.1:0-3431 GCA_035281845.1 Anaerolineales bacterium | reverse complement strand
CCCGGCCGGGGGACGCGCGTCACCGTGCACCTCGCCGCGCCGGAGGAATGACGATGCGCGTCCTCGTCGCCGACGATCATTCGTTGTTCCGCGACGGCCTGGTCAGCCTGCTCGAGGCCGCCGGCCATCAGGTCGTCGGGCAGGTCGGCGATGGGCAAGCGGCGGTCGAGGCTGCCCGTCGGCTCGACCCCGAACTGATCCTGCTGGATGTCTCGATGCCCAACCTCGATGGGCTGGCGGCGCTGCGCCAGATCAAAGCCGAGCGGCCGCACGCCAAGGTCGTCATGTTGACCGTTTCGGATGACGACACCCTGTTTGAAGCGCTAGAGGCAGGGGCTCAGGGATACCTGTTGAAGAGCCTGAGCGCCGACGAGTTCCTGGAGATCCTCAAAGGCGTGGCTCGGGGGGAAGCGGCCCTCACCCGCAAGACCGCCACCCGCCTCATCGACGGCCTGGCTAAGGGCAAGCGGCGGACCGAAGAGCCCCAGCACCGCCTAACCCCGCGGGAATCGGCGCTGCTTGAATTGGTGGTGTCGGGGATGACCAATAAGGCCATCGCCCAGGAGATGTCGATCAGCGAGAACACGGTCAAGTACTACATGAAGAGCATCCTGCAGAAGCTGGGCGCCCGAAACCGGACCGAGGCCTCAACCCTGGCGTTGAGGGAAGGCCTGATCTCCCAGGAATAGGGTTTTCCCGCCCTACCCGTTCGGGTAGACTCGTCGCCGAATCGCCCTACTCGAAGGGATTCGGGGGAGTAGCCCAAGGGTAGGTGGTCGCACTTCTCACATTGCATTAATCTTCACAAAGGGTAGTTGCGACCGAACGCGGGTCATCGTGGATCGGACGAGTGTCGTGATTCTGTCGGGGCATACGCTGTTCACCGAAGGCATCGCCGCTCGGCTGCGGAAGCATGAGGACTGGCTCGATCTGCACATGGTCGACGCCGATCGTGGCGATGCCCTCCAGCAGGTCGTTTCCGCCAAGCCCAGCGCGGTGATCCTCGACGCCGACGACCCGCAGGTCACGCGCCACTGCTCGCTCAGCGAGCTGTTCCAGGCGCTGCCCAAGGTGCGGATCGTTCGGCTCGATCCGGAGCGCGACCAGATCCAGTTGCTAACCAGCGAGCACCTCCTGGCGGCCGACATCGCCGACTTGATCAACGTCATCCAACCGCCCGATGCGATGGAAGGGGCGGAATGAAGTCGAAGGGCAGGCGTGGAGCGTGGAATGCGGGCAAGGCCGAACCGAAGCCACCAGTGAACAAGGGCCTGACGCCGGCTTGAGCCGATGAACCCTGTCGACGGCGCGTCCTGCGGGCATGCACCCGACCAGGAAGGAGGCCCAAGCGCAGGTACCCAGCGGTAAGTGAACCCTAACGTCGATCTGAGACGAGAAGAGGAGAATGGACCGATGCAAAGACGAACGCTCATTCTAGGATTGGCCCTCGTTGGCGCCGCACTAGCCCTGGCCGCGTGTGCCGGAGCCGAGGGACCCGCCGGACCCGAGGGCCCCGCCGGCCCAGCCGGTCCCCCCGGCGAGGCGGCGGCAGCGGCGGACCTGACCTGCACGGAATGCCACAATGACACCACGTTGATCGTCTCCAAGGAAGCTCAGTTCCGTGAGAACTCCGTTCATGGAACCGGCGAGTCCTTCGTACGAGGCGAAGGCACCGACTGCGCCGGCTGTCACGGCACCGAGGGCGCCAAGGCGCGCATCGCGGCCGGCCTGCCGCCGCACGATGAGTCGGTGGTAGGCATCGTCAACGTCTCGCCGTTCGACTGCCGCACCTGCCATGAGATCCACGCCACCTACACCTCGGGCGACTGGGCGCTGGTGGGCGGGGCCCAGCCCGTGACGCTGGAGATGACCGGCGGGACCTTCGACGGCGGCGCAGGCAACCTGTGCGCCAACTGCCATCAGATCCGCAACGCGGCGCCCACGGCCGCGGGCGGGAATATCAATGTCACCTCCAGCCGGTTCGGCACTCACTACGGTGTGGAAGCCGCGATGCTGCTCGGCGAAGGCGGACTGGGTGTGACCGGCAGCCCGAGCACCCACTACGCGGCGGTCGAGAACACCTGCGTCACCTGCCACCTCGGCGAGGACGCCAACCACACCTACCTGCCCGACGTCGACCGCTGCGTTGCCTGCCACGCCGATGCCGAGGACTTTGACATCAACGGCGTGCAGACCGAAGTCACGGCGATGCTTGAAGAGCTCCACACCCTGCTCGTGGACGCGAAGCTGTTGAATCCGGAGACCGATCTATGGGGGGTTTACGACCCGGCGACTGCCACATGGAGCAATCCCTCCGCGGATGCTCCCTTGACGGTCACCGAGGCGGTCGCCAACGCCATGTGGAACTACAAGTTCGTGACTTATGATCAGAGCATGGGCGTCCACAACTCGGCCTATGCCAAGGCAATGCTCGAGGCGGCCCTGGAAGCGATGAAGTAGTCAGACCCGGTTCCGGGGAAAGACACCAAGCCGGGCGCCCCTCGACTCTGCCCAGGGCGCCCGGCTTGTTCTCTGGTCAGGGACCGCCCTCGGCCTTCGCCCAAACGCTGCCGGGGTCATCCGGCCGCGGATTGGCGGTGCCTCCTGCACTACGGCGCCGTGGTGGCTGGGAGCGACGACGACGCCGAGACGTTCCGCAAGCAGAGCCCGGTGCAGCGTCATCGCCCAGAGGTGGCAGCCGGGGCAGGCGCCATCCATCTCCACCCGCCTCCGACGGCTGTCGAAGTCGACCAGGGGCACCCACCCGCCGCTCCTTGACGCTCGGCAGGCCGGGGATACCTTCACAGTTCTTTCCCGCTCGTTTTCTGACAGTCCGTGGCCCGCGCCTTGCGGCAGCCAGCCTCCTGCCCCTATCATGCACGTTTCGAGGCCTGACCTACTTCGTTAAGGGGTTGTAGGGCGGGGTAGAATCGGCTTATCGCCAAAGGTAGCGCGCCATCGGGCCGCCGGCCAAACCTCGAGAAGCCAGTCGCCCCTGTGATCCCTCTCTCCATTCGCCGCAGTCTTCGCGCCAAAGTCGCTCTTGGATTGCTCGTTCCCCTGGCGTTGCTCCTCGGGATCTTCAGCACGATTCAGTACGGCCGCCACCAGGCGGCGCATGAGGAAGCCCTGGCCCTCCTTGCCGGTCAGACATCCCAGGCCATCGAAAGTAGTCTGCGGAACGAGATGCGCAACCGAAATCTGGAGGGCCTTCAGAACACGATCGATGCCATCGGCCAGGACGATGCGATCCGGGCCGTGTCGGTGCTCGATCTCACCGGCAGGGTGGCGCTGGCCGCCGACCGGGAGAGCGTTGGAGAAATCCTTGACAACTCCGATCCAACGTGCCAACCCTGTCATCGGCTGTCCGAGCAAGAGCGCCCGAGCAGCGTCATCGTCGCACTGCCGAGTGGCGAGCGAATCTTCCGAAG
>DATEVL010000031.1:0-7728 GCA_035281845.1 Anaerolineales bacterium | reverse complement strand
GTGGTCGATCACCTCCGCCGCCAGATCGTAGCGCTGGAACGGCGGCATCAGATAAATTCCTTGCACCTCGCCGGCCAGCGCCTCGATCAGCACCTGCGCCAGGTGAATGCCTTCCTCAGACGCCCGAGCGCCGGCGCCCTCGATGCTCCGCCGGACGGCTGGGGGAATGTGGATGCCCGGCACCTCGTTCGCCAGGAAAGCGGCGTGCCGCTGGGAATAGAGTGGCAGGATGCCCACCAGCAGGGGAGCCGTCAGGGGACCGAAGCGGCCTACGTAGTGTGATCGGAAACGATGGACGACGCTTTCATCGTAGACCGGTTGGGTCAGGACGAAGTCGGCCCCGGCCTCGACCTTGCGGTGCAACAACCCGGCTTCGCGCGCCAGGTCCGGCGCGCCCAGATTGAGTGCGCAGCCGACGACGAACGACGTCTCGCCACCGATGTCGGCGCCGGCCTGGTCGACACCGACGTTGAAATTCTGTTTGATCAGGCGAATCAGGCCCGACGGGGCGACGTCGTAGTCGTCCATCGCTTCGGGATAGTCGCCGATCGCCGTCGGGTCCCCCATGACGACGAAGAGATCACGCACACCCAGGGCGTGCGCCGCCAGCAGGTCGCCCTGGATGCGGAGCAGGTTCCTGCCGCGCGTCGGGAAATGCAGCACGCTCTCCAGGCCGAGGTCGTGTTGAATCAAATGGCAGACCGCCCACGGACTCATCCGCATCCGGGCCATCGGGCTGTCGGCGACGTTGAGGGTGTGGGCGCCGGCCTCACCCAGCAACTGAGCGCCGGCCAGCAATCGGTGGGTTGAGAATCCGCGCGGAGGATCGATTTCGACGGAGATGACGAACTCTCCGCGGCTCAACCTCTGCGCCAGACGCGTCGGCTCCTCGGCGGGCGGCGCGACGCCTGGGCGGGCGGGCTCGACCACGGGGAGCTGTAAGGCCGCCGGCGCTTCGGGCGTGTCCAAGGCGCGCCGCATGGCGGCGATATGCTCGGGGGTCGTCCCGCAACATCCGCCAATGACGGCTGCTCCCATCCGGTCGAAGAGCCGGGCGTAGTCGGCGAAGTACTCCGGCGTCGCGGCGTACAGGATGCGCCCGCCGTGTCGCTCAGGCCATCCGGCGTTGGGCATCAACGACAGACGACGTTCGGGGGCCGCCGATTGCATCTGCTGCAGGAGGCGCAAGAGTTGCGCCGGTCCGCCCGAGCAGTTGGCGCCGATCACATCCGCCCCCGCTTCGTCGAGCGCCTTGGCGACATCGAAAGGCCCATCTCCCAGGAGACTGCGGTCGTCGCGGGTGTAGGTCATCGAGGCCAAGATGGGGAGGTCGGTCATCTGGTGGGCGGTCTCGACGGCCAGGACCAGCTCCCGCAAGTCGGTGTGAGTCTCGAAGATCAGGAGGTCGACGCCGGCTGTGGTCAAGGCCGCGATCTGGCGCCGATAAGCGGAAGCCGCCTGCTCCGCCCGGACGCGGCCGTACGGTGCCAGGCGAACCCCCAGCGGTCCGACGCTTCCACCGATGAGGACCTGGGTCTCGCCGTCAGCCGCCTGGCGCGCCAGCTCCACCGCGGCGCGATTGATCTCCTCCAGGTGATCTTCCAGCCCGTGCGCCGCCAGTCTGTAGACGTTGGCGCCGAACGAATTGGTCTCGAGAATCTCGGCGCCCGCCCGGCGATACTGGCGGTGGATTTCGAGGACCAGATCCGGGCGGGCGCGGTTGAGCTCATCGAAGCACGTCCCCATCGCCACCCCGCGGGCATGGAGCATGGTTCCCATGGCGCCGTCGGCCAGGCGCGGAGAGCGCGCCTGAAGCCAGGCGGCAAATCGATCGCGTGGATTCATCGCCGCGGGTGCCCGTTTGTCACTCAAGTTTGCTTCCCGACCGCGCCCCACCGCCTAAGATACAAACCGCCTCTCGCGGAAGAAGAGGCGGCGCGTCGACGGCGGGTTCCTCATCTTCCAGAAACGCGGCAGTGAGCCGCGTCGTCTGCCGGAGTTGGCACCCACCCCCTGCGCCTTCGCCTAGGCTCAGGACGCCGGTGGGGTTGCCGAGGCTTCACAGGGCCGGTCCCTCCGCCTCTCTCGATGAGCGTGCAATGTGCGCTGGCAATCAGTCTAGCATGCGGCCAACGAGACTGTCAATGACTCGCCGACGGGTGCGAGAGTCCTCTGAGAGTCCTCGCCTCTTCGCCTTCCGTACGCTGAGGGCATGCCTCCCCGGCGTCGCCTCACTCAGATACGGTTCGTCTTGCTCTTCTTCGCCATCGCCCTGATCGCCAGTGGACTGACGGCCCTGGTCCCGCTGGAAGGGCTCCGAATGATGGCGCCGATCTTCGCTTCCGGATCCACCATGGCGCGCTGGTGGCCGGCGCTGGCGGTCTGGCTCCAGCTCGTCCAGCGGGCGTTGGCGGACACGTACGCCAGCTATCCTTTCCTAGCCTACGGCTACGACTGGCTGGCTTTCGGGCACTTCATCATTGCGATCCCGTTTCTGATGGCCGTCCGGGATCCGCTGCGCAGCACCTGGGTGATCCCGTTCGGCCTTGCGGCCTGCCTGCTGGTCCTGCCGCACGCGCTGATCTTCGGCGCCTTGCGCGGCATTCCGGTCTTCTGGAGGTTGGTCGACACGCTCTTCGGCATCGGAGGCCTGATCACGCTGCTCTTCCTCCGCCAACGTATCCGGTTGCTCTCGGTTTCACAGGGTTCCTGACGAACCCGGCGCTGAACCGACTCGCTGATTCGGGGGCCGCACCCGTGGCCGATTTGTGATTCGCTACATCTCAGGGATTCCTCGGTCGCCCCTCGAAACATCGGGCTCCGCGTTCAGGGTTCGACTCGGGGCTCCCTCGGAATGACATTCAAGGGGCATGGGCCTGCCTATGTCATTCCGAGCACCGCCCTTCGATTACCCACCGACGTTGTCGAACCTGGGCGCGGCGAGGAATCCCCACGATGCTGCCCCAGGGTACATCCGCGGGTGCGGGCCTGGCCATGCCCCAACCGCGTTGACGCAAGAATCCTCCTGTGCTAGAGTCGGCGCGACTTTGGATGCCCTGGGTCGACGACCCCTGGCCGCGGTCGGTGGGGGCGCCTCAGTGGCGAAGACTGGACGGAGGCGGATATGGAGTCGGACCGGATGCAAGGGTCGGTGAAGTGGTTCAGCCGCGTCAAGGGCTATGGCTTCCTCGCCCCGGACGACGGAGGCAAGGAGATCTTCGTCCACTTCAGTGGAATCGAGGGGGAAGGCTACCGCAACCTGGAGGAGGGGCAGAAGGTCACGTACGTTGTGGAAGAGACCCCCAAGGGCCCGCAGGCCGTCGCGGTGCGGGCCGTGATCGAAGACAAGCTCGCCTAGATCGAAACCCGGCGCGCTGCCGCTCGAGTCCATCCCAAGCCTCCGGCCCCGGCCGGAGGCTTCGCGTCGGCTAGAATCATTGCGTGGGAACCCTCTACCTGGTCTCCACTCCGATCGGCAATCTGGAAGATATCAGCCTGCGGGCGCTGCGGGTATTGAAGGAGGTCTCGCTCATCGCCAGCGAAGATACCCGTCAGACCCGCAAGCTGCTCACCCGCTACGCCATCGCCACCCGGCAGGTCAGCTATCACGAGCACAGCCGACGGTCGCGGCTGGCGTCGCTCCTGGAAGCGCTCGAGGGCGGTGACGTCGCGCTCGTCAGTGATGCCGGGACGCCCGCCTTGTCCGATCCGGGGTTCGAGCTCGTACGCTCAGCCTGGGCGCGCGGTCACACCGTCCGGCCGATTCCCGGGGCGTCGGCGCCGATGGCCGCGCTGGTTGCCAGCGGCCTTCCCTCCGACTCCTTCTTCTTCCTCGGATACCTGCCGCGTCTTCGGGCCGAGAGGCGGAAGTCGCTCGAGGCGTGCGCCGGCCAGCCGGCAACGCTTGTATGCTTCGAAGTACCTCACCGGCTGCGACCGGCGCTGGCCGATCTGGAGGCGATCCTTGGGCCCGACCGAGAGGCCGCGGCCTGCCGTGAACTGACGAAGCTTCACGAAGAGATTCGGCGCGGCACGCTGTCCGAGCTGCGCCGGCACTTTGACGCCACGGAGCCCCGCGGCGAATTCACTTTGGTGATCTCCGGTGCGCCCGCCGGCAGCCGCTGGCAGCCGACGGCAGTCCAGGAGGCGCTGCGTGATCGAAAGCGGCAAGGCGACTCCGCTTCGCAGGCGGCGCGTCATGTGGCCAGGCTGTCGGGTTGGCGGCGCGGCGAGGTCTACCGGATGGCGCTGGAGGATCGCGACGCGTCCCCGAAGCGCAGCGGAGGGGAGCGATGAACCTGGACGATCTCGAGCGGTTGCAGGCGATCGACAAGGATCGCATGCTGGCGAAGATCGACGATCTGCCCGATCAGGTCGGGCATGCCTGGGAAAAGGCCGGGACGCTGCCGCTGCCGGATTCCTCGGGGCTGCAGCACATCATCTTCGCCGGAATGGGAGGCTCGGCGATCGGCGCCGATCTGGCCTGCGTCTATGCTCGGCGCCACGCATCCGCAAGCCTCACCGTCTGGCGGGAGTATGGGATCCCGGCCTGGGCCGCCGCGCGGAGCGCGCTGGTGGTGGTCTCATCCCATTCGGGCAACACCGAAGAGGCGCTGACGGCGTTCGACGCCGCGCAGCGAGCCGGGGCACGACGAGTCACCTTCACCTCGGGCGGCGACCTGCAGATGCGCGCGGCGAGCCACGGCGACCCGGTCTGGCCGATCGACCATGCCGGCCCGCCTCGCGCCGCCGTCGGCACCTCGTTCGCCTACACGCTGCGGTTGCTGGCCCGTCTCGGTCAGATTCCCGACCCGTCCGGGGAGGTTGCCAGTGCCGTCGCCGCGATGCGGGCGCAACGCGAGCGACTGGGCGCGGCCAGCCCGGTTGTGCGCAACCCGGCCAAACGGATGGCCGGCCAGTTGATGGACCGCTGGCCGATCTTCTTCGGCGCCGGACTTCTAGCGCCGGTGGCCCGGCGTTGGCGCACTCAGGTGAACGAATTGGCCAAGGCGCCGGCACAGTTCGAGGAGCTGCCCGAGGCGGATCACAACGTCGTTGCCGGCACCGTCGGTCCCGAGAAACTCATCGGGCGGACCATGGCGGTCTTTCTGCGGGCGCGACTCGACGAGGAGGGGCTCACCCGGCGTGTCGAAGCCACTCGCCACGCGTTGATGGTCGAGGGTTACAACACGGACCTGATCGACGGAGAGGGCGAGACGGCGCTGGCGCAGCAGTGGACCTGCCTGCATTACGGCGACTACGCCGCCTACTATCTGGCGATCGCCTACGGGATCGATCCCACACCGATCCCGGCGATCGAGAATCTGAAGGAAGAATTGCGAAAGGGTTGACGGCTTCCCGCGAGCTGTAGGGGCGAAGCACACCTGCCCTCCTCGCCAGGACGCCGGGGCGGCGTGGCGGGCGGTGCCAGGGTGCTTCTCCCCTACTCGCGAGAAGCTTGAACACATCATGCTCCGCCAACCTCGCCGCTCTCCGCTTCTCCTGTACGCCGCCCTGGGTCTTTTGGCGGGCTTGCTGTTGGCTGCGCTGTTCTCTAGGCCTCGGGTGACCGGCCACGAGCCCGCCTCCGATGCCTCCGACACGCCGGCCCAGCCCCTCATCTCGATCACCTTCAGTCAAGCGATGCGGCCCCAAACCGTGGAGCCTCGCTTCCATATCAATCCTTCTCGCCCAGGTGCCTTTCGCTGGGAAGGTCGTACGATGACTTTCATCGCTTCGCAGGCGTGGCCGGAAGCAACGCGGGTCGAAGTGGAGCTGGCAGCCGGAGCACAGTCTCTGGGTGGGCTGCCGACCCTCAGCAACTCGCACTGGTCGTTCACCGTCGGGGCCGGGCGACTGGCTTATCTGTGGCCGGCGGGGGAACCGGCCGACCTGTACACCTGGTCAGCATCGCAGATGGAGCCCGAGCGTCTGACGGAGACGGCCGGCGGAATCATCGACTTCAAGCTTACCCACGACGGGGCCAGCCTGATCTTCGACGCAGACAGTGCGGGCGGGACGCAGATCCGTGAACTCAACCTCGCCGACAGGAGCGATCTGACTCTGCATCAGTGTCCACCGGAGTCGGCTTGTCGTAATTCATCGCTTTCGCCCGACGGCCGGATGCTGGCCTTCGTTCAAGAGGATCCGCGGTCCGACGCCGGAACCCTTCGCCGCGTGTGGGTGAAGCCGCTCGACGGAGGCGAGGCGTATCTGGTTGCCAACGAGGATCATCCTTCCTCCCAGCCGCTGTGGTCTTCGTTGAACTGGCTCGCCATCTATGATGGTGCCTTGATGGCGTATGTTCTCTATGATCAGGTCTCGCCCGAGGGCGCGCGGCTGGCCTTCGTCGTCCCCAACGGGATCGGCGCGACCCCGGCCTGGTCGCCCGATGGTGAGCACCTCATCTTCCCTGAAATCGTCTTCCTGCCCGAGCCCGTACCCGACGCCGGCACAGCCGTGGAGCAACCCCCTCGGTTCTTCAGCCATCTGCAAAGAGTCGCCACCGCGGACGGCGCGCAGGTCGACCTCTCGGGCGATGAGAACCTTCTGGTGGAGGACACCGGTCCCGCGTATTCCCCGGACGGAGGCTGGATCGGATTCTCCAGGCGAAGCCTGGATCCAAACACCTGGACGCTCGGCCGACAGATTTGGCGGATGAGGCCGGACGGCGTCGATCCGACCCAGCTAACGGATGAGCCCGAGCTCAACCATGGCGGCCTGGCGTGGAGTCCAGACGGCACGAGGCTGGCGTATGTGCTTTTCGATCAGGTCAACCCGAGCGAACCACCGGAGGTCTGGTGGCGTTGGGCCGACGGACGAGAGGGTGGACGAGTCATGGCCGGCGGGTACAGCCCGGTATGGATCCCGTAGCGCGCCTGGGCGCGCCGGCGCCAGGCTTCGAGCTGCCGGACATCAACGGCAAAGTGCATCGGCTGCCTGATCGTCCTGGGCGGATCGTGGTGCTCAACTTCTGGTCCGTCGAGTGTCCGTGGTCGGCCCGCGCGGATCCACAAGTCATGGCCGCGGTCCAAGGTTCTACCACCGACCTGTGGACGATCGCCTGTTGCAGCGGGGAATCGCTCGAGGATATCCGGCGGGTGGCGCAGGAGCGCGGATTGAAGACCGTCCTGCTCGACCCCAACCAAGCGGTGGCCGACCTCTACCAGGCCTCGGCCACGCCGCACATCTTCCTCATCGACACGGATGGGGTCCTGAGGTACCGCGGTGCACCCGACGACACCGGCTTTGGCTCCCGTCCGGCGACACGCAGTTATCTGGAGCAGGCCTTGACAGCGTTGAAAGCCGGGCGATGGCCCGACCCCGCCGAGACTCCGGCGCTCGGCTGCGCCATCGTACGAAGGCTGGGCTGACCGAGCGAAAGGGTACGATCCGTCCGGGATGTAGTCCCGGCCTTTAGGCCGGGGGTAACCCAGGCTTACCCCTCGCTCACCTGCACTGCGCTGCGCGCAGCGCGGCGCAAGTGTTCGCTCGGTCTCTACGCCCCTTCGCCCTCTACGCCCCTTCGGGCGCCCCCAGGGGGCAGGGCGCCAAGGGCGGGCGCCCCCAGGGGGCAGGGCGCCAAGGGCGCAAGCCTGGGACTACACCAACTGTTGGGAGATGGACCATGGGCCGATTTGCTCCTCTGCCCCTCAGGATGCACGACGGCCGCCCGTTGCCCCACACCTTCTTCGAAGGCGATGGGGCAGGCCTGCTCATCATCTTCCC
>DATEVL010000030.1:0-2801 GCA_035281845.1 Anaerolineales bacterium | reverse complement strand
GATCGACCTTGGGACCAAGAGCGGCAACAAACTGGCGCAGGTCAGCTCGATAGGCAAGAAGCGTGTTGGCCGAACTGCCCCTTACATCTCGGAGGTAGACCAGGAATCGGTGAAGCGCGGCTTCCATGTGGGGGTCGCCTGGACCGGGCAGTCATTATAGCACCCCGATTCCAGACTTACCATAACTGCGCAGTACTACCTGCCGTCCCCTGTCGAGCAGCCATGCAGTGAGTTCGGCCTCACCTCGCCTGAGCGAGCCGGAGCCGCGACGACGGTCGGAGACCCGCCCCTCCTCTACTCCGACCACGCGCTGGCGCTATTCAACGCCTCGATTTCTTCCAGCGTCAGCGCAACGTCCATCGCGCCCAGGTTGTCCTCCAGCTGGTCCAGGTTGCGGGGACCGATGATCGGACTGGTGACGATCGGTTTCGCCAGGAGCCAAGCGAGCGCCACCTGAGAGGGCGACTTCCCCCTCGACTGACCGACTTTCTCGACTTCCTCGAGGGCACGCCACATCTCAGGGCGCTCCAGGAATTGGCGCACCCGGCCTCCCGCCGCGGCACGCGTCCCTTCCGGTGGCGGTTCGCCGCGGGCATACTTCCCGGTCAGGAAACCCCCGGCCAGCGGGCTGTACGGCAGGACGCCGAGGCCATACTTGCGGCAGACCGCCTCTTGTTCCTCTTCGAACTCGCGTCGATGAACGAGGTTGTAGTGGGGTTGTGAGCTGGTGAAGGCCGCCAGGTGACGCCGGTCGGACTCCCACAGAGCCTCGACGGCGCGCCAGGCAGGGAAGTTGGAGAAACCGATGGCGCGGACGTCGCCGCGGCTCACGAGATCGTCGAGGGCGCTCAGCGTCTCCTCGATCGGAACCTCCTCGTCGGGGTAATGGAGCTGATACAGGTCGATATGATCGGTCTGGAGCCGGCGCAGCGAGGCCTGGGCCGAGGCCAGGATGTGATGCCGGCTGAGGCCCTCGTCGTTCGGCCCCTCCCCCATCCGGCCGCGCACCTTGGTTGCCAGGATCACCTCGTCGCGGCGGACGGATCTGGCCGCCAGCCAATTGCCGACGATCTGCTCCGCCACGCCGCCCGGATTCCCATCGACCCAGCGAGAATAGACGTCGGCCGTGTCGATGAAGTTCACGCCGGCGTTCACCGCCCGATCGAGGATGCGATGCGCCGTCGCCTCATCGGCCGTCCAGCCGAACTGCATCGTGCCCAGGCACAGCTCGGAGACGAGCAGACCCGATCGACCCAGCCTGCGATATTTCATCGACATCCCTCCAGTTCGTTTCGCCATTGCGACCCAATGTCCGAGTCATCTTAGCACCGCCGGGGCCATCACCCGGAATGGTAGACTCCTGATCATGAGCCAACGCGACCTTCATCGTCCCCTCCTGCTCGCCTTCGTCGCCCTTTCCCTGGCTGGTTGCCAGTCCCAACCTGCTCTGCAGCACGGCACCGTCTATCAATCCGTCGCCCAGGCCCCGCCGCTCTCGCTCGAGACCACCGACGGTTCGTCGTTCAGCCTGGAACAGGTCCGTGGCAAGACCGCCCTGGTTTACTTTGGCTATACCCACTGCCCCGATTTCTGTCCGGCGACGCTGGCCACGCTGGATTGGATGCTCGACCAGATCGGAGATCGCAGCGACCATGTGCAAGTTGTTTTTGTCAGCGTCGACCCGGAGCGGGACACGCCGGAAGTCCTGCAACGATACCTGGATGCCTTTCGTCCAGGGATAATCGGCCTGACCGGCGATCTGGCGACCCTCAAGGAAACGGTCGAGGGCTACGGCGCCTTCGCCAGCACGACGCACGAACTGCATACGGAAGTGGAGCCCGGCGTCGTAGTCCACTCCACGCGCCTTTTCGTCATCGATGCAGACGGCCGGTTGCTAGCCAACTACGCCTTTGACGTCGACCGGCAGGACCTGCTCGACGACCTCTCGGGGCTGCTGGCCGCGACCGCGGGAAGCAGCTAGTCTCCACGGAACGAAATGAGTGCGAACGGTCGGCTTGCCTGGCTGAGCACGCGACTGGCCGCCTGCGTCTTCATGGCGGCCGGCGGCGTTGTTCATTTCGCCATTACGGTCGAGCACTCCGAGCACGCGCCCGCCCACGGCCTCTTCTTCGCGCTCCTGGGCACGCTCCAGCTTGGATGGGCGGCAGCCTACTGGCTCATGCCGACCCGCTTCGTCCGGACCAGCGGATTCGTTCTTTCGGGTGGGATGATCCTGCTGTGGGCCCTGACGCGCGTGGTAGCGGCGCCCTTCCAGGGCTTTCCAGAACCGGTGGATACGGCCGGAGTCGCCAGCATGGTGTTCGAGACGGGGGCGATGGCGGCTCTCCTTCTCGACCGATTGCCCGAACCTGCCGAGCGCCGCACTATTCTCGCGTTCTCAGCGGCGGGCGTTTCTGTGATCTCGTGCCTGCTCCTCTATGGCGGCGGGCTGGCTGCGGCTGCCTGGATTCCAAGCCTCGCCTCCAGCTCGCCATTCGCGTCGAAGGCGGATGAGGCGTACGCTCAGCTCTGTGGGCTACCGCGGTCTCACGCCGCGCACACCCACGCTGCTACCCACATTCGGCTCGACAATGCCGTTGCCGGCGGTTATCTCGTCCGGGCCGTCACTTCGCCGGGAACCGACCGACCTGAGGATCTCCTGGTGGAGGTCCGCTTGCTCGATCCTGCGACGCGCAAGACGGTGACGGACGCCGCTGTTCGGATCCGGGCGTCACAGCGTGATTCGGGAGCGGCGGCTGAGGCCTCCGCCGTCCAGGGCGCCGCCAGCATCCCGCGCGACT